>PMMJ01000518.1:752-8746 GCA_003162255.1 Acidobacteriaceae bacterium | reverse complement strand
GCGCTTGTTTTTGGGTGGCGCAGCGGGTTACCGCTGCGATAACTGGCTTATTTTCAGTATCGGCTTTAGCCGCTGAGGTGAGACTGCGACGCAGAAGACACTTTTTCCGCAGCCTGTGAATCCGTGCCGCTCCCAAAACTTTCATGTCGTAACTTCCCGCTAAAATCCCATCGTGTCGTCCGCCGAAGGCCCGTAAATCGCGGGAACAGGTTTCCCGTTCAGGCGCAGATAAACGCCTAGTTGCGCCCGATGATGGACGAGGTGGTTCAGAAACATCTCACGGTAGGCGAGGAAGCGGGAGCCTTCGAAGATCGGTTTGCCTCCGAAGCTCAGCTTCCACGGCTGCGTCCAGGCTTCATCCGGCGTGCTCTTGAGGGCCGCGCGGACCTTGGCAGCGCCTTCATCCAGCGCGCTAACCAGTTGCGCCGCCGATTCAAAGGGCAGAGGTTTGTAGCTGCTTTTCGCGAAATCAAGCTCAGGAGTTGTGAGTATCGAAAGACCAAAGCCGGCCAACTGCGCCACGTGCGGCGCCAGCTTGCCAAGCGGCATGGATTTGGGATGGGGCGCAAAATCCTTCTTGTCCACCGGAACGCGTTCCAGCGTGGTGCGCGTCTTTTTTATTTCTTCATCGAATTCGACGAGAAGCAATTCGCTGATCGGCATGTTTTCCTCCGCGATAGTATATGACAACAGGTCGACCCGCTGAAAATGAACATCCAGTTAATCTCGTCCTGATTTGAAAAGCTGCGAGCCCTCCTATAGATTCTCCTTTGACCTTCGGATTTGCGGAGGCCGAGAAGGCTTGAACCCCCGAGCCGCAGAGGACGCCGAGAAGATTTGTCGATCACCTGATGACCCGACCATCTGATGGCTCGATCCGTACGAACTCGATGTGCAAGCTTCTGATTTGTGTCCGCCATCCTTTCGACCAGTGGAACGCTCCCTCGTGGTTTTCCGAGCGACTGCGGCACGAGTTTCCGCACATTGAAACCGTTCATCTTCCCGACTACAAGCGAGTCGATGAAGAGATCGTCGATGCTGAAATTATCATCTCCTGGTCGATTCGTCCGGAGCAGATCGCGGCGGCCAAGAAACTGCGGTGGATTCACTCTCCGGCGGCAGCGGTTCATCAGTTCATATTTCCGGAACTCGTCAACAGCGACATCGTTCTCACCAATGCGCGTGAAGTGCATGGGCCAGTGGTGGCGGAGCATGTCATCGCGCTCATCTTCGCGCTGGCCAAGAAAATTCCAGACTCCGTGCGCCTGCAGGAGAAACACATTTGGGGGCAGCAGATCCTGTGGGACGAACTGCCTCGCATCCGCGAAGTTGCGGGAGCAACCCTGGGCATGGTGGGCCTCGGCAGCATCGGACGTTCGGTGGTGAAGAGTGCGAAAGCTCTGGGCATGAGGGTGATCGCCGGGCGTGAGCGTCCGGAGAAGGGAAGCGAAGGCGCGGACGCCGTGTTCGGACCGGCTCAGATCGACGAGGTATTTCGGCAAGCGGATTACATTGTGCTGGCAGCGCCGGTCACGGATAGCACGAAGGCAATCGCGAACGCCGAGCGTCTGGCGCTCATGAAGCCGGAAGCTTGCCTGATCAATGTCGGTCGCGGCCCGCTGTTGGATGAATTCGCACTCGCCGCCGCTCTGCGTGAGAAGAAGATAGGCGGCGCCGCGCTCGATGTTTTTCCAAAAGAGCCGCTGGCCGCCGATTCTCCGCTGTGGGACGTGCCCAATCTGCTGATTACTCCGCACACCGCGGCACTGACCGACAAGTTATGGGAGCGGCATTACGCGCTGTTCGCGGAGAATTTGCGCCGCTATCTTAGTGGCCAACCCTTGCTTGCCGTAGTGGATAAGCGAAAGGGATATTAGAACCGCTCAGGGTTCGCGCATGTTCACGGTTGCGATGCTTTACTCCACCGGACGCAGGAGGGGTGTGCGTTCCCACGTGGCCAGTCACCGACTTGTATCGCGAATAGAGGAACGCTGAAACCGGTCTAGGTTTGCGTCCCGAGTTGCAACATCTTTCCCCTATTCAACTTTGCGCCTGAGCACATACATCGCTTTGTCAGAGCGTGGGCGATAGGTTCTTGCAGCGTCTCCCCAGACATATTGAATCGACTCGCCGATATCCACCACACCGACTCTCTCATACTGGTTTTGCATGTACTCTTGCGCCCAGGACAATAGAGCGACTACCTGGGGCGCGGAAGCGTCGACATAGTTCCACGAATCCCGGTCATCCACGTAGACGAGGAGGTCTGGGTGACAGGTCTCGATCTCTTGGATCATTTGCTGCCGCATGCGAGCCGTGTAAGTCTGCCGTGCCGTCAGAGCGTACATGTAGATATAGCCGGTGGCGGAATGCCGGTTGGCGTAGAAATAGATTTCCGGTTCCGAACCCAGCACGGCGATTCGAGAGGACGGAGAAGAGTTGTTTTTGACGTAATTGGCGGTCTTTCTGGCCGCCAGGAATACCATCGCGCCTTCGCCCTTGTAGGTGGCCCGCATGGCCTTTTCCGGATCCAGACAAAAGCAAAAAGCGCGTTGTAGGAAGACGGAGCTTCCGAAGCAGGCGAGGAAGGCCAAGGACGGGAGGACGATTAAGTATTTTGGTTTTTGTAGTCCGCCCAGCACTTCGGTTGCCGCGCTAACGGCGACACCAACCAAGATCGCAATCTCAGGCAGCAGTAAGACAAAATAATGGCGCCGGAAGTAGGCTCCCGGGCAAATTGCCAGGAATGAAAATAGCAGCAGCGCTGTCAGAAACCATGAGTGCTTTCGGGCGCTGGGGTTCCATCGCGGAGCCGTGATCCCAATGGCCGCGAGAACCCAAACCGGCGCGGCGGGACCCACCACCGCGCGGGAGTGCATGAGAAACGCGCGAACTGCACGATGGGGGCCCATTTTCGAGTATTCCACTGCATACGAAACGGTCCAAAACCAAAACTGGCCGAATACACCGCTCCAGTAAAGAAGCCAGACCGTGGCTGCATAAGGCAGGATCGCTCCGAGAGCAAATAGCGCGGCATAACGTAAGATCTTTCGGGGACTGCACTGCCGTTCCCTTGCGCTCACGACGAGATAAAGAAAGCAGAAAAGAACAATAAAGACGCCGTGCTGTTTCATCAGGAAGGCAATCCCTTCGACTAGGCCGCTTACCAGGAACAGCCACAATCGCCCGGATTGCAGAGCATGCAACAGGAGCAAAATGCCAAGTATCGCCGGAAGCACGACAAAGTTGGTGGCGTGCGCTTGGAATCCCTCCACCGAGGAACTTGTCGAAAGCAGGGCGTAGCTAGCGCCCGCGANNCGCGACAACTCCTGCCAGTCTTCCGAAAAGGCGTGCGGCCAGGAAGTACAGCAACAACGACGTAACCGCATTTACCAGTAAGAGCCCAAGATGGATTCCCGCCGGCGTTTCACCAAACGCCGCAAGGATCGCGGCATACGCAGCATAGGTACCCGGCAGTTTCATGTTGTAGGCAAGTTTGTATGGAGGAATGCCCTGCAACATCAGTTGTCCGGCGAAGGCGTACTCGCCTTCATCGCGTTCAAGGGGCATGTCCCGCAGATGGTAACGGACTAATCCGAATAAGATAATGATCAGAAAAAGGAGGGCGAACCAGGGAAATGCGAAAAGCCTCAGCAGAGAACTAAGTCCGGGCTCTGCCGGAGTTTCATTCTTGACTTGAACGACAGTGTCCATTGCGCCACCATCGCGGTTAGTTAGCGCCGATGATAGCACATGTCGGCCCTACGCTGGGCGGGCGAGGACGCTCGTCTCTCCATCTTTGGGAGACGAAGGCTGTCTAGCGCGTATCGATTCCAAATCCCAGAAATGCATTTACTTCCACGGGCTCGTTTCCCCGAAGTGCTGGACGAAATTTCCAGCTATGCAGAGCCGCCAGAATCTTTGAGGTCGTTTCGGGGGCGCCCGGCTCGAGCACCTTCAGGTCTTTGAGATCTCCGGAGCGGTCGAGTATGCAGGCGAACACAACGTGAGTTGGGCGCAGTCCATGAGGCAAGTCATCGCGTATGGGCTCAGGTTTCGTGAGGTCGCCGGAGTAACGATGCGCGGCCGATGTCGCATCGGCGTATTGCATCACTGCCATTCCGAGCGACGTTTGGATGTAGATGGTGTAGTTGTCGCCCTTCAATTGGCCGTAGCGATTGAAGGCGCCGCCGGAGCTTGAAGTCGCCTTTACCGTGTAGCTTGGCCCTCCGTGAGCGCTGGTGGAGGAATGTCCGGGGCCCGTCGATGGCGCTTCGCCGCCCGGCGATCCGAAACTGGGCAGTGTGATGGTGGTGGTGCCACCCTGCACGGATACTCCGGGCAGGGCGGGCGCTCCGCTGGTGCCGGTTCCCGCGCCTCCGGGGCCGGGGTAGGGCGAGATTCCTCCCTGGGCGTTGGGGTCGGAGCCGCGTCCTGTGCCTTCTCTGCCCGCGCCCGAGCCTTCTCCTTGTAGTCCGCTGCCGGGACCATTGCCTTTGCCGATGCCTGCTCCGCCGCCGCTTCCTCCTAGACCGCTCTTTGCCGTGCCGCTTGGCGACATGGCGAGAGCGCCACCGCCGGTCGAGTTCGGTAGTCCAACTTGTGTTCCCGGTTGGCTGGAGACGACGACACCGGTGCCAGCAGCGTTTCCTCCGGCGCTATTCGGCGGAGCTATGGTTGAACCGAGGTCGAACGGACCGCCGGAGCCAGCGCCCTTGTTGCCGCGTCCGCTGCCAGAGAGCGCTTTGCCGCCGCCCAGGCCTGGCGGAGGTGGTACGACGTCGGCGGGGCCCAGCATTGAGCCCGCGGATTGGCCGGAGCGACCGCCGTTTCCTCTCTGCGAGCCGGCGCTTCCTATGCTGGCTGGAGGTGGTATGACCTGAGGCGTGAGCGCAGCTCCAGCAAATCTCGCTAACGATCCTCCACCTGACGCTGTGGGTGGCGGCGGCACAGGCTTCACGCGCAAGTCGCCTGAGGCGGAGCCTCCCCAACTGTTGAGATCTCGGCTGACCTGCGATGGCGGCGGCGCGACGATGGCGGGGGCGGGCAGCGACAGCTTGGGCGCGGAGGACATGTCACGCTGCGGCGCGGAAACCGGCGGCGCAACCACGTCTGTGGTTTGGGTCATGGGGATGCGGGAACTGGCCAGGTCGCGTTGCGCATCTCGTGGAGCGGGCGCGATGACGGTCGGCGCGAGCGGGGTTGCGGTCCTCATTCTGTCTGGCGAGACATTCGGCGCAGGCGGCACGACGGAGGCGGTCAAGGTTGGCGAAGTGCGCGTGCTGGCGTGAGAAACATCCGGCGCGGGAAGGATGATGTTCGGAGTCAGAGTACTGGCAGCGCGGCTTGCCGAGGTGTTCAACTCCGGCGATGGCGGTACCGCGCTCATTGCCGGCAGAATTGGCGCCCTGAGCGACGAACGCAGGCCTTCGGCGGGCGGCGGTCCGGGATTCGGTTTGAACGCAATCAGATTGGCGACTGCGGAATCAGAATGCGGCAGATTCACCTTGGGAGCGTCCACGACTTTCTCGCTGGGCTTATCGCCACGCGCTACGCGGATGGTTTGCGAGCGGTGGTGGGCTTGCTGGCCGCCAGCGCGTCCGGACTTGCCGGCGTGCGCGCCGCCCCGGTCTTGCGTTTGCGGTAACTCGTCGCCGGAATAATAGATGACGTCCCATTGCGGACGGGTTGGAGGAGCGGGGATCTCAAGACTCACAAAGCGTTCGGGGAGCACGATGAGCGCCACCAGCAGGAGGCACTCCAGCAGCCAGCAGGCAATCATGCCGCGATACGGAAACATGCCAACCGGCGCTTCTCCGGCCAAGCGCTTCGGAGGACGAGTGAGTGCTGGACCGAAGGCTGACTTGAACTCTTCCCATCGGGACGACCATTCCACCAGCAGGCGCGGCGGCTCGGGCCACTGCGTGGCGACCTCGGGAATGGTGGCAATCTCTGGCATTATTTTGGACTGCGTTATTCTCTGGGGGAATTCCTACTAGTGTAGTGTGCCAGAAGGATGGCCTGATTATCGCGGTGACTTCAGTGTTTTTCGTGTCTTTTTTCTCTCGGAGAGTGGAGCGGGATTTCTCGGAGATGTTGCAACTTCCCTGGTTGGCAAAGATTGCCAGCTTTAGGGGTACCCCCCTCCCCCCTGCCTTGTGGAATCATTGACTTAGAGAGAAATTCCTGCAAAATCTTTGAGGAATAAGGACTTATAGGTAAAATGTTCCGGAATAAGGAGTTAGCTTGGCCTCCGGACCGATTCGACGCGTCCTCGCTTGGGCCTGCCACGGGAAATCAATCAGTTAGCGGCTGTCTTCTCGCGCGGGTTACCAGTTCGCTCTCAAAGTATTCAAAGAAATGGAGTTATTTGCACGACGCGCGATCAACGGGTCGAAGAGGCGGGCCACTGAAACAATGGCCGACTACAGCTCGGATTAGTTGTCAAGGAGCAGGGGGCGCTGAGGCAAATGCTTGTTTGCTATGAATCTATTTTAACAGACGGAGTCAAGGGTGATTGCGGGAGGGATCATTGGGGCATTTATTTAAGGACACAATACCGAAATCTCTGACAGCCACGCCAAGCGAATCCTGAAGAGTTGTCAGCACCTACCGCGATTGCCAGCGCCTCGGATTGCGTCTGCCGTGGAAGCAGGCGATTACCACAATCCGATGCTCCTGAACCTCGAAGAATATTCCGTATGGGAAGCGCCAAACTCCCGCACGCCTACGGCCCCGGTGGACGACAGGGAATTGCAATGGATTGTCTGCGATTGCCGCAACCGTGGCCTCGACCGCCAGTGCGAAGCGCTCCGCAAGCTCCGGGCGAATGTTGTCATACCAGGCCCGCGCTTCCAGCAAATCCTCATTCGCCTCCGGTGTCCAGACAACCGGGATTATCACGGTCTCTTAACCAGGCCCGCCCTGACCTGTTCCCAGGGGATGACAGCGGAAGGATTCTGCTCATGCCGAGCAATGCGGTAATCAAGCTCCGCCCGTTGCGCATCCGTCAGAGATACTGCGTCCGCTTCCAGACTTTCCCAGACCGTATCCAGCAACTCTGCCTTCTCCGCAGCGGAGAGGCTGTTTATCTGGCTTCGCAAATCGCTCATACGCCTATAACCCTAGCGCGGTTTCTTCGCACTGGCAAGGACATCGCTAGTGATTTGATGCGTTATCACGGGTGCCCGCCGGACCTCTCCCAGGTTAGCGCCCAAAGGATGGGCGCGAACCTGGGGCGCCTTCCACATCTTTAACCGGCGCGTGATTTGGAGAACTGAATCTCAGGCCGCTTCGGTGTGGATGGGACGTTCTTCGAAAGAAATATCCACCTGGTCGCCGACGACGGTCAGGGACTCGCGGATGGTGCCGGTCGGAAGCTCGAGCACGGAGGCGGCGTGGACGCGAACGGCGGCCAGGCGCCAGGGCTTGATGTCCTCTTCGATGTGGATGACAATTCGATCGCGGTCAAGGTACACGGCGTCGATCGCGAAACGCATGGCGAAAGTGTGGATGCCGTGGGAAGGGTTAATCCACAGTCCCTGGCCGCGAGCGAAACGGGACGAATCGGTGGCCATGAGGCCGCGAAAACGGGACCAGTGGGTGCGCGCGATCAGGAGATCGGTCGCGAGATAGGTGGTGCGAGTGCGGTTGAAAGCGTATCCCTTGGGCCCGGACGGAGGCATGAACAACCCTCAATTTGCAATTGGTGATTTGTAATTTGTGATTTAAAACCGGAAGGCCGCCGATCCCGCTCTTAAATTACAAATTACAAATNNCCTAGCGCTTTCCCGCTCCAACCGGCATGAATATGTGCAGCAACTGAATCACGGCTGGCCCTACGGTGACGAAGAGCAGGGAGGGCATGACAAACAGGACCAGGGGAATGATCATTTTAACGGTGGTCTTGGCGGCCTGTTCTTCGGCGCGCTGGCGGCGTTCGGTGCGCAGGGAATCGGAGTGTACGCGCAAGGCCTGGGCCACGCTGGTGCCGA
>PMMJ01000518.1:0-713 GCA_003162255.1 Acidobacteriaceae bacterium | reverse complement strand
AGGCCGAGGCGAATGCGGCGCTGCCGCTCCTGCAACCTCTTTTTCAGCAGGAATCGGGGAATGAAATAGCCGAATCCGGTTAGACCTACAAGCAGCAGAGGCGAATTGAATCCGGTAAACAGAAGAACCGAGAAGAAACCAATGGCGGCGAACAGGACGCGCAATCCGCGATAGATAGTAACGTGCTGCGGGCTGCGATATCCCGCTTGAATCAGCCAGAGCCGGGTTTGCGAAACATCCGCGGGCGAGACCGGCAAGGCGCGGCTCAGCGGATCGAGGGCCTGCTGCATGCGCTCGCGCATGGCGGGCTTGGCCGGGGCCTTGGGACGCTGCCATCCGATTTCGCGCAGGCGGGAACCGAGCACCGACGAGGGCGCAACCGAGGCCGCTCCAAAGGCGAACACGATCACCACGATGGTGAGAAANNTATCCTGATAATTCTGCGAATGAAAAAGTAACCTATCGTTTGCAAAGTGATGCCCCCGACAATCAAAGCGTGTCCGATCGGGTCGGTGAACAACGGGCGGATGAATCCTGGATTGAGCATGGTCATGATGACCACGATCGTGGGCGGCAGAGCCATGAGCAGAACCATGGTGAGCCGTCCCTGGGCCGTGTGGACGCGGACCTGGCGCAGGATCTTAAAGCGCTCGCGGATGACGTAGGAAAGGTTGTCGAGAATCTCGGCCAGATTGCCGCCGGTTTCGCGCTGC
>PMMJ01000003.1 GCA_003162255.1 Acidobacteriaceae bacterium | reverse complement strand
TTCCTGCTTCTCGATGAGAAATCGAAAATAGCGAAATGCATCCTTCGTCGAAAACTCCTGGTTTAATGCGATCAGATGGTTCCAGACGTCTTCCGCGGCGGCCACCTCCTGTTTGGAGATAAGCAAACGCAGAAACGAAAGGTACAGATCCGGTCTTCGCGGCAGCGCCCGCTCAAGAACCTGATTCGCGTCTCCGGTTGCACGCCAGCAGAGCTGGAGCGCAGAGTCAACCGCCTCCGGATCGTTTGCGAGAACAACGCGAAAATTACGAAGTGCGCTTTCCTGATCACCCTGAACCAAGAAGAAATTTGCGGCCACCCAGGCGACCTGCGGAGTCGTTGGGTCCGCTACCACAGCCTGTTCGACACTCTGTTCTTGCTCGCTGGTGTGGCCAGCCATCTGATAGGCACCCGCCAAATCCAGCCAGTACCACGCTACATAGGGGTTCAAATGCACCGCTGTCCGATAGTTAGCAATAGCGTCATTGAGATTTGTGCCGGAGAATGCCAGACTTCGGCCGAGCAGATCGCGATATTCGGCGTTCGATGGTTCTAGCCGAATGGCTTTGTTGAGATTCGATAAGTCCGGACTCGCTGCCAGGTGGGACGCGAGGTATGCCCGCAGGGCCAAATGCAGATACAGCCCCACCAGAATGCAACAGGCGGCAGCAAAAGAAAACTTCCGGAGCGTCGACCGCAATTCAATCGGCATCTGATCCCTACCGGCGAGGGTAACTTTTGCGCCGGCTACGTGGCTGCATAAAAATTACAGTCAGCGATGTTACGAAACTTTGCTGGCGGTCGTAGTCTCATCTTGCGGCGAGGCGTCATCGTAGTAGCGATGCGCGTCTGGACCGCCGTAGGTGTAGTAGTAGCCGCCGCCCGAACGGAGATCAAGCGCGTTTAGGACAATACCCATAACTCTGGCGTTGACGTGCAGCAGCAGCTCACAAGCTCGCCTAAGGGCGGCTTTTGTAGTCTTCCCCGCGCGCGCGACCAGGATGACTCGGTCCGCCTCAGGAGACAAAACGACTGCGTCGGTCACGGATAAGCATGGAGGCGTGTCAATGATTATGTGGTCGAACTCATCCCGCCAGCGTGTGATGTGATCCTTCATGACGGTCGAGCCGAGCAACTCGACAGGCTGTGGCGGAATTGGGCCTGCTGGCAAAATCCACAGGTTCGGCACTTGAGTAAACGGAACTACCACATCTTCGATCTTGTCGACTCCGCTTATGAGGGTGCTGAGGCCTGCACGAGAGCGAAAGCCAAACAGCTTGTCAATGCCGGGCCGACGGAGGTCCGCATCGATAAGTAATACGCGGCTCCCGCTCTGCGCCAAGACCAGCGCTGAATTCGCACTGATCGTAGTTTTCCCCTCTTGCGGTATGGCACTAGTGACGAGTATCACTTTGGGCGGGGCACCAAACGAGGAGAGAAGAATCGAAGTGCGGAGCGCTCGGTATGCCTCCGCTGCTTCTGACTTCGGACGTGCATACGTGACCAGAGCAGACGATTCAGGCGTCTCGGTCTCGGCCGACGTCGTTTTTAGCCGTTTACGCAAGGGGCTTTTACTTGAAAGCTGTAGCGGTATCGTGCCGAGCGCCGGCAGCGTCGAAATCGCGCTAATCTCTTCGATACTCCTGATGCTGGTGTCCAGACTCTCCAGCACGAACGCAAGTCCAATACCGCAGGCAAGGCCGAGCAGAAGGCCGACCTGGAGGTTCCGGGGCACGTTGGGTGTTATTGGTTGCGTTGGAGTTCGCGCGATATCGACAACGCGGATATTGCTCGATCGGAGGCCTGCACTCACGCCCGCTTCCTTCAGCCGCTGCAGAAGATCTTGGTATAGCTGTCGGTTCGATTCCGCATCGCGCTTTAGCACCGAGTACTCAATCGCGCTTTCGTTGAGCTGGTTAGCCTCCTGCTTCTGCTGGTTGAATGCGGTCGTCAGCAAATTCTCCCGTTGAACTGCGGCCAAATACTCATCGCGGACCCCATGCTGCACTCTCGTTTCTTCGGCTACGATTTCCGTACGCACCTGTTTGAGCTGATTGTTCAGTTCGACAACCTTAGGGTATCCGGAACCGAACTCAGTTGTAGCCTGTGCGTATAGGGTATTGAGGTCAGCCTCCTTTTCACGCAACTTCTCCAGCAAGCCGCTCGTCCCTTCGCGGGACGTTTTAGCCAATCCGGCAGGCTCCCCAGCCACAGCGAGCCTGTAATTGGACTCCTTCTGAATGCGATCGGTCTGGGCCACTGTCAGCTCGTTGTTCAGTTCGGTCAGCTTGGCCGTTACGATGTTCTGCTTCTCATCCACCCCGAGAATGCTGTGGTCTTTCTGGTAGCGGACAAGCTTCTCTTCGGATGTTTGGACTTTCAACTGAAGATCGGCGAGTTCCTTCGAAAGCCACACTGAAGTTTGGGTGACAGACTCGTATTTTGTCTTGAAGTTCTCCTCGGTGAACGCTTTTACCAATGCATTGACGATTTCGGCTGCTAGGCGAGGGTCTGGATGCGTATAGCTGACATCTACAAGCCGGGAGGTTGGGATTACCTGGACGCTTAACCCACCGCGAAATGCGCCTAGCCAGGCAGCTGCTTTCGCCGGATCAGGTTGCATACTCGAAACTCGAATTGAGTCTTCAGCTTGCGGGCCCGTTACACCCGCAAACTTCGGGTCTCGGTCAAGGTGCAAGGCATCGATCACCTCCATGGCCAGAGCATCGCTGCGAAGAACCGCGGCTTGGGTTGCCATGGTCGCTTCATAATCGAAGTCAGGAGAACTAAACTCGGCGTCCTTGAATCCCAAAACATTCGGGTTTTCTGGAAAGATCGCTACCTTCGATGTGGCTTGGTACAGGCGGGTCGCATTCATGGTTGCAATTACAGAGAGTGCAAAAACAATGACAAAAGTGGCCAGCGCCGCCCATTTTCGCTTCCACAAAATTTGCCAGTAGTGCAGTATAGGGTTTTGCTGTTGAGCAAAATATGGGGATACGGATTGACGACCCTTAACCGGTAGCAGGTCGAGGGATTCCAGAGCTTCCGAGCCATCAGAGTTATCGCGTCTTGGCTGCAATGGCATCAGTCAACCTCAGAAGTGCGTACCCGGCTCGTTTTCGGTGTCTCGCTGAATCGATGTTGGCGAAGAATGAACAAATTCTAACATTTCCTCCAGATTTCCCCCATACCAGTTTTGACACTTACAGGAGGCACGCTACATCCTTCGCCCACCTAATAGTGTGCGTCCTCCCGTGGTTTCTCGAGTTCCGATAACGTTCGAACCGGTTCGCGAATGCACCTGGACGTAGACTAGTCTTTATTTTTGGCAGGTGGTCGAACATTTTGCCCCCCATCCGATTCGACGAAACGGCCTGCCCCACTCCTTTCTCGCATGTGGCAGACGGCGCAAAGTCCCCAAGTAGTGATTCTTTGGCTCTTGCAAGGCAAGGGCTAGATTTCCCGGTACCTGCCTGTGAGAGCCCGAACAGCGTCGGTGACTGTTTTGTTGTGCTTCATATTTCATCTCCTTGGTCGCAATGTGCCGGCAGGGCAGTCCTCCGCTAGTCAGTCCCGTTCGGGGCCTCAAACGCGAGATGACCAGCCGGGTCGCGCAATACAACTAGTTCCCAGGATTTGAAAATTCATTCAGAGACTATCGAGATGCGTTCGCGACAATACCTCTAATCCGAAGCTTTACTGATTCATCCAAGGTCTCGGGCATTTGCACCGTTGAATCAATCGCTTGGTGCCCCTATTTCGCAGACACCCCGGTTCAGCTAACACGGGCGAGTCATCTTTAACCGGCTTTGCAAATTCGAACCTGCTTGCAAGCTTCGGGACAGGCCGGTCATGGAGGTTTGCTAGACGGCCCAGTTCTGGATCTTCAGCCCATGCACGCGCCGAAATTCGCTTTCATTGTTTGTAACCAGTGTTAGCCCTGCAACCACGGCATGCGCAGCAATCCAGAGATCGTTGTTTCCGATCATCTCTCCTTTCGATTCCAGATTCGCCCGAATCGATCCGTACGCCTCGGCCGCCGATTCCGGCAAGGAGAGCGCGGGCAGCACATGCACGAGTTCGCGGAGCCGCTCAAGCGCCGCAACCCGTTGCACGCTCTTTGCTGCGCCATAGAGCAGCTCGCCGTAGGTAACAACCGAAAGGGCGGCCTCCCCGGGACGGAGCCTGCGGAACCGGCGCAAAACTTCCTCCGGCCTCTTTTGCCGGATGTAAATACAGATGTTTGTATCCAGCAGATAGCGAGGCTCCATTAGAGTCCCTTGCGTTTCTGCGGTTGATCCTTCGCGCGTGCAACAACGACAAGATCATCCGGCAAACCAGCCAGCAAATCGAAGGCTCGCTCCATGGTTCCGTCCTTTTCCCGCAGGACGATCTCGNNCCCCCCGCCGAAAGATCTCCACTTCCTTGCTCTTCAGTCGAAATTGCTTTGGCAGCCGGACCGCCTGACTGTTTCCCGAACGAAAAACCCGCGCAGTGCCCATGCACCATCCTCCAACAATGTATATACATATAGTATACACATATTCTCTGGGTTTGCAACGGCGTGCTGACGGGCGGAAGCGCTGGTATTTCCTGTTGCCCTGAAACCTGACCAATCTCTTCATCCCGCCATAAAGAGAAACAGCAGCAAAACTAACTGCTTCCCCGGTTGTTCTCACCAAATGGTTTGAAAAGCCCGTGACCGTAGGATCGCGCGGTCCGCGGACTCGATACCTGCGGCGGGGCGGCGACGAACCCCATCATCGCCTCGCGTCGGGNNGCCGACCATGGCAGCCGCATTGGTTGGCGAAGGCCGAAGGCCACAAGGAGCATAAAAAGCATTCCTGCACAAGTGATTATAGGCGAACAAAAGACGAATATCAATAGCCCTTCGTACGTGGGGTAGTGTCTCAGTTTTGCAACTCCGCGATTCTGCGCTCAAGATCCGCGGTTTCGATGGCGCGCAATTGCAGGTTCATGAGGGGTTCCCAAGCCACGCAGCGTACCGAAGCGCTTGCAGAACATCTTCGCGCTC
>PMMJ01000109.1:8227-16916 GCA_003162255.1 Acidobacteriaceae bacterium | reverse complement strand
CGACACGCGAAATGCTCCCACCCACATGCCGAGCCGCAAACCCATCGCGGTAGCCTGGTGTCCCAAGCCACGAACGCCGCCCGGATACAAGGCTGCATTCGGAGTAGTGAATTCGCCATCCGCGTAGGCATAACCCTCGTCGATGTGGAAGAGGTCGTAGCCGTAGCTCTTCAAATTCTGCGCAAGCCACTGGGCGTTGGTGAGTGCCGCGCCCCCTGTGAGGCCGTAGTAGTAAGCCGTCCAGCTCCACCATCCCCACGGAGCAGGCTTGGAGACGCGCGCATTGCGAAGCACGCGGATTGCGCTTCCATAACCCTCAAGCTGCGAATGGTAGTCTTTGCCGACGGCGAACATCACCTTCTCGGACGAAATCGCTTCACCGGGCTTCACAGAAAGGCTGAGTTCGATCTGCTGATCGGGGGGGCTTTCCCGGATTGATTCCTTTTTCATCACTTCGGTGGTGCCCGTGCAATCCACGGTGTACGAGGTCGTCCGCGGATGCCCGCTCACTCCTCCCTCGGTTGCGAGGTGATAGAGCGTGAGCCAGCGGTCAGATGTAAGCGCAGCCAGAAGCAGGCTGTATTGACTGCTGCGGTTGTAAATCAGCTGGCTGCCTACGGCAAAATGCACAGGGGTCAGTTGATCAGAGTACGAATCCTCGCCCTTGTATTCGCGAGCCTTGCCTAGATCGAAGATGTGCAGCGGAGGCCGGTCTTCGCTGAAGCTGTCGGACATCACTCGTTCGGCCTCTTCCGAACCACCAAGGTCGACCACCGGCGTAGCGCTCGCGTCCAGCACGCGCATGGACTGCACCTGCACAGCGGTCTTGCCTCGGTTTTGCAGATGCACTTGCACATCGCCGAACGGCAGTTCGTCATAGAGTTCGACCGTATACTTCAGATCAGGTTTGCTTGCGGACCCAGTGAAGGTTACTTCCAACCTATGTCCAGGACCTAACTGGTCACGGAAAGCTGATGCCGAAGTATGCGATTGCGGATACGCCGTGGACCACAGCCACTGGTGATCCACTTGCGCGCCGACCCGGGCGGAAAACACCGGCTTCTCAAGTCCCTTTCCCCTCACTTCATACGTTGCTCCTTGGTTCCGAAGCGAGACGGTGAGAGAACCGTTAGAAATCCCACTTGTGCTGGTGCCCACCTGGGCATAGGTAGCGCCACACAGAACAACAACAAGAGTTGAGCATTGAAGAATGGATGTAATTGTTTTGTTCATGGCAATCCTCTGATCCAGTGCTGGGCATTCGTCCGATAGACTTTCTGCAAAATGTCCTTGGGCAACTTCACGCCATGAACGGCGTGTCCTTCGACCTGGAAGGTTTCATCCGTCGCGAAGAACCTCCAATCGTTGGCGTAAGTCTCCTTCCATTCCTTCACCGACTTTTGTACGTCTGCGTCTGGATTCACGTCGAGATCGGTCCCGTAGATCACGCGGTCCTGGTATTTCATGAGGAAAGCCCGCACCTTCTCCGGGTCGCCGTACATCAGGTACTCCATTCGCGCAGCCGTATCCACGGCGAAGTTGGGGTACTTGTCCAAGCGCTGGCCGAGGGCATCCAGATCTTTCTCCATGCTGGCGAGGTGTACGCCGACGACCCGCAGCTTTGGGTTCTGCTCGAGAACACGGTCACGGGCTTCCAGGATCGCCTTCTTCGAGGGCACACCCGGCTTGTTCAGCATGTGCCACTGCGGGTTTTCAAGGTAGTACTGTGCCAGCGGGTCCTTCTTTACATCGAGCGGCTCCCATGCCAGGTCCGGCTCCGCCAGATGAGTAAGCAAAGTCTTGTCGTGCTGGGCAATGTCTTCATAGATCGGCTTCAGTTTCGGATCGTCCGGCAGAACGTACTTGCCGTTACTGTCCTTGATTTCCATGCCGAAGGTCTTCCAGATTTTCACGGCGATGGCGCCATCCTGGAAATCGCGATTGATCTGCTGGACGCTGTCCTGGGTGAAGGCAGGTGCGTTGAACTTGTATCCGTCGAATGTCGTGCAAAGGAGCACGTGGCCATGGCTGGAATGCACGAAGGCCTGCCGGTGCATTCCGCTGAACCGGGATAGCTGAGGCGATGGTCGGCGTAAGAGCCGCATTTTGCCCGGCAGGCATGACGAGCTGTTGGCTCCCTCGCAGGAGCTGATGGCTGGAGCATAACCAATGTCGCAGCCTTTCCTATTTCCGGGACACAATTTCGCCGTTATTCTCGGGTTTGGTTGTCCGCTCTGCGTGGAAAGAGTCCTCGTGAGCCGATCTGACATCGCCCTCACACTCTTCGTAGTTTTCAACACAAATTGTGCATAAACTCGCCAGAGATCACCTCGACACCACTTCCCGCAAGGCTTTGACCGGTTTGCACCAACCAATGGGCGGCGAGCTCTTCGGCTAGAATTGCTATGCGATGCCAGTGGCGATTGAACTGCAGAATCTCGGTGATGCTCAGTTATGCAGAGAGATTGTTGCGAGTATCGAGCACGCACTCAGCGACAAACGCGGAGAGTGGCGGGTAGGAGAGCATGGAAGGTATGTTCTCTTACACGCTCCGGGCGCAAGCGCACACACGAACCACCGCCCAACCACAGCCGCCCTCGCGCCTGCTGTTTCTGCGGTGCCTTCAGCCCTTCGCGGCGCCAGATCCGCTGCACTCGATCCTTGCCCACCGCCATCCCGCAACAACACCGCGATGCGCCGGTGGCCGTAGCGCCCATACTTCGCCGCCAGGGCCAAGATCGCCTGCGTCAACTCGTCTTCGTCCGTGGGCCGCAGCGGCAAGTAGCGTTGTGTCCCTCGCCACTGCCGCACCACTCGGCACGCCCGCCGCTNNTGGTCCATCTTCAAACCGCCGTACTCCTTCCGCCAGCGGTAGAACGCCTGGATGGTAATCTCGGCTTCTTTACAGGCTTGTGGAGTGGTTTTCCCGTTCGCGATGCAGACTTCAATCTGTCGCAGCATCGTTACGATTTGCTCTGGTTTGTGCCTCTGCATGGGCATGACGCTTTTCCTCCATGTGGATTCCCTCTCATTCCACCTGGTGCAAATTTCGCCGGTCAGGTCATTCACCAGCCAGATCATGGATCTCTGGGGATATCACAACCAGGTGCAGATCGACTTCTCGCGGCCGGGAAAAACCGACCGACAACGCGCACGTGGACTCGTTCAATGGCACGCTACGAGCAGAGTGTTTGGATGTGTATTGGTTCGCGACAGTGACCGAGGCCAAGCAAGTTATTGGTATATCGCTGGCACCTTGTGCGGCGGAAAGGTGCAGGGCGCGTTTGCCACCAAACTTGCTAATTGCAGGGACTGTGGATTCTACCAACTNNGCGTCGCAGGAAGAAGGCAGAGACCTCGCCAAAAGTTCCGACGTCCTGGCTAGATTGAAATAGCCTGACGCACAGGGTGAGGAAGTTCGCGATAGTTCGAGGATGACAAGCGTTTAAGTTAGGCCTGCGGGCAGTGTGGTCCCCTCTCCATTAACTCAAAGCTGAGCTAGTATCTAGATGAGATCGAGCACGAAGGTGTCCCATGCGAGAGTTTCGTGAATCGGTGTACTGCCATCCAGCCTCCTGTCAGAAGCAGGCCGTGATCGGCGTAGTTTGCCCGGAAACGACCTGATTGAAGTACGTTACGTTGTCTGGAGGATCGTATATCCCGTTGGCTCCCAGGCTCTGGTGCTGCCACTTCACAAGACCATATGGCTGCGCGAGGTGGAATTCCTCCTTGTCGCCGCAGTTGGAATAGTTCGCGTCGCAGCTGTATCGATAGCTGACGACGAGCGTTTGCAGGTTAGCGGGAAGCTGTCCCCCGAGCGATTCTTGGTAGGGTCCCCAGACTTCGTTGATGACGTGGCCTAGATCTTTGGTGACGAAGGAATTGCAGTCAGAATGGACTTCGTACGTGGAGTCGCTGATCGTGATGCTTGAGCCTGGATAGCCACCTTCGGCAAATCGCGGGGCAAACGGAAGATTGAACTTTCCTTGCGTCGGGCTGTTGAATGCTTTGAAGGTGCGGGGGTTGTGCCAATCCAGCTCTGTCACCCAGAGGTAGACATAGTTCTTGTCGTATAGCTGAATATCCCAGGGGTAACCGCCTGCGGTTTTTGTCCAGTAGAGACGATCGGTTGTAACGCTTGTGTACAGGGGATTGGCCGTGCCCGCCATGTGATGATCCGCTCCCAGATTCGGCCTCATGGTCATCCAGGCGAGCATGTCATAAGTCGATGCACTAGCATTCGGGGTTGGCGGCAGGTCGGGGGCGCCGGAATTGCCCGAGTTCACACCGCAGCCGGTCAGACACACGAGGAGCACAAATAGCACCGGGGAGTACTTCATGAATCAAATCCTTCCTGCGGTGGGGTTGGGTCGTGCTGCGTACAACCTAGTCCGGCACACCTCGTTACGCTAGATGACCGAGGTCATAAGGAGAAGCCCTTAGCCTACAAATGGAAAACCAAGCGTGTCGACTACATGAAGGAAATGCCATGACATTTCCTAAAGCAGTGCATCACTGACATCAATATGCCCCCTCGTATCGAGGGCCTCCAGCGCCAATGAAAGCAATGGAGACTCAGGGTCAGGGCGCAAAACGGGGAATTCCGTCTACGAGGCCGGGTAACTGGGCGATTTTGCCCTAACGTCCCCTACCGTTTTTGTGGGGAATAGAGGCTCAGAATGGCCCTAATCAGGGCGAAGGCTGCGACGTAAGTGATTGAGCGGGCTAGAAAAGTCCTATAACACTGGCAAAACTGGTGTACGGGAAAATAAACTCTCCCTGCCGGCACCATGAACCAAAGGTGTTGCGGGGTGAAGCGAAATCTGGGTGCACTTGGATTACTACAATGAACGTGGAATCGGCCTCGGTAAGGCAGCGCTCAAATCTGGGTGCAATTAGGATGCAATAAGACTTCGCGAGGGTTACTTTGGGCGCTAATAAAGGCGATCGGCGCCGTGACTTGTCAAACAGCTGCCTCTGAACCATCAGCCGTCACCTTAACCGAGCCTGTCGCGGTCCAGAAACGGCTTGCGGGAAGCTATTCGGAAAAACTTCCAATCCTCCGCGCAACGCTCGCTAGCTAAGAAGGAGCGGTCGCTGCCGAGACCGCCCCTGAGGCTAGAACGATTGTGAGAACCGGGCCTCCAGGAATTCGCCCAGCTTGGCCGTGGCCTTGAATTGTGGGACGGGATCGAGTTCCTTGAATGCCGACGTAAACGCATTGGAAAGACTCCAGATCGTTCGCGGCCGGAATTCCTCGTACTTCGGCTCAAAGTACAGGTCATGCACGGTGCGGGCAAGGTGCTTGGGAGCTTCGAGTCTGCCCTCGACGAACGCCTCGTAGATGACCACCTTGGCGGTGACGTCCGTCAATTCACTTTTCTGCCAGGCTTCCACCTGCTTCCGCATCGGCTCGAAGTTCCGCTGCATGCGATCAACGCCAACCGAGATGCAATCGATCAGCGAGAACGACTTCGAGTGCTTGGCAAGGACGGGGGTTAAATCCCCCGCGAAGGCCATGTTCGAGCACACGAACACGCGATAGCCACAAGTCATCGCCAAACGCATGCTCTTGTCGTGGGAGTTTCGCAAACCGATGGAGAAATGGCACCCTTCCATCTCGGTTGCGAGGTCGAGAACCCCGAAGGCTTTCATGCCGTCCGGCGAGACTGCGTACTCGTCGTGCACGACACCGATGTGCCGAAAGCCAAGTGTCTCGACCAATGCTTGCACGATCTCGTGATGCGGGACCGGGCGGTGCGTTTCCGTTGCCTCTGGTGTTGGCACCAGTGCTAGTTCTGCGCGGCCAATCGTTCGGCCGNNACCGTAACCAATAAGCGTGCTAGTTTCTGACATACTTCTTTCCTCCTTAGTTGATTTGGAATGACATTCTGGAAAGTGGTGACGGCGCAGGCTGCCGCCACGCTTGCCGTTGATCGTTTGAGAAAATTGGGAGAGGGGTCTGCGCAGCGTTTACAGGCGGGAAGTTCTCTGATGGATTATTGCGTATCCGAATTCAGCTTTAGTGACGACTGGAGTCACGGCCTTATGATCTACACCTGTCAAGTGCCAATGAAATCGGTTCCGGGAAGCAGGCGCTGAGGGAGTGGCGGAACCGGTTCATGGTGGTAGCGCAGGTTCCAATAGTTCCAGGAGCGGCGGTCGAAGATCCCAGCCGGCGGGTCTTTCAAGACGAGATCGAAATCGGCCTCCGAGTAGTACTTCATCGCGGTAGCGATGTCTCCTAGAGTCCCATACGTCATCAAGTGGGCAAGGAACAATTTAGGTTCTTGCAGAGTTTCTTCGGGCGCTTTGAACCAAACCACGCGTTTTGCGACTCGCTTGAGTTCCTCGGAATAGTTCATGATTCATCTTCCTGCCGACTTAAACCAGGTTTAGCCGCAACCAGTGGAAGCTCTCTTAAGTTTACCGAAGTCGCAGCCTCACGAAGTCGTTTTTGCACTGCGGGAGTCAGGCTGGGAAGATCACCATCCTCGAAGAACGTTAGCGCCTTGAGGCTGAGCGCTCCATTGAAGTTTTTCCCATAGATCGCCGCTGCTGCCCCCAAACCCTCCGCTAGGCTCAAGCCCGCGTCGAACGAGGCCACAATATCCCGATAGTCCTTCGCCTCGGCCCTCGACTGAACCGTCTTCAGTTTTGACGCAAGAAGATCCAGCATCGAAGCAACCTGAACCCCATTCTCTTCGACAACATCAGGGTCCCGTGCGCGCTTGATTCCTAGAGATCCAAAGAATGACAGCTTCACCGGCCCATTCCGATCCACTAGGGCAGTGAGTGTGTTGTCTTGGAATTGGGTCATTTCCGCGTGCTTCAGGTAGGGAATGCTATCGCGCAGTGAATCGGGGTGGAAGGGCTTGTTCGAGAAAAAGTCAAAGTCCTCCGATTGGCGGTGCCCCAGCCGCAATGCCAGAGCTGTACCTCCATAAAGCACAAACGCCTTCGGAGTGTCTCGCAATTCCGCCCAAAGTCGCCTTTGAGGCTCTGGAAGAATGCTCAGATTCGGTGTGAACATCTCCAACTCCTTCGGGCTACTGCCCCGCATCCTTAATCATCTTAAGGCCACCGTTTCTACGACCGGCCAGATGTGCCGAGACGTCTCCCTTATTTTGCCTGATTTAACTCAAGCTGAATAGCGACGTCTGCTCGGGGACTACGGACCTTGCGCGCCGCTTCTTACCTGACAACGATTGCGGCCGCTGTCCGAACACTACGATAGACGCGGCGTCCATGGCATCTTCAACAAGACGCGCGCGGTCAGGCTGAGTATCCAGCAGAACACCGGGCATTTCGATGGGTAAGGCATCATCGTCGCCACGAGAATTCGTGGGGAATAGCTTTTGATGTTCTGTACTGATGGCTCTCCAAACGGAGTCGGCGGTATCGCCGATCCCGTTCCTCTCGACCAGTTCCCGAGCCATCGCCGACAGCATGTCATCGTCTTCATCGATGCTCTGCAATCCCTCGCCGGCGAATTTTCCCTCCATGGTGAGTGCTACAAGGAGCTTCTTCCCCATCAGGCGGAGGCAGGAAGTCTGCATGGTCCCCTCAGAGCAAAGAAATTTCACGCGCACCGGTCGCCGTTGTCCGATCCTCCACGACCGGCGGCTCGCTTGCCGTAACGTGTGTAGCGAATATCCAGACTCGTAGAAAATGATGGTCGGAAAGTCCAACAGATCCAGGCCTGTTTCCACCAGTTTGGGGTGGCAGATCACTACCTGAACTCCGTCTTTGACTTGTCTGGCGTACCACGCTTCACGAAAGCTGATGGTGTATTCAAAAGGATTGAGTCCGCTGATTGGTCGCATTGCCCCCGTAGTCGGATCGGTGACGCTGGACCACAGCCGAGTTGCAGTCAGCTTAAGCTGGCCGTGCTCGATTCTGAGGTGGTCCAGCGGAAGAGTAAGGCTCACGATTGCTGCGTCTTCGGCTCCGGATCATTACTTATTACTTCAAACCACGGAAAGATCCGACGTCTAACGCAGATTGAACCGCTGCCCGCTCGTCCCATTGAACGATTGCACCCGCGTGTACCCGCCTTCTCTCAGGTCAAGATCACAGCTCAGATAACGGAGGTTGATTTGTTTTCCGTGTCCTTCTTCATATTCGCCGGTTGACGGTCGCACGGCCTTGTTTTGGAAGGCTGCGGCTTTTTATTGTCCATCGCGAACGGCGGTGGAGCTAGACGACAATTCCGTGCTACCCACTCAGCCCTGTTATCCGCCACAGATCGGTAAGCTTAAGTCGGCTAAGCGTTAGCTTTCGTCAGGATCTGGAGCCGCGCCCGGCGAGAACGATGGACCAACGCTGTCGCCGACTCCCCTCTCACCAGCTTTGATTGCTGGGCTGCTCATCGTTTAGCTACCCCGCTCAGGAATCCGCGCGCTTGGGGAACAAATGGCGCCTAGACGGTGTGCATGTCATATCATGTTGGGCAAAGGAGCAGGATCTCCCAATCTATGTTCACGCAAATCAGAGTTTGTCTCCTCATGGCCCTGATCTCGCCCCCAGGCTTGTCCGGCGCCGATTTTGCCATGAAGGTGACCGACAAGAATTACCTCGATACTCGAGGTTTCAGCGTCTTTCTCTACGACAGCACGTACCATCCCGTTTTTGTGGACCAAAAGAACACGGCCATGGAGATGATTCTCCACGGCCAGCGCATCGCCAC
>PMMJ01000109.1:0-8193 GCA_003162255.1 Acidobacteriaceae bacterium | reverse complement strand
CCCTCGATCTACATGGGCAAGGCTTACCTGGTGGACGGAACCAAAGCTGGCATCTTCCCGCGTACGCCTAACGATCCGATGATAAAAGTTTTGCCCCTGCCTGATGAACCGAAAAAGGCGTACTACCTGGAGGACTGGGATAAGGCCAAGGGATACACTCAGCCGCTGCCGTTCGCCGAGGGCAAGAGCATCACCCTGGGGATCGACGACGCGCTGGCCCGGGTGAATGTAGCATCGGATACGGCCAAGCTCATGCTGTTTGATGGACGCGACCGCGCGCAGAACGGCTGGTTCGTGTTGCGTTCACTGATCCCTTCGGGCAAGACCACCGGCGCCATCGTCTGGCACATCAGGCCGGACGTGATTCCGAACTGGACGCGGCCGCCGATGATCGCGCACAGCCAGGTCGGTTATGCGCCGGGCTTCTCGAAGGTGGCGGTGCTCGAACTCGACCCGAAGTACAACGCCCCGAAGACGGCCAGAGTGCTGCGCCTGATGGAAGACGGATCCTACAAGCAGGTGTTCGAGGGCCTGATCACGCCTTCAACACCCTGGCTGCGCTACGTCTATTCGAAATTCGACTTCACCCCCGTGAAGGACCCCGGCCTCTATGTTGTCGAGTATGGAGACCAGCGTACGGCCCCCTTCCCCATCTCAAAGGACGCTTACGCTAATATCTGGCAAGACAGCCTGGACCATCACCTTGCGGAGCAGATGGATCACGTTTCCGTTCGCGAAGGCTACCGCATGTGGCATGGCGCTTCGCACTTGGATGATGGCCGTATGGCGCCCGTAGTTGGGGAGCAATTCGACGGTTGGAACCAGGTCACAGCAACGGACGGGAAGTACAAAGGCGGCGATCACATCCCTGGAATGAACGTGGGCGGCTGGTACGATGCCGGCGACTTCGACCTCGAGGAACCTGCGCAGCTGAGCGTGATTCAGAGCCTCGCTCTGGCGTATCGCGAATTCAATCTCAAGTACGACGAGCTTGCAGTGGATGAAGCCGCCCGTGAGGTTGAGATGCACCGTCCCGATGGCGTGCCGGATACGGTGCAGCAAGTCAAGCACGGCGCACTGCTCATCCTGGCGCAGTTTCACAACATCGGCCACGCCATCCGCGGCACTCACGAGCCAGATCTGCGCCAATACACACACCTGGGCGACGGAGCGTCGAAAACTGACGGCCGCATTTACGACCCGAAGCTCGGCCCGAACGAAGCGAAGGGCGACTACTCCGGCAAGCCGGACGATCGCTGGATCTTCACTACTAACAACCCGTATTTCCAGTGGAATGCCATTGCGGCGCTGGCTGCAGCGGCGGATACGCTGAAAGGCTGGGACGACGCATTAGCGAAAGACTGCCTCGAGACCGCGATCAAAGCATGGAAGGACGCGAAGGCTCACCCAACGCAGTATCCGGCCAGCGGCGGCTTAGATGGAGAGGCTCCGGCAGGTGCCCCCGGAGGTGGTGTGCTGGCTGCGTCTCAGGGTGTGGCCTCTGGCGCACAAGGCGGTCGTAACCCAGAGGGCAGCTCGGGCGCTCCGACAAGCTCTGGCACCACCAGCGCACAAACAGCTGCGCCGGCCGGCTTCGGCCGTGGCGGATTTGGCGTCGGACTGGACTGGGCTGCGGCTCTGGAATTGACCATCGCCACGAATGGTGCCGAGCCATACAAGTCCCGTCTAAAGGAATTGTTTCCTCAGATGATCACCCCGCAGCAGATGGACCTCCATGGTTGGACAGCAGTCCGGGCATTGCCTTATCTGGACGCGAGCGCGAAAGATCAAATGCGCGAAGCAGTGAAGACATACATGGCGGGTTTGGACAAGCGGTTGGACGCCACCCCGTTCGGCGTGCCCCCGAGCCTCGGCACCTGGGGCGGATCGGGCGCAGTGGTGGACATGGCCATCCGAATGTATTTCCTGCACAAGGCGTTTCCGGATCTCGTGAGCCCCGATTACACACTTCGCGCCGTCAACTACATTCTCGGCACGCACCCGGTATCTAGCACTTCGTATGTAGCTGGAGTCGGTACGGTTTCGAAGACGAAGACGTACAGCAACAATCGCGCCGACAATGCTTACATCCCGGGTGCCATGATTCCGGGATACATCATCATCAAGCCGGATTTTCCGGAGTGCATCGATGACTTCGGATTTCTGTGGTTTGAGGATGAAGCCGTCGTGGCCGGGTCGGCAAGCTGGGTCGTGGCCGGCAACGCTGCGGACGCAATCATTAAGGAATCGAAGTAGACCCAGTACTAAAAGCGCCAGCGGCCACGAGCCGTGCCGAGCGCTTCTTTTTTGGGAAGAATTTGATTACGGCGCGGCGTTCATCGCATTTACGAGAATGCCGTCATGAAGGACGGCCGGATCCTGGGCGCAGGTCCGCGCAAGTTTTACGACCTGCTGCATGCCATGCGTCGAGGGTCTTGCTGCAGTGATTAGTCTCCGGAAGTCGGCAAGGCAACAGTTCTGTGTAGTGTGGGTTTTCTGCCTTGGCTGATTTCCTCAGCTAGTTCCACCATCTTCCATGCGGCAGCAAAAATGGCTTCATCTCCCTGCTCCTGCCAGAACGCGATGTTGAACGATCGATCAGGGAAGCTGCCCTCCACCAGTCGTGTCTTCCAAATGGAGTTTCGAGGAAGGATGGTGTTCTCCCCGTTGAATCGGTTGCGCTTAAGCTGGTTTCACGTTATCAAGGTGAAAACCCGCAAGATCACGGTTGAACGCAACGATCGCTTCGAAGACTACAGGACTTCGACCTACGAGGTTTAGCCATGGCGCACCCACTTAACCTGCCCGCGCGGCGAACCACCTTTGCTGGTGTTGGTCACGCGCCATTCGATCACCGAAGGATGAATAGGTACCTCCAGACTAGCGATCAGTTCTTTGATCGTTGCCGCGGTCGGTGTCAGGATAGTGGGGATGTTTATGTCGCTAGCCGGTGGAGCAAACTGCTGCACTGCTGTGCTGGGAATATTTGCAGAGTTATTGGCGTGTCCGTTGGCTGGGCTCATGACAGCTCTCCCTTCGTAAGGATGTGTAGGGATCTGGCAGACGTTCAGAATGGAATATCCTCGTCCCCGTTGTCGCTAGAGTTGGCTCGGAAACGCTGATTCACATTGTCGTTGGGGGTAAGGTATTCGAGCCCTGCTAGCGATTGCTCAGGCGGTTCAGATTTTGAGTGTGCAAGCCAGAATCGGAAGTGGGTTTGTTGCAGCCTATTTGTCTGGCTTTGCCGCGTTCGAATTCCGCTTAAGGTCTGTCAGATCGCTGTCACAACCTAACGCACGCTTGTTGGTCAAAAGGTCATCCAGGGAAATGAAATGCACCGGGACACCAAAGAAACTGCTTGCAACCTTCTTTTGCCACGCATCGGAGAACTCTACGGCCGTGATTTCGGTCAGAATATCAACGCGCACGGGAGCGACTCCAATTTGGTAGACCACCTGCTTTCCGGTGAATGTTTCTGCATTTATCCCATCATGCTCTAGAGGAGCCCCGAATTGTTTGAGCGCTGCGACTACTCGGATTGAATTCTGCGCTGAATTGCGTACCCACACGTCGAGATCTTTCGTATAACGTGGCTCCCCGTACTTCATGACTGCGTAGCCACCGACAACCAAATATTCAACTTCGAATTTGTTTAAGAGTTGTAGCAGTTCTTTGTAGTGTGGGTTTTCTGCCATGGTTGATTTCCTCAGCTAATTCGACCATTTCCCATGCAGCCGCAAAGATGGCCTCATCTCCCTGCTCCTGCCAAAACTCAATGTCAAATGAACGATCCGGGAACCCACGCTCCACCAGTCGTGTTTTCCACGAAGAATTTTCAGGAAGGCTCATTTCACCCCCTTCGATTCACACTCTAACAGTATCAGGATATCAGGATGAAGGCCCCTGATTGTATCTTCCGGCTCGACCCGCATACGCGGTTCCTACAGGGCCAAGCCTTGCCCTCAACCAGATCTCGTGGGCAGATTGTCTCGCGAGTGATTGTGCTGATCGACCTTTGTCGGGCCGGGATTTCGCATCTCCAGCGACTTCCAGCATCAATCACTCGCGCGGCGATCTGGCGACGACAGTGTCGGGGATCCAGTCAACGGAAAATAGTTGAAAGAAGAAGATGAACGCGGCCGTGTTTAGGAATCGGTCGTTCCGCCCGTGAAAGGCAGCTGCGCCTCAACGTTTTCACGGCTTCGCTGATCACCGAAATAGCAAAGGCCGACCAGTTCCTCGCCGGACTCGGCGACTAGCCGGACTAGTTGCTTGCCGTTGATGGAATAGACCGGACAGGACGGTCCGGCGCGGAGCCGAAAGCGAGCGCCGGAATCGCAGGGATCAGCAGGAAATTCGATCTCAATGTGCCGTCTTCGGCGTCCCAGTTCGAGAAGGAAGCAGGGCACCACAACATTTGAGACCTGCACGATTTCCTCCACACGCGCATCTTCGGCCGGAATCCCCCTTAGGCCAGCAAAGAGTTCAGCGATCAGGCGAGCCCTGGTGCGATCGCCCCAGCAGTCCGGCTGCACCGCGAGCTCAAGGATTTGGTCGCGCAGCGGGGCGAGGAAGCGTGCGAAACTTGCCTGCAGTAGGTTCTCAAGGAAGAGAGGAGAACTGTCCAGCATAGCCTCGCTGTGAGCGACCTCGGCGCGTGACAATTTGTTGCTTGAGTTACTGGTCAAACGGTAAGCCTCTGCTGTGACTTCAAGGAGAACCCAAACTTCTTCATAAATGGGCGACCCATACGGTCACACGGCTGAGAGTCTGCTGAAGGACCTTGATGAGATGACACTGCACTTCGCAGGCGCTGCCGTCGTCCTACATTTTTGCAAGCAATACACGTTTCTCGTATTCCACGACGAAGACTGTAGGTGCAAGAAGCTAACAGACCTGCTGTGCGGAGCTGGTCTGCCAGCCGGCTTCATTGCCTGGAAGGATGCTGGTGATAAGGCGATGTTCATGTTGGTGCCGTTGCCGGAATATGCGAACGATGAGGATGCGCAGTTATATCTAACGCAGGTGCTGGAAAGCATTCTTCCGCGCCTTCCCTCGTTCTTCACGGTTCGCCCTCCTGCGGACAGCATCTTTGTACTCTCGCTTGAGAAACCAGCGCAGGGGACTGGCCAAATCAGTGATTCATAGTGGAGGGCGGGAATTGTTCCATGTGATCGACGGAGCGCTAGTTTTTCACAGCAATAAAACGACGAAGTGGCCTGCTTTGGACAAATTCGTGAACGACAGATCGGGCTTGGTCGCAGAAACACATGGTGGTCTCGCCTCCGGGCTGGGAGCGGACTTCCTTCAAAATGGCCGGTCTACGAAGAGGTATCATTAACCCCGGCAGTTCCCGGCAATCGAATCGGAGGAAATAGATGATTCGAGAGCATCGGGGAAGTTTGAAAGTAGAAGAACGTTTGGGGGGGGATGCGGTTTGGGTGCTGCGCTTCAAAGTGACACGCGACTCCGACCACAAGTGGGTCGAACGCACACTGTCATCGGGCGAGTCCAAGACTTTCCCACGGAAGCTCAAGCTTTTGCGGAAGCAGAGCGCAGGCGCTTGTATGCCATCGAACCAGGATCGAAACGCGGAACCCTGACCTTCGCAGTTCTTGCGGAATTTTACCTGCAAGAATTAAAAAAGGTGCCAGAATCGAAGAAGCGCAAGCCGAAAGCTGCGTCCACTATCGAGGACAGAGAACGCATCATTCGCAAGCGGCTGCTTCCAAGATTCGGAGAGATGGAGGCTTCGAAGATCAAGCCCTCAGAAATCAAAAGGTGGTTGGAGTCGGTGCAGGACGAAGAAGACCTGGAGAATTCAACGGTGGACAAAATCCGCGGTGTGATGCATCTGGTTTACTCGATTGCACAGGCGAACGACCTGATTCCGCGGACGGTGGAAGCGAATCCCGTCACACATGTTCACATCGCCACGACCACCGAGTACGAGGCCGTTCTCGTGACGCCACAGCAAGGCTGGAATATCATCTGCCGGATGCAAGCATTCGAGCGGCTGCTGACCTTACTGGTTGCGGTGACGGGATTGAGGATCGGCGAAGTGCTCGCGTTGCGATGGAAGCATGTCGATTGGGGCAAGTTCCGCATCTACGTGGTCTCCAATTTCGTGCGGGGCAAGTTTGGCGAACCCAAGTCCTCCGCCTCGAAGAAGCCTGTCGTGTTGCATTCGCTTGTCATGGGCTTGCTGAAGAACTGGCGGGAGACTACGGCTTACGCGGGAGACGAGGACTTCATCTTCGGTTCCGACCGGCTCAAGGGCAAGCAACCGCGTGTCCCGAACATGCTGGTGGAGGATCATCTCCGGCCCGCAGCGAAACAAGTGATCGACATTCCGCACGGTCACAGGTTTGGCTTCCACAACCTCAGGCATGCATTAACCTCGTTCCTAGTAGAGATTGGAACCGACTCCAAGACTATTCAGGACATGCTGCGTTGGGCAGACCCTTCAATCCTGCTCAAGGTCTACGCGCACTCGCGCATGGACAAGCGCATGGAGGCTCAGGCGAAGATGATCGAAGCCGTGGGTCCGAACGAGGAAACCGCTCAACAGCTCATCCAGTAGGCGTGGGTGATCGACCGTGGGTGATTTTGCCAGTCTTTTGTCGCCAGATTTCCACTAAGTTCTTTGGAATGATGGTGGCCAGGGACGGANNTCAGGGTCAAAATTAACAGTGATCGCAAGTACTTAGAGGTGCCTCCCGGCGCCGTAAGTTACTGAAAGTCATTGCAGGAAAGGCCGACTGCCGGTAAAACTGCCGGTAAGTTTTGTTCGCCTTGTGTTCTTCTTGGAAAGCAGCCCGCGCCCGATTGCATTTCAGGCGTTCGAATCTCAAATTCACGAGATCCCAGGTCAAGGGTTTCGCGAACTGAAGGAACGCGGTGCGTCTGCGGTGTCGAATCGCGATCCGCCCCGGTTGCTCAAAGGCAGAGAAGTGCCTGCCTTCTTTTAGCTTGCTTTCGCCTCTTCGTCGCGCCTTCGGGAAGCGGCTCCTTCAGGATCGGTGATTATATCCACCCACTTCGGGTCAGGCGAGGCCTCGGCGTCATAGTTATCGTGCCAGTTCCACCACTTGTACGGCGGGGTCTGAGGGTAACCCTCTGGCGAGTGCTCCCAAGTTTCCTGACGGCCGAGCGGAGTGATGTCTAGGTAGCTCCAGGTGGTCCCCATCGCCTCGTCGCCGCGGCCGTTGATGAAGTATGTGCGGAACACCCGCTCGCCGTCGCGGAAGAACACATTGTGGCCGTGCCATTCATCGACGTCGAAGTCCTTGTCGAAGCCGTCGGTCATGGTGTACCAGGGCATCTCCCAGCCCATCCGCGCTTTCACGCGAGCGATGTCCGCCTGCGGCGCGCGTGAGGCGTAGGCGAGGGTGGTGTCACGAGCGTTCAGGTGGGCCAGGTGCGCGACCTGATCGGCGCCCAGGGAGCAGCCGCGGCAGGCGTGCTCGGGCCAGCCGAACACTCCGGGCTCGAAGAAGGCGCGATAGATAATCAACTGACGACGGCCCTCGAACAGGTCGAGCAGGCTTACTCTGCCCTTGGGTCCGTCGAACTCGTACTTCTTCTCCACAGCCATCCACGGCATCCGCCGGCGCTCGGCGGCCAGTGCATCACGGGAGCGGGTCAAGGCCTTCTCCTTCGCGAGGAGTTGCTGGCACGCAGCCTCCCACTCCTGCTGCGACACGATCGGGGGTGTGTTCATCGCGAGATCCGGATTCTCATTAGTTCTGGTCGACATTTTTATTTTTCCTTTCCTCTGAGTTCGGCAGGACTTCTCCTGTCCGGTTCTTGCGAGATACTTTGACGGCCAACGCCGCCAGCCCGCCGGTTGAAACCGCGCCGGCAACGACTAGTCCCATGGTTGCAAAACAGAATGGACACATCGTGCACCTCCTTGGTGGCGAAGTTTGATCGCTAAACCGCCTCTATAGTGGTGATGGGCGATGAGAATCGATTTCGACAGATGCGTCCCCTTTTTTCTGGTTGGGCTTNNGCCCTTCCACTCGGTTTTGTCTTCGGTGAAGTTGAAGTAGTTGTCCAAAACGAGCCACACGACTCTCTGGTTGGGAACGAATTCTACTAACTTCATTCTGCAAGTGTGGACATCTTTGTAGTGATACGTGCACTCGTCTCCGAGCTTGCCGGTGGTGCCTTCAATTTCCTCCGACCACC
>PMMJ01000475.1:11562-15066 GCA_003162255.1 Acidobacteriaceae bacterium | reverse complement strand
GCATAAGTGCCGAGCATGATGCGGCGTTTGACTTCCATGCCGAACCCGCCGTCGCGGCTCAAGCGGTACATCTCCGAAAGATTGCCCGCCTTGGCCCTGAAGCCGTAGCGCACACCGTCATAGCGCGCCAGATTCGACGACGCTTCCGCCGTAGCTACAATGTAATACGCGGGAATCGCATACTCGGTGTGCGGCAAACTCACCGGCACGATCTTGCATCCGAGCTCTGCCAGCTTCTGAATCGCCGCCTCAACCGCCGCTTGAACCTCCGGATCGAGCCCAGCGCCAAAGTATTCTTCGGCCACGCCGACCCTCAATCCCTTCACCGGCTTCTCGATCTCCGCCACGTAATCGGGCACGGGTACCTCGGCGGAAGTCGAATCCATGGGATCGCGACCGGCAATCGTGCGCAGCACCAGCGCGACTTCCTTCACCGTTTTCGCAAACGGGCCGATGTGATCGAGCGACGAAGCAAACGCAATCAGCCCGTAGCGCGACACGCGTCCATAGGTGGGCTTCAATCCGACCACGCCACAAAACGATGCCGGCTGTCGAATCGATCCGCCGGTATCGGAGCCGAGCGTCGCCACGGCCATCTCCGCCGCCACCGCTGCCGCCGATCCGCCCGAGGATCCGCCCGGAACGCGGCTCTTGTCGCGCGGATTGTGCACCGGGTGATACGCCGAGTTCTCCGTGGACGACCCCATGGCAAACGCATCGCAGTTGAGCTTGCCCAGAATCACCGCGCCCGCCGCTTCCAGGCGAGCCACGGCCGTGCAGTCATACGGCGGAATAAAGTTCTCGAGAATTTTCGAACCGGCGGTGGTGCGCACGCCGCGCGTCACCATCACATCCTTGATCGCGACCGGAACTCCCGCCAGCGGCGGCAAAGGCTTGCCCTCCGCAGCCATCGCGTCAATACGCCCCGCCTGCGCCAGCGCGCGCTCCTCGCAAAGCGTCAGAAACGCGCCAATCTCAGGATCTTCCTGCCGGATGCGCTTATAGAAGTCGTGAGCCAGAGCGGTCGCGGTCGTCTGCCGCTCCGCGATCGCGCGTCGAACATCATCAATGGTCGATGCCGGCATCTTGCTTTCGTAACTCTCCCATCGCTATCTCTCAATCACTTTCGGCACTTCGAAAAACGTTCCGTCCGTGTCCGGAGCATTTTTCACGGCGTCGGCGTGCAGCAGCGACTCCCTCAGGCCGTCCTTCACGTCCTCGCGTATTGCGTAGGCGAACCGGTCGCTTCCCTGCCGCGACTGGTCCACGCCGTAGCGGTCCGAGACCTGAGCCATGGGCGCAACTTTGCCAGTCTCCAGTTCGTTGAGCCGCTCGATATATTCAAGGATGGAGTTCAAATCGCGCAGCATGTGAGCGCGCTCTTCCCCGGTCAACTCGAGGTTGGCGAGATCGGCCACGTAGGCGACGTCCTTGTCGGTAACCTTCACGATTTGAATCTCACGCCTTCACCACGAATTCAATGCGCTTCACCGAAGTCGCAGAATATTTGTTGATCAAGGCCAAGTAACGCGGCGCCAGGTTGGCGAGTTCACGCCGCCATCCCGCGTCGGCAACTTCCACTCGCAGAATGCCATCGGAAAAACTCAGCGCCCGAGTCCGGTCGGCCACTGCGCTGCCACACGCAACAGGCCAGGCCAACAACACGCTCTCGTCCGGCGGCGCGAGATGAAGAGCTTTGGCGATGATGGTTTCGAGGCCGGCGGAAGCACGATTCAAGAGACGACTCCAGAGTTGGAAGCAAGATCAAAACGGCGAATCGAAATGCGAATAGAACGACGCGAATGGAACGAAATGATTGTAGCATCGGAAAATCTTGCGCCTTTTGTTGCTAGGCCGCGGGGGCCGCCGCCGCAACTTTAGCGCGCTTCTTCGCAAGCTTGCGCAAGTGCGACGCCGAATACAGACTTCCCCGGCAGCGCTTCGACCCGCATAAACAGGGCGCGTCATCCTCGCCATCGTACAGGTTGTAGTCGTAGGTCAATTCTTCTCCGGCTTCAATGTCGCGCAGCGCAATGATCCACATCTTGCCCCGTATCTGATCGGTCTCGCAATTCGGTTTGCAGGAATGATTGACGAAGGCGGCCACCCCGTAGCCGTCGATGATGCGCTTGCCGCCGTCCAGGCCGAATAGATACGTGTTCGGAAAGTCGTCGTAAAGGTCGTCGGCCTGTTCGTTAGTGAGGTGCTCGCCCACGTATTCCACGATCAGCGTCCCTTTGCGAATCGGCCGCGTGGTGTAGCAGCCATGGGAGTGAATGCGAGACTGGCGAATGATGAGCGTCATGGGGCGCGATTCGATTTTATCTGGAATCGCTTATCTTTGGTGCTGCCGGACAAGCTGCGATCTACGAGCTACGAGCTGCGGGCATCCGGTTGGCTCGAAGCTCGCAGCCCAGCCGCCTGCTATCATTCTCAGGGCAAGGATCAAGACACCGGCCAGATGGGGGACCGGCGACCATGACTCATCAGCATCCACCGCGTTTTCTGAAGATTGTCGACGACGTTAAGCAGCGCGTCCGCGAAACGACCGTCGACGAAGTCAAAGCCCGGCTCGATCGCGGCGAGAAATTTATCCTCGTCGACGTCCGCGAAGACCGCGAATTCGACGCCGACCACCTGCCCGGAGCCGTCCACCTCGGCAAAGGCATCATCGAGCGCGACATTGAAGGCAAGTATCCCGATCTGCACACTGAGCTCGTGCTTTATTGCGGCGGCGGCTTCCGTTCTGCGCTGGCAGCAGATAACCTGCAAAAAATGGGATACGTCAACGTCATTTCCATGGACGGCGGAATTCGCGAGTGGCGCGAAAAGGGCTACGCGCTGGAGAAGTGACGGCAACTGGCGTCCGCAGGCAATCGAACGCGCTTCTGAAGCTCCGGCGGATTGCATAGCATCGGCTTCTCTGAAAAAATACGGCTACGGGGAAGAGTGGGGTTCCAGTAATGTCTACAATCGGAAGCTTTGCGCTCATCGCGGCCCTCACCCTGAGCGGGTACTGTTTCCTGGCAGGCCTTTTGGCGTTGTTGTTCAGTAAGCACCCCGCTTCAGTTGCTATCGGCGAAACTGCCCGCCGCGCCGGAATCGCCGCGTTCGCCGCCGTGGTGCTGGCTGGCATCGTTCTCGTCGTGGCCGCCTTCAACAACGACTTCTCCATCTCCTACATCTTCCATCACAGCAATCGCGATTTGCCCGCCGCCTACAAATTCGCCGTGCTGTGGTCCGGTCAGGAAGGCTCGCTGCTGTTCTGGTCGCTGCTCCTGGCCGGCTACGGGTTCGTTCTCCGCCTGCGCTACAAGACCGATCAGCGGCTGTTCGCTTACGCTTCCGTGATCATCGCCTCGGTGCAGGTTTTCTTTTTGCTGATTCTAAATGTTGCAGCACGACCGTTCGGCATCATTCAAGGCGCGATTCCTCAGGACGGCAGCGGACTGAATCCACTTCTGCAGTATCCCGAGATGGTCATCCATCCGCCCATGCTGTACC
>PMMJ01000475.1:4382-11486 GCA_003162255.1 Acidobacteriaceae bacterium | reverse complement strand
TGGAACATGTCGCTCATCTTCGCGACGTTCCTGCTCTCGATGCTCGGGACGTTCCTCACACGTTCGGGCGTGATCAGTTCGGTGCATGCTTTCGCGCAGTCCTCGATCGGCACCTGGTTTCTGGTCTTCATNNCCGCCTTTTTTCAATCGCGTTGCCGTCCCGGTTGCCTTGCTGCTCCTTCTGCTCACCGCCGTCGGGCCGCTGCTCGCCTGGCGTAAGACTTCGCTCGAAAGCCTGAAGCGGAATTTCCTGTTCCCTGCCCTGGGCTCGCTTGCCATCGGCGTCATGATGATCGTGTTCGGCGTGCGTCCCTGGGAAGATCCTTCTTTCTTTTACGCCACCATGGCCGCCGTTCTCTCGGCGCTCGTGATCTTCACCGTTATTTCCGAATTCCTTCGCGGAGGCCGCGTCATCGCCGGCAAGAGCCATCAGAACCTGCTTTCCGCCATGATTCATCTGTGCCACAGAAACACGCGCCGCTATGGCGGATACATCGTCCACTTCGGCGTNNACGACCATGTATCCCGAGCGCCGTTTCTATAAGGCCAGCCAACAGCCGCAGACGCTGCCGCGCATCTACCCCAGCTTTCGCGAAGATTTCTTTCTGGTGAGCGACCTCTATCTCGTCTATGAAGGCAGGAACGAAACCACCGGACAGCCCATCATTAAAGCGCACGTGAATCCGCTGGTTCCGTGGATTTGGATCGGCCTGATCGTCATGGTTTTCGGCACCATCGTCGCGCTCGTGCCGAATGCCGCCGCCGTGCGAGTGGCCGCAACGACGCCAATTCGCGCCCCGGCGCACGTGGGAGCGGGTGACTGAGATGAAATACTCGAATCAAAGATTGCCGAATCGAGAGCTTCGGGATGAAGGGTTTAGGGAAGGGCACGACTTCAGTCGTGCCCAAATACCCTCTCAAAACTTTGCGGCTTTAGCCGCTGAGGGCCAGCGGACGAAGCCGTCGGATTGGCCAACGCGTCAAGAACCCGCCCGCCGCGTGCTCCAGGCACTCATCCTAACCGCCGCCGTCTTCCTCTTCATGGGCGCCGGCGACGAGACCGCGCGCTTCAAAGACCTCGGCCATCGCATGATGTGCACCTGCGGATGTGGCCAGGTCCTGCTTGAATGCAATCACGTCGGCTGCCAGTCCTCCGACAAAATGCGCAATGAACTGCAGTCCGCGCTCGACAAAGGCGGCAGTAATAGCGACGACCTCATCCTGCAAGGCTTCGTCCAGGAATACGGACCGACCGTGATCGCCGCGCCCACCGCCACCGGCTTCAATCGCGTGGCCTGGATCATGCCCTTCCTCGCATTGGCTCTCGGCATCGCCTTCGTAGTTTACGTCGTGCGCTCGTGGAAGAATCGCCCCGAGCCGGCGCTTGCCGATGGCATCATCATCCGGCACGGCAGCGAACTGGACGAGTTCCGCCAGAAGGCAAGAAAAGAGACCGACTTATGACGCTCAAGTGTGGCAAGTGTGGCGCGGGCGCCCCCGCCCGCGAAAAGCTGCGATCGGATAAAGACATTCCCCGCAAGGAGACCGACTTATGATCCCCTTCGTCTGCGCCGTCGTTACGCTCGCCTGTCTCTATTACATTTTCTTCTTTCCCGGCGAAGTTTACGCGGGAGAAGAAAAGACGCGCCTCAGCTATCTCCGCGAGCGCAAGGAAGCGGTCTACGAAAACCTGCGCGATCTGAATTTCGAATACAAAGCCGGCAAGGTGCCAGATGCGGACTATCAATCGATGCGCGCCTCGCTCGAAGAGGAAGCAGCCGCGATCATGGCGGAGATCGCGCGACTGGAACAAGTTGCCGGGCAGGTCGTGTAACTGATCGCGTCAACAGCAGCTATACTTTTGCAGCGAGCGGGTCGATGCTAGTTACCAACAAACACAAGCAAAGCAAAGGGAATGACAGCAAGAAAGAAGCGACTCGACGCATCCGATATTCAGCTATCGAGTCGCCGACGCGAAACAATCCAAAACGGCACAATCAGAAGCTTTGTCCAGTGTGCGGTGAGGCCATCGAGAAAACGTCGTCCGGCGGACGGCGTAAACACTCATGCTCACGATGCGGAGCCACTCTAAATAAACAACTCACTTGTGCTTCTTGCGATACGAGCCGCGTCTGGCAAGGCAAGCGGGGTGTTGCCTGCCGGGGATGCGGCGCGGAATACAGGGGCGCTGCGAGGTAGCTGTTGAAGAATTGTCATTTCGCAACCAACCGCCGCCGCACGTTGCGTTTGCAATCCGGGTTCTTGTTCACTGATCCGAAGGAGTAGTTTTGACCAAATTCGCATATCCCGCCTTGCTGGCCGCCATCCTCTCGCTGGCCCTAGCCTCCACCGCCCAGACCCTAACCGGCATCGTCACCAACGGCACCACCCACAAGCCCGCCGCGGGAGATGAAGTCATCCTCATCAACATCGCCAATGGCATGGATGTAGCGGGCAGCACCAAGGCAGACAGCAACGGAAAATTCAGCTTTAAACTCACCGGCGGACCGGAGCCGCATCTCATCCGCGCCGTCCATCAGGGCGTTACCTATCATCAGATGGCGCCTCCCGGCGTCAAATCAGTCGACATACAGGTGTATGACGTCGCTCCTAAAGTCACCGGCCTCAGCGTGACTGCCGACGTCCTTCGCTTTCAGGCCGACAGCGGAACCATGCAGGGCGTGCGCCTGTTCGTCGTCGACAACGCCTCTTCTCCAGCAAGGACGCAGATGAACGATCACAACTTCGAGTTCTATCTGCCCCCCGGCGCCAAGATTGAACAACTGCAAGCTCGCGCTCCGAACGGTCAGCCGATCAGCGCCGGGGCCGTTCCCCAATCCGAGAAGAACCGCTACGCCATCGCCTTCCCGCTCCGTCCCGGAGAAACGCAGTTCCAGTGCGAGTTCACTCTGCCCTACGCTGGCGAAATCAAGATCGATCCCAAGCCGCTCTATTCCGCCCAGCATCTCGTCATCGTTCTTCCCCAGACGATGCAGTTCACGGCCGCGAATCCGCCGAGCTTCGAATCCATGCATGATCCCAGCCAGGGCGACAGCACCGTGGAAGTCGCAAGAGAGACGAAGCCCGGCCAGTCGCTCAGCTTCACGCTGAAGGGCAACGGGGTGATCACCGAGTCTCCCGGAGAAACCGCCTCGGGCGCAGCCGGACAACAAGATCAGCAGCAACCGCAATCTCAAGGACGCGACAATCGTTCTCTCGACAATCGTCCCGGCGGCGGACTCGGCGCCCCCATCGATGCGCCCGATCCGCTGCAGCAATATCGCTGGTACATTCTTGGCGGATTCGCCGTGCTGCTCGCCATCGGCGGATGGGTGGTCACCAATCGGCAACCCGCAACCTCCGCCGCGACGCCCGGTGTTGCGTCGAGTGACTATGGCGCAGCCGCCCGTCCTACGACGCCAACCACGACGGCATCCGCGGCCAGCACTCCGGTCGCGAAATCAGCGATGCTGCTAGAAGCGCTGAAAGAGGAACTATTCCAACTAGAGGTAGAAAAAAAACAAGGCAAGATCGCGCCCGAGGATTACGAAAAAGCCAAAGCCGCCCTGGACCAAACGCTAGAACGTGCCCTCAAGCGGCAGAGCTAAAATTGTGTGGTGACGGGGCTTCGCCCCGTCAAGCGGAGCGAAGCCCCGCTTTCACACAGGAAGCCAAGAGTCCGCGCCCAGCATCTAATTCAGTGAGACAAATCTGAGGCAATCATTCATGAGTAACATATTCAAAACCGCATTCCTGCTCACCGGCATGACGCTGCTCCTCATGCTGGCCGGCCGCGCATTCGGCGGCCAGAACGGGATGCTGATAGCGCTCGCTTTCGCCGCCGTCCTGAATTTCGTTTCTTACTTTTTCTCCGACAAGATCGCGCTCGCCACCTACCGCGCCCAGCCCGTCGGACGCGACGATCTGCCTCGCGTCTACAACATCGTCGAGCGCCTGGCCCAAAAAGAAAGCTTGCCGATGCCCAAGGTCTACCTCATCCCAACCGATTCACCCAACGCCTTCGCCACCGGACGCAATCCGAATCACGCCTCCGTCGCCGTGACCCAGGGCATCCTCGGCCTGCTCAACGACGACGAACTCGAAGGCGTGATCGCGCATGAACTCGGCCACGTGCGCAATCGCGACATACTCATCAGTTCGATCGCGGCCACGTTGGCCGGCGCTATCACCTATCTCGCCTCGATTGCCCGTTGGGGCATGATTTTTGGCGGCATCAGAGGCAGCCGTGATCGCGATGGAGGCGGCGGCATCGCAGCCATCGCCATGATGTTCCTCGCCCCATTCGCCGCCATGCTGATCCAGCTAGCCGTCTCGCGCTCCCGCGAATACGGCGCCGACGAAACTGGAGCCCACTGGACCGGCAATCCCTACGCTCTGGCCAGCGCCCTGGCAAAAATCGACGCCTACTCCCGCCAGCGCCCGCTCCTGGCGACCCCATCCACCGCGCATCTTTTCATTATTCAGCCGTTCTTAGGTGGGATGAGTTTCGGCAACCTGTTCTCGACCCATCCGCCGACGGCGAAAAGGATCGAGCGGTTGACGGGAAGGCCGGCGGAATTCACGCAGTAACAGCGATCAGCTATCAGGTATCAGTCATCGGTTAAGCGAAACCGTGCAGTCGGTCTCAACTGAGAACTGAAAGCTGACAGCTGAAAGCTTCCCCATGACCGCCGTAACCCCTCCCCTCGCCGCCCGCATAGTAAAATCGCCCCTAATGGCTCCCGAAGCTCTGGTGGCAACCTCGCGCCGCGCCGCGGCGCTCGAAAACAGTTTGCGCCGCGTCATCCGCGGCAAAGACGACGTCCTCCGCCTCGCGCTGGTTTCCATTTTCGCCAAAGGCCACCTGCTGATCGAAGGCGTTCCCGGAGTTGGCAAGACGACGCTCGGCCAAGCCCTGGCCCGCGCCATCGATTGCACCTTTCAGCGCATTCAGTTCACCAGCGACATGTTGCCCTCCGACGTGCTGGGCATTTCGATCTACTCCGCCATCGAGCAGAAATTCGAATTCAAGCGCGGACCGGTCTTCGCCAACGTCCTGTTGGCCGACGAAATCAACCGCACCACTCCGAAGACGCAGTCCGCCCTGCTCGAAGCCATGAACGAGGGGCAAGTCACCATCGACGCGCATTCATATCCGCTGCCGCAGCCATTCTTAGTAATTGCCACGCAGAATCCCATCGAGCATCGCGGCACGTATCCGCTGCCCGANNACGAAGGCAACGCCGAGCGCGAGATCCTGCGCGCCGAAGCTGGAGTAGCCCAGCTGGAAAATCTGCGCCCCGTCCTCAACGCGGCCGACGTAGTAGAAATTCAGCAAGCCGTGGCACAAGTCCACGTGGACGAATCTCTAATCACATACCTGCTGAACATCGTCACCAAGACGCGCGAGTCCGAATATCTTTCCCTTGGAGTTTCTCCCCGAGGCTCGCAGATGCTCTACCGCGCCGCCCAGGCTATGGCCTTCCTCGAAGGCCGCGATTATTGCACTCCTGAAGATTTCAAGCCGCTGGTCGTCTCCGTCTTCGCCCACCGCGTCGTCGTGAGTTCGCTCTACACTTCCACTCTGAAGAAATCCGAGCAGGCCGAGCAAGTCCTGCGCGAGATCGTGGAGAGCGTGCCGGTGCCGGTATAGTTGCCTGACAAGATCCTCCACAGCCGCGCAGCCGAAGATGTCATCCGTGGCGAAGCGCGGTACCGTCGTTCCCTACTAATGGGCTGTACGCGGGATGTTGATGGACCTCGACCGCAAAACGGAAATGCCGCTTGTAGGAAAAGATAAGAAAATCTATGGGCACGGTGTAGTTGACCGCGATGTACACGATTCGATGTTCCGGAGGCCCGCTGCTCCGCACCGTTACCTGCTTGGCATCGAGCGCAATCTCGTGCTTTGCCGCTTTGCGAATTACGATATTGCGAAACCCTTCGTCCGTTTGGAACGATGAAAACCCCGCCCGGGCGCTAAACTCCGCTGCCGTCTCTTGCACTTCATCTTGAAAGATGAAGTTCGTGACTTCGGGCTCGACAATTCTCCAGCCCACCGCACAGAGCGCAACAACGACTCCGATCCAGAAAACATACTTCATCGGAACTTCTCTCCCGTGCCTTAAGAAAGACGGGGCAGCCCCGTATCTGCGAGCGTGGGGACCGCTCGAGCTTACTCGCCCGAGGCTGCAGTGGGCGCCGGCTGCAAACTGGAAAGCCGCGAGATCGTCGCCACCATCATGCCGGAGAGAAACTGCATGGTAGCGACATCGTTGTTGTCGAAGGCGTGCGGCGCCGACGACAGCACCTCGAAAACGCCCAGCGTCCGCCGGAAGTGGCGCAGCGGAGCGACCAGGATCGAGCGCACCCCCATCTGGCGGCAAGTTGGCCAATCTACTCGCGGATTCGATTCGGCGTCATGGCAAAGCAGCACCTCGCCCGTGCGCACGCATTCCGCCGAGAGTCCGCTATCGGTCTGCAGACGCACGCCGAGATCGGGAGCGGTGCGGCCGGTGCGTGCCCGGCAGACAATTTCGTTGCCACGGCGCAGCGCGATGGCTGCCCCGGTGGCGCCGGTTAAAGTCTGCGCCTTTTCCGCGATGATGCTGATGCCCGGCTCNNTGATGGCGAGGCCGCATGCGATGGCGAGGAGAAAAACTCACCGCCGCGGGAAACTCGACCGTGTGTTCGTCGCTCTGATCTTCGGCCGCCGGAGCCTGCGGAACCGTGTAAAGCAGCGACCGCACCAGCCGGTCCAGTTCCGCATCTGCGATGAGATGCGCCGTCTGCTGCCCGCGAAGCGATCCGCCGAGCACGCGAGAGAGACTCAGCACCGCGCCACTGCCGCACGCCAGACACCGCGGCGTGTTATTGTCGCTGAGCATTTCACACTGCACGCAAAATACTGCCGTCTGCAACGACACAAAATTAACGTCGGCCACCGTCAGCGAACGCTGCATTCCGATGAGTCCCTCCCCAGGGATAGGAAGGATGAGGTTAAATAGTTGCGCGCACGGGGGTAAGTGACAGCGCTGGTTCGGCCTGTGAATAGGTGGCCGCATCATAGTCCGTGAGTGCGCGGCAAAAATATCCAGCTGTCAT
>PMMJ01000475.1:0-4371 GCA_003162255.1 Acidobacteriaceae bacterium | reverse complement strand
TCGATCGTAGGCCGCTCGCTCGACGTGCTGCACTACATGGCTATCGTTTCCGGAATTGTTTTTCTCATCGCGTCCATGCTCTACAGCCGAATGACGGTGGGAACTGCAAGGCCGCTGGCCGCGCGCCATCTTCTGATCGTGCTTATGCTGCTGCTGACCGTGATCTCGCAGTTCGCCATTTCCCCGAAGATGCACGCCATCCGCGCCGAGGTTGGAGTGATCGACAACGTGCCTCCGGACAATCCGCTGCGCATGGAATTCAACCGTCTGCATTTGTGGTCGGAAAAATTCGAGGAGGCGGTGCTTTTGCTCGGGTTGGTTGCGTTGTACACGACCGCCCAAGCATTCCGTTGAGTGCACAACTAAAGAGATTTTGTCATCCTGAGCGAAGCGAAGGACCTACGTATTTCGCCCTTCTCTACGGCGCCGCTTTCTCCGGCTTCGCTGCGGGCGGCGGTTTCAACGCGTCATCGAGATATGCCAGATACTCGGCGATCAGCCTATAGCTGTCGTAGTAATCGTTCATCTTGATCGCTGCCATCTTGTCGAACGGCGAATGCAGGATCGACCACGTCTGTTCGGTCACCGAATGCAGGGTAATGCGCGGAATCTGGTAGCGAGCGAACGATTCGGAATCGGCGGTGCCAAAATTGTCTACGTTCATTGTGGTCACAGGGAGTTTACTCGCCGCCACAACAGAGGCCAGCGCGTCAAGCAGCGCTTTGTCGGCGTGTGACGCCCACACCTCAGTCGGACCGAGGCCTAAACTATCGAAATTGACCATGGCTTCGACATGCGCGCGCTGTTCGCTGCTGAGATGATCCACGTAATACCGCGATCCAACCAACCCCTTTTCCTCACCCGAGAACCCGATGAAGATCAGCGTGTGATGGCGCGGCTGCGCGCTCAAGCTGTACAGCAGGCTCGGCAACAACGCCGCTCCGGTCCAGTTATCGACCACGCCGTCGCCAAAGCTCTCGACCTTATCGGTATGCGCGCCCACCACGATGACTTCCTGCGTTTCGCCCGGCAACACGCAGATGACATTCGGCGGCAGCTCGCGGTCGAGCCCTTGTTCGGAAAGATTCGCGCCCTTGCATCCGGAGTCGGCGAGCCACCTCCGGATCAACGCCTCGCGCTCGCTGTTCTTGGTTGAGAAGGACTTCAGATGGCCTTCGACCACTGCGCGAGTCTGCAAGCGGAAGTGAATCTGCGCCGGACTCTGCGCTGAAACGCAGACGGCGCAAGCGCTGCAAGCAATCAGCGCTCCCGCAAGATGGCCAAAGAATTTTCTGAGAAGAGTCTTATCGTCGCGCCGCATTCCGCCGAGGGTAGCACGACCGATGCGTCCTTTGCATTGCAGCGAAGTCCGTCAACAACGGAGGCACCGAGACACAGAGAAAACAAAGCCTTGGTCTGGCTTTCTCCGTGTCTCTGTGTCTCCGTGGTGAATGAATCTAGCCCACTGTCACGCATATGCGGATCGACCACGATGATTTATTCTTTTGATTCAACTGATAGCTGACAACTGATAGCTGAGAGCTGACTTATGAAAACTGGCATCATCGGTCTGCCGCAGGTCGGCAAGACATCTCTATTTCGCATTCTGACGAAGGTGAATCTTTCCGAGCAGGCGCTTGCGAATCCGCGCGAGGCGCACATCGGCGTCGCCAAGGTTCCCGACGAACGACTCGACAAACTCGCCGCACTCTATAACCCGAAAAAATTGACGCACGCCTCGGTCGAGTATGTGGACGTAGGCGCCATCGGCCAGGACGCGCTGAAAGAGACTGCCTACATTGGCCATCTGCGCCAGGTGGATGCGCTCATTCACGTGCTGCGGGCGTTTGAAAACGATGCGATTCCGCACGTCGGCGCCATCGATCCCCTGCGCGACATCAAGAACGTAGAGTTCGATCTGATGGTCAGCGATCTGGGCCAGATCGAAAAGCGCCTGGAGCGCCTCGAAAAAGATTTGAAGAAGATGAAGACGCCGGAGCTCGAAAAAGAAAACGAACTGCTGATCAAGGCCAAAGCCCAGATCGAAGCCGAAAAACCGCTCCGCGAAATGGTAATGACTCCCGAGGACAAGAAGCGCATCCGCGGCTTCATGTTCCTGAGCGAGAAGCCGATACTCTACGTGCTCAACATCGGCGAGAGCACAGAACTCGGCAAAGACCTAGAAGCGGCGGTTGCAAAATTCAATCTAACCGAAGTGGCCGCACGCCCGAATGCCGGGGCCAGCGCCATCTGCGGCAAAGTGGAAGCCGAACTGGCGGAGATGAGCGACGAAGACGCGGCGGAATTTCTAGGAAGCTATGGACTGACAGAAAGCGGTCTCGCGCGCCTGATCCGCAAGAGCTATCACTTGCTGGGACTGATTTCATTCTTCACCGCCGGCGAAGACGAATGCCGAGCCTGGACGATCCCGCTGAATACCCGTGCCCAGAACGGCGCCGGTGCGATTCACTCCGATCTGGAAAAACACTTCATCCGCGCCGAAACGATTCGCTGGGATCAGTTGCTGGAAGCGGGATCGGAAGCGAATGCCCGAGCCAAAGGCACGCTACGATTAGAGGGGAAGGATTACATCGTGCAGGATGGGGATGTGATGCACATCCGGCACAGCGGATAGCGTTCCGTCGGTTCGCAATCCTCAATTAGAACCGTTCGGATCTACTCTCGACGGGTGAGGGTGTCCTATGGCCGCCAATTACGAGCAAATGGGGCAGAACATCAGGCAGTTCTATAGTTTTTCCGGCAAGAAAGTTCTGGGAGTTGGAGCCGGTGGCGGCCCGCTTACCAATCTCGTTCTCGAATCCAGGAAATTGCCAGTGGGAGGCGAAGGTTATCGCCGAAGGGTTACAGGATCGAGTGGAAGTTATCCATGCGGACTTCTGTGAGACTTCGCCACGAGGGGATGTCGTGTACTTCGAGTTTTGTCTGCACGAGATGAACGATCCCCGGCAGGCCCTGCGACACGCATTGACGCTCGCTCCCGAAGTGCTGATCTTCGATCATCTCCCGGAATCGGAATGGGCTTTTCATGCTGCCGAGGAGGACAAAGTCCGGCGCAGCACGGACGCGCTGGCGGACTTCGCCTGCGCACGCCATCAGGCATTCCGCACCGAACAGCGATTCCCGGAATATCGTCAACTTCTGGAAAAAGTGTCTTGCCAAGGCGAGGTGGCGTTGCAGCGCGCCGAGCGATATCGTGACTCGACCGGTATTGCGATTCCGATGACCTACGGCCTGAGTTTGCTGTGTGGCGAATCCCATTGAGGAATTACGCCTGGCACCGTGAGAGCGTGAAGAGTCACACGCTTGAATCAGTGCAGGTGGAAAAACCGATCCAGCAAAAACATGCACGCCGTTCCGACAAAGACCAGTAGCGCCATCTTCACGCCGGGTTCTTTATTTACTTCGGGGATCAGATCCGACGCGGCGACGTAGATCGTAACGCCCGCCGACAAGGGCAAGCCGAAGCTAACCTCATGGCGGAAGACTGCCATCGTCATCACTCCAGCCACGGTTGCGACGCCCAGCGCCATGGACGCTCCCCAGGCAANNCAGGCAAACGCGCGGCTGCGGCCACTCAAGAGCATCACCGACGAGATAGTGAATCCTTCCGGAATCTTGTGCAGAAAGACCGCTACGAAGATGATCCAGCCGAGCGCCGGAGAAACCAGAAACCCGGAAGCGATGGCGATGCCATCGAAGAATGTGTGGATCAGCAATCCGATCAGGACCGAGTAGCTCTTGTGAGCATGCACGAACTGATCGGCGTGGGTTTCTTCTCCAAAGTGGAAATGCGGCGTGACGGTGTGCTCGAAGAAATGGACGAGCAGGTATCCGAGCAGGATAAGAAACCCGGCATACGGCCCACGCAACTGAATGCTGGCGGGCACCATTTCGACCAGCGCCGTCGCCAGCATGAAACCGGCGCCGAGCGCGACGAAGTAGCGCAGGTAGGAGCGCTCCCAGTTCCTCTGAACGATGATGGCGCCGCCGAAANNGCAACTCGCTACCTTCGCGCCAAACGCCGCCAGGCGTTCATCGGCGTCATCACGGGTATCTCCGTGCTGGGAGTGGCGGCCGGAGTCGCTTCGCTGATCGTTGCGCTGGCCATCAATAACGGCTTTCGCCAGGACTTGCAGGCGCGGCTGCTGGGATCGACGGCGCACATCAGTCTGCTGCGGGTGGAGAGTGACGGCATCCACGGTTGGCACCCGCTGCTTGAGAAGTTGTCGAAGCAGCCGCACGTGGTGGCAGCGGCTCCGGCAATTTACGAGCAGGTGCTGATCTCGCGTGGGCCGCGGGCACGTGGCGCAGTGCTGAAGGGAATGCTGCCGCAGTATGAGCGCAAGGTCA
>PMMJ01000523.1 GCA_003162255.1 Acidobacteriaceae bacterium | reverse complement strand
TCGCGCAGCGGCGGCAGCTCGATGCGGAAAACATTCAGGCGGTAAAACAGATCGGGACGGAACTTACCCTCCTCGATCAATTTTTCCAGATCCTTGTTGGTGGCGGCGACGCAGCGGAAGTCCACCTTGATGATCTGATTGCCGCCTACGCGAGTGATTTCGCGTTCCTGCAAAACCCGCAGCAGGTCGGTCTGTGTCTTCAGGGAGATGTCGCCGATCTCGTCCAGGAAAACCGTTCCCCCCTCGGCAATTTCGAATTTGCCTTTCTTGCGGTACTGTGCGCCGGTGAACGCTCCTTTTTCATGCCCGAAGAGTTCGCTTTCCAGAAGCGTCTCCGTCAGCGCCCCGCAATGGATGGCAACCAGCGGATGAAATCTCCGCGTGCTGGCATGGTGGATCGCCCGCGCCACCAGTTCCTTTCCCGTCCCGCTCTCTCCCGTGACCAGCACCGTAGCGTCCGTGGGACCAACCGTCTCAATGGCGTCGAAGACCTTGCGCATGGGACCGCTCTGGCCGACGAGGTCCCCGGGACGTGCCACTTCGGCAACCGTCTCGCGCAACAGGACGTTCTCCTGCGCCGTCCGCTTATGCGCCAGCGCGTTCTTCACCATGTGTGCGATCTCGTCCGGGTCCAGTGGTTTCGTGACGTAGTCATAGGCGCCGTTTTTTAGCGCTGCCACCGCGGTATCGACCGAAGCATAGCCGGTCATGATGATTACGATGAGCTCCGGGTCGATTTCATGCATACGGCGCTGCAGTTCGATCCCGTCGACGCCGTGCATTTTGATATCCACCAGCGCCGCATCCCACCGTTGTTCCGCCAGCCGGGTAAGCGCGTCGTTAGCGTTTTCCACCGTGGTGACTTCGTAGCCTTCTTCGTGGAACCATTTGCCGAGCGAATCGCGCACGCTCAGTTCGTCGTCCACGATCAGCAGTTTTCCCTGTGTGCTCACTTCACTCACCTCGTTTTGTCGCGGCATTCCCGCCGCTGACGCCCGCCGTCGGAACGTACGGCCCCTGACTGGGCAGAGTTACGGTGAAAGTTGTGCCCCGGCCCAGCTCCGATTGGACCACGATGCGCCCGTTATGCCGTTCCACGATGCCGCGGCTGATCGCCAGGCCCAGCCCCACTCCGTGCCCACTTTCTTTCGTCGTCAGAAAAGGTTCGAAAATATGCGGCAAGACCTCGGGATCTATGCCCGCTCCGTCGTCGCGCACCTGGATCTCGATTTCACTCTCATCGTTGCTCACGCGCGTCTCGATCCAGAGATTCCCGCCGCGGGGCATGGCATCCCGGGCATTCATAATGAGCGCCAAAAACACTTGTTCGATTTGCGCCGGATCGCATGGCACGCGCGGCAGGTCCTTCGCATAGTGCAGTTGGACTTCAACTCCGCCCAGCTCCAGTTGATGCCGCACCAGCAGCAGGCAACGATCGATCACTGCATGGACGTCGGTGGATTGCACGTTCATGGGCGCGGTTCGCGATAGCGTGAGCAGGTTCTTGATCAGGTCGCCGCAACGCCGGCTTTCCGCGGCGATCAGTTCCAGACATTCGATCGCCTCCTCGCGTTTTTCATGCTCGGTCTGTCCCGTTCCCACCCACTTCCGAATCAGCTTGGCATACGTGAGAATCCCGGAGAGCGGATTGTTCACCTCGTGCGCTACCACGGCCGCCATCTTGCCGATGGACGCCATTCTCTCCGAGTGCAGCAAATGATCGTGGGCGCGATTGAGTTCCCTCGTCTTCTGCTCGACGCGATCTTCCAGCGTCTTGGCCCAGGTAACGATTTCTTCGTTCGCGGCGCGCAACTGCAGGCTCATTTCGTTGAAGGAATGCGCCAGGTCGCCCACTTCGTCATGAGATTGCACCTCGATCTGGTAGCCAAGATTCCCCTGGGAAAGATGTTCGGTGCCGTTCTTGAGCGCCTTGATGGGCTCGCCGACCACTCGCCACACGAATAACCAGCTCAATATCGCCACAATCAGCATCGCTCCCGCCGTGTAAGACAACATGCGGGCGCTGCTGACGGAAAGCTGGGCATCGGCATTTGCCAGCGAAACGTTGGTGTCCAGCACGCCCAACACTTGCTGGCTGGCAGGATGCGCGTGGCAGGCGGCGTTCGAGCAACTGGGTTGATTTTCAATGGGAGTGATGATTCCCAACACGCGGTGCCCGCCGCCGATGCGATAAATGCGAAAGCGGTCGGGACGATTGAGGCGCGTCAGCGGCTGCGATTGATTGTGACAGCCGTAGCAGGCCTCCGCTTTCTTATCGAGGACGTGGCTGACTTCCGCGGCATCGGTCGAGTAGCTGATCCGCCCCTCTTGGTCGAAGATGCGGACTTTTACCATGCCGGGCTCGTCGGCGATGGTCTGGATGGTGTGGTAGAGTCCCTCGCGATCGTTGCGCAACATGTAGTACGCGGTGCTGCGATTGATCACATCGCTCACCCGCTCGGCGCTGGCCAGCGTGCTCTGCTCCAAGTGCTGCCGATGCAGCCGGACAATGAGAAAACCCAGCAGACCGAACACCAGCGTCATCGAGACCGCCAGCAGGAAAACAAGTTTCACGCTGATGCTGTTCGCCCAGTGGGGACGATGTTCCATCGTTAACGCATTTGACTCAGGATCCGGCATGGGTCAACTCAGGCACAGCCGGCGAAGCTGCGGCTGACGGAGCCGCGACCCGTGCGGACTGCGCTAAGTGTGTTTCGTGCGCGGGCGGGAACACTGGAAGATACTTCACCGCCAGCCAGAAGATCGCAAACGCCCCGGCCACCAGGCTCAGTGTGATGGCAAGTTCCGTCCACTTCGGAAAGTAGTAAGTGCCGGAACTGGCTTCCATTCCTGTAATCGCGACGTTCATCCGGTTAGTCACGAATCCAAGCAAGGTTAACACCGAACAGAAATAGAGGGCAGTGGGATTCTGGTGAATGCGCCGCTGGAACAGAAGCAGCGTCGGTATCAAAAGGAGCGCAATCTCCAGCAGGAACAGATACGTCTCGGTCCGCGGCAGCAGCAACAGATGAAAAACGCCGCGGTGCACCATGTCGACAAAGCGCAAGGCCAGGTAGAAGGACAAAGCGACGGCCAAAACCCTGCCGAGGCTGGTCAACAGAGACTGCTCCAACTGCTTTCCAAATGCCTTGCGGCTATGCCAGGACTCGAAAACCGTCATGGCCAAACCCGCGCACAGCGCGGATACAAAGAAGAACACCGGCTCCAGTGGCGAGTACCACAGCGGATACAGCTTGCCCGGAACGATGAGGTAGAGGCTGCCCAGAGACGACTGGTGCAGCGTGGAGAGAATCACGCCCAGAATCACTACCGGAATCATGACGCCTCGCAGCCAGACCAGCGCCCGTTGCCATCCCAGGCGCTCCAACACTGCCGGGGCGAACTCCAGGGCCAGCACCGTGGTGTAGAGCATGACACACCAAGCGATCTCGAACATGACCGAGTGATCGTTCCACATCACCACCGGATGCCAGATGCGATAGGGCCTTCCTAAATCAATGATGAGGGAGCAGATAAACGCCGAGTATCCCAGGAACGCGGTGAGAATCATGGGCCGCAGGACAGGACGGTACCGCTTCAAGTTGAAGATATGGACAACCGCAGCGATCGTGAACCCTCCACCGGCCAGGGCCACGGCAAACAACTTGAACCCGATCCAGAGCCCCCACGGGAACTCATCGGTCATGTTCGTCGAGGCGCCCAATCCCCGCGCGAACCGCAGGATCAGAGAGTAGCCACCCAGCACCATAACTATCCAGAGAATGACACTCCAAAATCCGAATCTAGGCTTTGCCATTTTCGTCCTGGCCTCGTTTCTTATCTTCGAAGGCGGAGTTCTTTTCGCAGTCCTCGGCGGCCGCCACGTCGTCGCGCCGGTTCGTAATCCACCAGATGCCTCCCAGCAGTACCCCACCGAGCATGACCACGTCGGGAACTTTCGAAAGCACTCGAGAAGTTAGCAAAGGCATAGGTTCGGTCGGCACGTCGGCGGAGTAGCCGAACTGATCGAAGGGAACGCCGGAGAGCAGCAGCACCGAAGTTCCACCCACTTCGTTCAAACCGTAGATGTGCTTGACGTACTGCCCGGGGTTGTCGCGAATGCGCTGCTGCGCTTCGTTGATAAGCTCGTCGCGTTCGCCAAACTTCGTGGCTCCAGTCGGACAGATTTCCGCACACGCCGTTTGCTTGCCCGCTGCCACCCGATTCGGACACATGGTGCACTTGCGCACCCTGGGAAACAGCTTGTTCCATTCGTACCTGGGAACGTTGAAGGGGCAGGCCAGCATGCAGTAGCGGCAGCCCATGCAACGGCCTTCTTCATAAATCACAGGGCCGGCTGCCGTCTTCCGCAAGGCCGCCACCGGGCAAGCCGAAGCGCACGCCGGATCCTGGCAATTCATGCACAGGCGCCGCATGAACTTGTCGCCTCGGGTGAGTACCGCGGTGAACTTGTGCTCGGATTGCTTTTCCTCCGCCGCGATGCTATCGCTATAGGGCAGGTTGTTTTCAGTGGCGCACCCTTGCTCACACTGCTTGCAACCGATGCAGATTGTCGCGTCATACAGCAGGGCCTTACTCATGGGAATTGCTCCTCGGAATTTCCCCCGTCGCTCCCAGGCCGGACTCCCGTTGTGACGGTACGGACTCGGGAATCGTGCCGAACATCTTTGCCGCGCCGCCAGCAAACAAAACCCTGAGTCCGGGGAGGTGTGCACCCGGACCCAGGCGGGCTGTTCCCTGGGGGAGAGCGAACAGGGAAGAAGGTTTCCGGCTGGCGACGAATCGGCCAGGAGCCCATTCCGTCTGCCGAATTGAGCCGGACATCTTCATACTCTCCTTCGCGCCTTCTTCAGCCGCAGTCTGCGATTACGTGACAGCGGCGATGCGCGAAGAAGGACAGCCCATGACCACAGCCGGCGACTACTTCTGCAGGCTGCGAACATACGCAACCACAGCCTTCACATCGTCGGCAGCCAGACTCTTCACCGCGGGCGTGTGCTTCGCCGTGCCCGTAACCGCCTTGGCCAGGTCGGCGTCCGACAGTTTCTTGGCATCGTCCGAAATCAGGCTCGGAGCTTTCATCGCGGGCTTTCCCGCCGCATCCGCTCCGTGGCACATGGCGCATTTTCCTTTATAGATAGCGGCTCCGTCCTCAGCCCACGACAGATTGGGAATCAGGATGAACAGGGCGACCGCGATTGTCATTACCAGCATCACCAGCTTTGTCGTCTTCATGATTTCGTTTTCTTCTCCTTGTGAAGTTTTGCAACTCGATCAAGTTAGCGGTTCCTCTCGCAGTCGCTTGTATGTTGCGAAAGTCACCACCGATACGATCCTCCCAGCAACCGGATGCAGCAGAACTCAGCAGTTCCAACGCTGCCCAGTTGGGAGTTTCAACGTTGGCAGGGATCACCCGCAGTGATCCAGGTCACCCTAAGCCGTGACTACCGTCGGGAAAAGTGCGCTCAAGAGTCCGCCCCAGAGTCCGCCCCAGAGTCCACGGATTACATTGACCGGTGACTCCGGTCACAGCGTCGTTCGCGATCCGGACTGACAATCGGTCCCAGCAGTGAGGTGTAGATATGCCGATACTCCTGATGGCTCTGCTCGCGCTCGTGATCTTTGGCCTGATCGGGATTCTGCTGACAACCGCGATGGTCATGGAGCATTCCAAGCGCAAACATTCAATCCCCGGCGACGCCGCGCACCCTGTAACCTCCGGCGCTGCCTCTTCGTTTGACCCGAAACTTCGATAGACCGCGTGGCGACGGCGCGGAATCCGTCCGCAAAAGGAGAAAACTGATGAGCACGATTGTCTTTGATAAGAAAGCTGACTTGGCTGGGCCCGGAATCGGTGACTACAAGGAATTGGAAAAAATTCTGCCTCATGATTACCGCTCCCTGCTGACCGCGAAAGAGACGCAGCAGGCCATCTTCCAGGTGAAACGCCATATCGAAGACAACCTGTGCAAGGAACTCAATCTGACGATGGTCGAAGTGCCGCTCATCGTCGACGTGGAGAGCGGCGTCAACGACATGCTCGATCGCGACGGCTCGCGCACCCCCATTCAGTTCCATATCTCGAACGACCGCGACCAGCATCCCATCGACGCGCAGGTCGTGCAGGCCGCGACCAAGTGGAAACGCGCCGCTCTCAAGCAGTTCGATTGCAAAGTCGGCGAGGGCATCTGCACCGACATGCGCGCCGTTCGCAAGGACTATTTCCTCGATCACGATCACAGCGCCTACGTGGACCAATGGGACTGGGAACGCGTAATCGAAGACAAGGATCG
>PMMJ01000535.1 GCA_003162255.1 Acidobacteriaceae bacterium | reverse complement strand
GTTGTGGTCTCCCAGGTCTCAAAATCGAGACCTGGGGCACCCACTCTTGCTACAAAAACAAGCGGTCAGAGATCCAGAGAAGTCGGAGAAATTCATATATGGTTCGCTTTGGTATTGCAGGTTTCGGATTGCATGCAGTGCGGCGGTTGATGCCGGGCTTCGCGCTGGCTCAGAATTGCAAGGTGGTAGCGCTATCGCGCCGCGATTCTCAAAAAGCACACGATGCGGCCGTTAAGTATGAGATCCCGCATGTCTTTGCGTCTACCGAAGAGCTCAGCCGCTGTCCGGAAGTTGACGCCGTGCTGGTTACGACTCCCAATGCCTGCCACCTGCAGGATGTCCTTACCGCAGTTGCGGCCGGCAAGCCGGTACTCTGCGAAAAGCCGATGGGCATGGACGCGGACGAATGCCGCCAGATGGTCGAGGCGGCGAGGAATGCTGGCGTTCTCCTCGGTGTCGCCCAGGTCTTTCGCTTCGAAGAAAGCACGGCGAGATTTCGCGAACGCATCGCCGCTGGCAACATTGGCCGCCCGATCTTTGCGCGGGCGGAGTTCTCGTATCCGGGAGCGGACCATCCCCGAAACTGGCTCTACAATCGCTCGCTGTCGGGAGGCGGTCCCATCTCGGACGTGGGCGTGCACTGCATCGATGCCTTGCGTTACATCCTGCAGGATGAGCCGTGGCGTGTGAGCACACTCGGTCACCCGGACCAACAGTCGGGCGCCCTCGAAGCGGCAGCCGCCCTGACGCTGGAGTTTCAGAGCGGCACTCTGGCGACGGTGCTGGTTTCGACGCGCGCCCAATATCGCACGCCGCTGGAGATTGTCGGCGAAGCGGGATTCCTCCGCGCCGACGATGCACTGAGTGTTGACCGGCCGGTTAGGTTGGAACTGTGGCGCGACGGGCAACGCTCCGCCGAGGAAACCGTTTCCAACGAACTTGCCTATGCTAGGCAGGTGGACAGCTTCGCTGCCGCCGTCGAAGGACGGGAGGTGTTTCCTGTCCTGGGCCAGCAGGGCTGGCAGAACCAGCTCATTCTGGACGCGGCTTATCGCAGCCTGTCATCGGGAAAGAGTGAAGAGGTACCGGTCTCCTGAGACGACGCTGGCAGTAGCCTTGAGTAAGCAAGCACAGGCACACATCAAGAGGCACAAACCGTGTGGAAACGCGGGACTCCCTGGGAAACTTCACTGTAAATTAAAGAAGCTCCCTGAATCCAAAGGATCGTGGGACGCCCGAACAGCCCTCCCCCAAAACTGCTCACCCCGAGGATTATGACACCTTGGCCGACGACAAAACCCCTCAGTTGAGGGATTCCATGGCACCAAAGAGCCACTTGCCAAACGCCCCGTCTCTGGTAACATCAGTCACCTTGCGATTGGTTACTGCCAGTCGCACTCGGTTCTGGAAGGGGTCTCCCAGAGATTGAGGATTTTTGTCATACGGTGAGGTTTGCCCTGCCGTTTCCGAACCTACGGTCGGTAGCTTTCGCGACCGGGTTTGCTCGGCTGCAAGAACCATCCCTTTGAGGGTGTCGGGAAAGCGAATTGTTGAAAGTGTGCATCGGATTGCACTCCGAGACTGGGGACGGCAGCAATAAACACCTGTAAGTTATTGATAAATATAATCAACCTGCCGTCACTAGTTTTGGATCTGTAAGTGCACAAGAGGTATCAGGCGACCTGTGCCTTGAGCTCAGAGTTCAAGGTGAAATTGGGACAAAGATTAAAAGATTAAACGTTAAAGATTCAAGATCTGGGAGGGAATTCAAATGAGGCGAGTGGTAGTTCTGGCGTTACTTGCAATGGCGTTGCCGATTGCTGCGTGGGCGGACAACATTAATTTCACGAATCAATATGGCTCAATTTCGATCACCGCCTTAGGCATCACTTCGACGCGATCGGAACTGACGTCCTTCAACGGCCTCACGGCCACTAAGGGGCACGATCTCGGTTCGGTCACCTTCTCGACCGGCGCTCTGACCAGCGGCTCGCTCCGGTGGGGCGGGACGTTCTCAGCTACGGGCTCAACGTTTGTGCTGAAGGGCATTGGCAATTGGGGAGAGCCGAAGGGAACGATCTTTAGCGGGAGCTTCATTGGTCCGATTACTTGGACCTTGACCAGCGCACCAGGCAAGAAGAATCTGACCTACAGCCTCACCGGCGAGATCCGGGGCATGCTGTATACCGGCCGTATGGCGACTGGAACGACGACACAGAACTTTTTCACCACGAACGGACAGCTCGCCCAGGGTATTTCGCACATTCGTCTGGGCAACACCACCCTCACGGTCCCGGAGCCGGGAACTTTGGGTCTGCTCGGAACCGGGCTGGTGGGCATCGCCGGAATGTTCCGCCGCAAGCTGATTGGCGGATAATCTAGGTTTATTGGTTCGCCCAGAACACTCCACTCAAGGCCCCGCCCCAAGGCGGGGCTTCTGATTTTAAGCTAGTTGATCGACTTGATGGTGTTTGCTGGGGATGATTTTCCCTTCTGCCGCCGAACCGGGCCATATCAACTACATCGTCTCCTTAATCGAGCACGACTCGAGCCGCTTCGCCGGGCCGACTCAAATTCGCCGGTTACCGCGGTAACGGGCGGCGATGGCTTTGCCGTTGACCTTACCTTCGTACAAACCTAAAGTCAGGCGCAGGGGGATGTATGAAAGATATTCACGAGGTTCTGCGCCACAAACAGGCGCAATTCGCGCAGTTGGGGAAGCAAATCGNNGTGCTGGCGGAAGTGGACGACGAAAACAGCAATGCGATGGCCGCCAAGGCCGGCGCACAAGCCGCGCCAGCCGCGCCCAAGGCAGCGCGCAGCACAACTCCGCGCTGGCCATAGAAAGCCCGATCGTAGAGGCAAAGCGCGAGGCGGGAGGCTCGGTCGCATGATATTGCAGGCATTGCTGGTGTCAAAAGACGACCTGACTGCGGAGACGCTGATTCAGGTCCTGGCGCAGTTTGGCGTCGCGGTGGATCGGTCGAGCGCGGCCGATGTGGCCGTGGCGCGGCTAGCGGAGGAACGTTTCGATCAGGTCATCGTGGACTTCGACGATCCCGAAGCGGCATCTCAGCTGCTTGAAGGTTGCCGCCATCTTGTCGGACCGGACCGCAATCCGCCCGTGACCGTTGCCTTGCTGCACGATACTTCGCAGATCCGCTCCATCCTGGGCGCGGGGGCTCATTTCATTCTCACCAAGCCCATCAGCTACGAGCAGGCGCAAAACACGTTACGCGCTGCCACCGCGCTGTTGAAGCGCGAACGTCGGCAATCGATGCGGGTCGCGGTTCAAGCGGCGGTTTCGATTCGTCTGGACGAGAGCAATACCGTTGAAGGCATCCTGCTCGACCTGAGTACCGGAGGCATGGATGTGCTGGCGGCCAAGCCGCTTCCGGCGGCAGCTCTGGTTCGCGTCTCGTTCGAGCTTCCCGACGGCGCCGCTGGTATTGAAGGCGAGGCGGAGGTTGCCTGGAGCACCGCCAACGGCCAAACCGGCCTGCGCTTTCTCGACATGGACGAAAAGATGCGCGACGAAATGGGTGGGTGGCTGGCTGCCCGTTCGCACGACGCTTTGCCCGAGGAACCCGACGCGGTCAGCCAATGCAAACTGACGGACCTCAGTCTGGGCGGCTGCTACGTAGAGACCGCATCTCCCTTTCCTCAGTCCTCGGCTGTCGACCTGTGCCTACGCGCTGCCGGAATGGAGATTCACGCCGAAGGTTTGGTCCGGGTCATGCATCCCGGACATGGCATGGGCATTGAATTCCCGGCCCGTACCNNGCGAGTTCATCGAGTTCCTCACTGGCCAGCCCGGTTCCACTCCGCAACTGGAAACTTCTCCGCGCTCGCTCATCGCCAGTGCGGTCGAGTTGAGCCATACCAGCAGCGACGCGACCGACGCGGACGATCCACTCCTGGAATTGCTACGGACCGGCAATGGGTTGGAGGAAGAAGCGTTCCTCGCCGAACTGCACCGCCAGCGNNGTGAAACGACCAATCCCTAATAGACGCCAGACAGACAGCGTTCGCCCAATCGCGGCCTGATCTCAGCGAAAACGATCCAAACCAAAACCGGGGACCCGATCGACACCCCGTCTTTGGTGTCGGCCCGGTCCCCGGCGGTCTGTTCCACCTCATTGCCCGTAGCCTACCTCGACACCCCATCTTCAATGATTTCGGCACGGTTAATTTTCCGAGAATTCTCCGATGCAATAGAATTGCCCTGCGCCAGCGTTTGTTTTGCCTNNGACGCGGCGAGCCGCGTCTCTACAGAAAAAGCGGATGCCCTTTTGTCGGCTCGTTGCTTCAAGGTAGGCTAAACTCCACTTTGCTCAGAAATCCGATCTCGCGAGGGTTGGTGCTGGCTGGCGCTTGTTTGCTGGCCATCACTCCATTTTTCTGGTGGGGCAGTCCCTCCGGCCATGATTTTGAGTTCCACGTGTTTTCGTGGATGGAAGTCCTCGGCCAATGGAAGCACGGCATCATATATCCGCGCTGGGCCGCCCTGGCGTACTGGGGATACGGCGAGGCTCGCTTCCTGTTCTATCCCCCCGCTTCCTGGACGCTGGGCGCCGCGCTCGGGGCGACTCTGCCCTGGAGGATCGTGCCGGGCGCGTATTGCTGGATTGTGCTCATGCTGGCGGGAGCGGCCATGTACCGGCTCGCCCGCGAGTGGCTCCCGGCTCGAGATGCGTTGTTTGCGGCCGTGTTCTACGCGCTGAATCCCTACCACTTGCTGATCGTGTACTGGCGAAGCGCATATGCCGAACTGCTGGCTGCTCCCTTGCTGCCGCTGGTGCTGCTTTGTCTGCTGCGGATCAAGCAGCCCGGTNNTAGCCTTCGTCCGACGCTATGGTTGAGTCTGACGCTGGCCGCAGCCTGGCTCACGAACGCGCCGGCAGCCGTCATGATCCATTACTCAACGGCTGGGCTGGCGGTGGTCTTAGCTGTCCGCGAGATCCTCCACAAACGATCGTGGAGCCCACAGATCTGGCGTCCCCTTATACAGACGGCGCTGGCAGCGCTTCTCGGAGCTGGCCTGGCTTCGTTTTATCTGCTCCCGGCAATCTACGAACAGGGATGGGTCAACCTCAGCCAGGTGCTGTCCCCGGGGGTCCGTCCACGGGACAATTTTATTTTCACCACCATCGCCGATCCCGATCACAATCGCTTTAATCTTCTGGTTTCGACGATCGCGCTAGCCGAAATCGGCGTTTTGGCTCTCGCGATCTGGAGTTCACGACGATGGCGGGCGAAACGCGAAGAGATCGCTGCTGATGAGAGCCCGTGGACGCCGCTTTCCGTCTGGGGCGGCGGCAGCGCGTTCCTGATGCTCTCGGTGAGCAATCTGCTGTGGCAGCACTTGCCCAAGTTCAGGTTCGTGCAACTTCCCTTCCGCTGGCTGTTGTGCATGAACGCCGCTTTGGCAATGCTTTTGACTATGGCCGCCAAACGCTGGACCTCGCGCTGGCTGGCGTCGGCCGTTCTGCTGGCCACGCTCATCATCGCGGGATATCGCATCCAGCCGCCCTGGTGGGACACGGGCGACGATATTCGCGAGATGAGCGATGCCCTCGCCGACGGTACCGGATACGAGGGCACCGACGAATACGTCCCGGCCGGGGCCGACGCCTACGAGGTGAACAAGAACCTGCCACGCCTCAGCGACGACGCAGGCGCAGCGGTGCCGAGCGAGATGCTGGCGTGGGGGCAAACGGAAAAACAGTTCACCGTCGACGCCGCCGCACCGCTGGATCTAGTCGTGCACGTTTTCAACTACCCGGCGTGGAATGTCGTGGTGAACGGCAGGCCCATCGAAACGAGCAGCACCGAGCCCACCGGCCTGATGGTCATCCCCATTGCCGCCGGAGACAGCGATGTACGCATCGATTTCCGCCGCACCGTCGATCGCCTGGCCGGAGACATCGTCTCGCTGCTGAGTATGGCTGTGCTCGTGGCCGCATGGGTTATGACGCGACGACGATACGCACGAGCAAGTATCGAGAGCACCGCCGCATGACCGCACGCACCGTTTTGCTCGCCACCTCGAACGCCGGCAAACTTCGCGATTTCGCCGGAGCCGCCGCAGCCTTCGGCATCACGATCGCAAATATCCCGAACTTTTCTTCTCTGCCGGAGGTTGTCGAAGATGGAGCCACCTTCGAGGAAAACGCGCGCAAGAAAGCGGAGTCATACAGCGTGGCCGTTCCCGGCGAACTGGTTCTAGCTGACGATTCCGGCTTGGAGATTGACGCGCTTGGCGGCGCGCCCGGCGTTCGTTCCGCGCGCTATGCCGCCGACGATCCTCATGCCGCGGAGTGCAGCACGGTTGATGAAGCCAACAACGCGAAAGTTCTGCGCGAACTAAAAGGGGTTCCAGAGCAAAAGCGCTCCGCGCGATTTGTCTGTGTGCTGGCTGCGGCCCGCGACGGGCAGACCGTTCACACCTTCCGCGGCAGCGCCGAAGGCATCATTCTGGACGCGCCTCGAGGCAAGAATGGATTCGGGTACGACCCACTGTTTTACTTTCCGCAAATCGACAAGACCTTTGCCGAACTGAGCGCGGAGGAAAAAGCGCAATATAGTCATCGTGGCAAAGCGTTTCGCGCTTTTCTGTCGTGGTGCAGGGTGGCCGACGATCAGAATCTCTAACCGCAGAGTACGCAGAGATCACAGAGGAAATTCAAAGACGGCAACTTGTGCGCGGATAACTCCGCATGTTGCCGTCAATTGCCAGATTTTTCTCTGCGTGCTCCGCGATCTCCGCGGTTAGTGGTTCAACCTCTCCTTGACTTAGGTTCCCACGCAAAACGATAATTACTAGTTTGCACTTCGGACCACGTAAGGAGCCGTTATCGTGGCATCAACTGCCAATCCCGTCGTTCCCAGGATTAAACCGGGCGTCGCTCCGCTGCGCGCTGGCGAGGGAACTTCGTTCCTGCTGCGCCGTCTGCACTCGCTCAGCGGCGTCGTCCCCATCGGAGCCTTTCTTCTCGAACACTTCATCTCGAACGCTGAAGCCTTCAAAGGCCCCATCGCCTACGGAAAACAAGTAGAATTCCTGAACAGCTTTCCAGCCGTCTTTCTGCTGGAGTTGTGTTTCATCTGGCTCCCTATCCTCTATCACGGCCTCTACGGCATCTATATCTGGTATCGCGGCGACACCAACGTCGCGGCATACCCGTGGACCGGCAACTGGCTCTACACTTCGCAGCGTTGGACCGGCATCATCGCCTTCGCGTACATCCTACAGCACACCTACCACCTGCGTTTTACCGGCACCGTCCTTGGAAGGCATCCGGATCAGGCGTTTGCCAAAGTCCAGTGGGAATTTCACAATCCGTGGATGGTCGCGTTCTACATCGCTGGCATCATCGCGGCTTCCTGGCATTTCAGTTACGGCCTGTGGCTGTTCGCCGCTAAGTGGGGCATTACCACCGGGGAAAGGGCGCGGCGCCGCCTGGGCTATCTCTGCCTTGCTCTGGCCCTCGGCCTGGTTTCGATCGGCGCAATCAGTATGTACGGTTTCCTGAAGACGCCGCAGCAGCCTTTGGACTCGACTTCAAGTTCGGAAAATATCGTAATGCGATAGCGGTGTGACAAGGCCCGGGCTCGGCCCGGCAGATCGGATTCATACAGCATGGCAGCAACTCCAAAAATCATCGTAGTGGGCGGAGGCCTGGCAGGCCTCGCCGCCGTCATCAAGATCGCCGAAATGGGCGGTGAGGTTGACCTGTTCTCGATCGTCCCGGTAAAGCGCTCGCACTCGGTTTGCGCGCAGGGAGGCATCAACGCCGCCAAGAACCT
>PMMJ01000130.1 GCA_003162255.1 Acidobacteriaceae bacterium | reverse complement strand
GCGCCTTTTTATATTGCGTGAAATCGGGATATTTCAACAGTTGGCAGCTCACCTTGGCCCGTTTCGATAGAATGGTCCAATGTTCGCTGTGCTGCTACATGGCGGATGGGACACCATCGTTGCTGCCATCCTCTTCTGGCTGTCACCGTTCATCGTCTTGTTCTTGGTTGTGAACTGGGTGATACGGTGGAGACGCAAGCGAAGGCATTCCGGCTCGTAGCTGTGGCGTGTCGGTGAGTGTAATGGGGATATTACGCCAACTACGGGACCGCCATCGTTTCTTCAAGCCTAACGGTGAAGGGGAAAAACGTTGAATGCGCTGACGTACAACAGGTATGCGCCGATCACCCCAACAATGAGCCGTCCATACCATTTTGTCCCCGGCTTCGGCCGACTGACGGCAGAATAGACAAACATCAGACCAAGTAGCAGCGGCGCACACCAGAGAAATCTATCGAACACGACTGATTCCTAGCATGTCGGCCACGGCTTGTCAGTGAGTGAAATCGGGATTTTTCGCCAATTATCCGAGTTCACTGTGCGCAATTGACCATTTTTCTTTGTGCGGATTGCCGCATAATCGGCAACCATGAAGGCCAAGAGGCCTACTCTCAAACAGGTACNNACTTGTGACGCGGGGCCGGGCAAGAAATGCAAACTCACCACGGGACACCCCCGTACACAGCCGCACCGTGACCGACGCTTGATTGCAACGGATTAGCACTCAAACTCCGCTCAGCAGGTCAATGAGCGCAATCGGGATGTTTTGCCAACTGGGTGAAAGTACTTCAAAAGAAGGCAAAAGCCTTTGCCAGAGAAAAAACGCCTTCCAATAGACACAGCACATAGACGAGAGTCAGTCCCACTCCGTTACCTTTTGAACGGAGGCCCCGGACGCCCAGCGCACACGCCGCCGTTCCAAAAAACAAATTCACTCCTGAAGGGCTGACACCGAGCGCTGTCAGCCATCCCGGCAACCGCAGGTCCACAAAGCGTATGCAGAGGAAAACCACAGCGAAGGCGCTGAGCAAAATGACGCCTGCGAGTGCGTCGTGCTCCCGCCACCACTTCGTCCGTCTTTTTCTCGCCAGCTTCGCGGCTCTGAATGCGTCCGTCATTTCCCGTCCCAGCTTTATTGTACTGAGCGCCTCAAGTCTTTGTCAGAGTGTTAGTTAAAACATCATGCGGGCCTTACTTGGCGAAACCAGGCGATTTCACTCTTTGACTTTGGTTGTGAGTGTAATTGATTCCATAACANNCTCGGGAGAAAGGAGCCGAACAACGTGCCATGATCTTTCAGCGAACGGCAACTACCCCTTTAACTTCCTGTCTCAGTCCGGGTGCACTCCAATTACCGCTGACCCCACGAGGTGCGCTTTCGGTTGATTGCGCTGTCGGTCGTGAGCAGAAGCCCGCAGTCGTTTTCTCAGAGCTGATTTTTCGTTTTCTTTTTCCTCTTTTTACTAAGGTCTTCCAATAGGTACTTAAGGGACGCACATTCCTGAATCACAGCTTCGAGCTTTGGAATAGTTGTCCGCAACTCGCCCTCTTCGACAATGCCGTCGGCGAGGGTTTCCGCAACGCTCTCTAGAGCTTCTCCGACTTCCCTGATCAGGTGGGAAACCGCGACAAGTTCCTTCTCCAGGGTGATGTCCGGCTCAGGCAGTTTGAACGCCACCCGCCCGGCCTGGCTCTCAAGAAAATCAAGGGCTTCATAATTCCTGAGGAGCACGCACATCCTTGGCAGCAGATAAGCGGGCAACTGACGTTCGCCTCTCAGCCAGTACATGAGTGAGCGATAGTTCGTCCCCAACTGTTGTGCGAGCAATCGAATATCGTATTCGACTTTTATCTCTACAACCCGGCTCAGTATCGACGGAAGGTCGTTGGCAGCCACGTTCGCTCCTGTCTCAGGCACATTCGTTCAAGAAATGAGTTCATTTTGAACGGTAAGAGCGTTCATTCTAGCTGAATTGAACAGCGGCGAGATGTGCGATTAAACTGGCTGGGCGTCGATATCCGGACTCTGTACGCTACGAGTTACAGAAATGGGCCCGGGAGCAGTTCGAGTGAGGCTCGGAACTATATGAAAACATTTGACAAAGGACCCAGTGGGAATTAGCTTTCTGGGTCACTGTGTTTGACTCTGACTCTGCGAGTCTGGGGCGGTTAAGCAGGAGGTTGAATGTCCAAGAAGTGGTACAACTACATCGTTTCCGTCGACGACGCCGCCGGCACCGATCAAGACCCGTTGAGTGCCCCGCCGAACACAAGAAACGCTCCGGCCAGTTCCAGGAGCGCGGCTCAGAGCGTGGCTGACATCGCATCCAGCATAGCGTCGGAGCCGAAATTTACTACTCCGATCTCCGACCCCACTTCGTTCGAGGAGATCTACAAGGCGGCAGAGATTCCTCCCGCCCCGCAAGGCTATTCGATCCTCAAGATCTCCCACATGCTGGAGAGCGAGCACCTTCGCAATTTGCCTTCGGACGTAAAGAAGTCTTCAGTTTTGGTGGCGCTCGACGCCGCGGGCGTGGACATCAAAGAAGTCATCCAAGACGCAATTCGGCGCGACCGCGCGCTGGACGGGTACGAGCGGGTGCAGCAGCGCGCTACCGAAGAACTGGAAGCGCGCAAGAATAAAGAGAACAGTGAGATTCAGGCACAAATTGATAAGTATGTAACCGAGCAGAGAGCGAAGATCCAGAGCAATAATGAAGAGGTATCGCGGGAGAAAGAACGTTTTACCGGCTGGCGGTTGAAGAAACAGCAGGAAGAAAAGAAGATTGCCGAGGCAGTCGGCTATTTTGTCACCGAAAATCCAATTACGACGGGCGATCTGAATGCGCCGCCGCCCCCATCGAAGACAGCGCAGCGTTCCTGAACGGGAGGATTTATGTGGCAACGGTTAACGCGAGTGATGCGGTCATTCATCGGTTTCTTTATCTCGGCGGCGGAGGACCCGGAGATGATTCTCCAGCAGAATATCCGCGACATGAATGACCAGGTGCCGCGCATGAATGAAAGCATCGCCATGGTGAAGGCCAACGTGACCCTGCTCGAAAGAGAAGAGTCGAAATACAAGGACGACGTGGCCAGCCTGACCGCGAGGGTGAAAACCGCGATTCAGGCTGGCCGCGACGACATCGCCGGCACGTATGCCGCCCAGTTGGAGCAGACGAAAGGCGCTCTCGCCAGAAATCAGGGCCAGCTCACCACCGCTCGCGCCGCCTTCGACAAGGCCATGGCCGTGAAGCAAGCCTTTATGCGCGAAAAGGACCGGAAGACGCAGGAGGCGTTGGGCGCAATCGCCGACTACCGCCGCTCCCAGTGGCAGAAAAAAGTCGCGGATGCGATGGAGCAATTCGAGGTTGCCGGAATCAGCCAGACGCACGATGAGATGGTGCGCAAGATTGAGGAGACGACTGCTGTCAACGAAGCTCGCATGGACATGGCGATGAGCAACGTTGATCAGCAGAAGATCAAGATTGACGACGAGGCCGAGAAACTCCAGGCCAGCGAACTGGTAAAACAATTCAAGATTGAGATGGGTCTGGCATCGCCACAAGCCGCGGCGCCAGCGAGCGGGGAAAAAACCATAGGCGCGAAGGAACCACAACGGACTTCTTAGCAACCCGCGGTGCAACTGTGACTTGTTTCAGCGTATCCCTTCACAGGCTGCGGATAAACTCNNCCGGGAGGAAAATTATATGGCAGTGAAAATTGAGCGAGGTGGATGGGTCCTGATTTTTCTAATCGGCGTGGCCCTGGTTGGCTACAGCCTGAATCGATACGGAGTCATAGATCTCAGCCAGTGGACGGGCGGCAAGAGCGCATCGAGTCACGGGGAGACGGTGGATGCTTCCAAGCCTCTGTTACTGCCAGCATCTTCGACGAGTAGCGATGCTGAGGTCCGTGTGCGTGTCAACGTGTGGGTCGGGTGCGTCGGCGGCCTGGTGGCGAATGGCGGACTCGACACAGTTCCCGACTCCATTTATGGCAAGAAAGGACTCAAGGTTTCGTTCAAGATCATTGACGATTGGACCGAAGGGGCTGCCGCGCTCGCAACCGATAATGTCGACGTGATGCTGACGACCGCGGACGTCTACGCCAAAGACTACGCGCAGTTTAAGGAAAAGGGATTCGGTTCGCACGCCTTCCTGATGGTCGACTGGTCACGCGGCGCCGATGGCGTGATCGGCAAGCAAGGCATCAACAGCATCGAGGATCTGGCGGGTAAGAAAGTGGCATTTGCTCCTTTCACTCCGTCGCACTTCTTGCTGTGGAATGGACTCAAGACCTCCGGCCTGAGCACTGCGCAGCGGAATGAAATCTTCAACCAGGCGATCCACACCAAGGATGGCATCGAGCCGGCGACCCTTTTCGCCCAGGAAAAAGTTGACGCGGCCGTCGCCTGGGACCCCGATATGAGCGACGCGGTTGCCAAGCGTCCCGGATCGAAGAAGATCTACGACACAAAAATAGCAAACCGTCTCATCGCCGACATTCTGGTGGTGAGTGACAGCTTTTCCGCGAAGCATCCGCAAACCTTGCTGAAGTTTGCCCAAGGCTGGCTCGAAGGCGTTGAATTCATCAAGACCCAACCCGAGCGTGCCTACAACCTGATCGGGACGGTCAAAGATTTCAATATCCCGTCCGACCTGGCGAAGACCATGCTCGGTGGCGTGAAGCTTGCGGATTACGCCGACAACCGTTCGTTCATGGGTACCGCCGGATCAAATTCCGATTATGCCAATATTCTGGGGATGGCCGAGGACATGTATCGAGAATCGATGATCATTAAACACACCTTCAATCCGGAAGAGAGCCTGGACCGCCGCTACGTCGAAAAGCTGGCCGATAGCTTCTCCATGGCGTCCAGCGAAGCGCCTATCGAATACAAGGAGCCACCCAGGGGAGCAACTCCAATCGCGACCCAACATCGGTCCATCTACTTCGATCCCAATTCTTCTGCCATGAGCCTCGATTCGCGCGCCATTGTCGATGAACTCGCCGGCACAATGCGGGCCTATGAGAACACGATTGTCGATATCGATGGCAATACCGACTCGACCGGTTCTCGTGCTTACAACATTCAGCTCTCACACGCCCGGGCGGACGAGGTCAAGAACTACCTGATGCAAAAATATGGTTTTCCTTCGGCGCGACTGCGGACGGCGGGCAATGGTCCGGACAAACCGATTGACAGCAATGCGACGCCCGAAGGACGCGAAAAGAATCGGCGCACCGACATCAAGGTCTATGCCAACCCTTCGAGCTAGCTCTTAGAATTAGCTCTCAGAACTGACGACAGGAAACAATGAGCGATTGGTTCACCATTCGGAAAGATGTGCCGCCGTGGGTCCGATGGGCCGCCCCGTTTATCACATGGGGCGTCATCGTGTTGCTCTGGATCTTATTGCCCTACTGGGAAGGCCCGCACTTTTCACTGCTGCCCACGCCCCTCGGAGTAATCCGATCCTTTAAATTGTTGTGGACGGAATACGATCTGCTCGGAAACGTATTCATGAGCTGGTGGCGCATCGCCCAGGCGTTTTTCTGGTGCGCGGTCGTCGCCATCCCGCTTGGCATTTTGATGTCCAGCTACCGCTGGCTGTTCGAACTCATAAACCCCGTAGCCGCTCCCATGCGCGCCATGCCGCTGACCGCGTTTCTTCCCGCGTTCATCGCCCTGTTTGGCATCGACGAAACCGAGAAAATTGCTTTTCTCTGGTTCGGAATGTTTTTCTATTTGTTGGCCGTGGTAGTCGAAGAGGTCAACCGGGTAGACAACGACCTGTTGGAAACGGCCTATACTCTCGGAGCCAAACAGCGGCACGCGTTGTGGCTAGTGTTCCGCGCGTCGTTCCCGGCGATTTTCTCGTCCTTCCGAATTCTCTACGACATCGGCTGGACCTACGTGATACTGGCGGAGATGTTGAATGCTCGTAAGGGCGTAGGCTACATGGTGGAGGCTGCTCGCAAAGTGCTGGATTTCGATCGTGTGTATGCGGGAATCATCGCCATCGGCATCGCCGCGTTTCTGTTCCGGTTTCTGCTGACGTTTCTCGAAGGCCGTCTCTTCCCCTGGCGCAAAGCGAGTTCGACGCTGGCCGGAGGCGGGGCGGCCGTTCCTAGCGCGACGGCACACCTGAAAGCGGCCAAGCACCGAGCTTGAGAATATGGAGCCTAAGAAATCAAAAATCACCGTCAGCAAAGTCAGCCGGTCGTTTGTCGGCGCGGACGGTTCGAAAGTCGACGCCCTCGATAACATCAATTTCGAGATTGAGGATGCCTACTCCCGCGAAGGGCGTGATATCGGCGAATTCCGCGTTCTGCTCGGCCCCTCCGGATGTGGCAAGTCCACTCTGCTGCGTTTGATCGCCGGTCTGGATCAAGCCGATAGCGGCGAGATCCTGGTGAATGAACAGCCAGTACACGGTCCCGGAAAGGACCGCGGCATGGTATTTCAGAGATACACTTCGTTTCCCTGGCTGACGGTCGCTGGTAACATAGCATACGGTTTGAAGATCAACGGCGTTCCGGAAAAACAGCGCAAAGAGACGGTGGCGCAGTTAGTGCAGGATATTGGACTTAGCGGTTTTGAGAACGCCTATCCGGAGACGCTTTCGGGCGGCATGCAGCAGCGCGTAGCGATTGCGCGCACCCTGGCGCTTCGCCCGGCGGTCATCTTGATGGACGAACCGTTTGGCGCACTCGATGCGCAAACCCGCAGCGAGATGCAGCAACTCCTGCTGAAAGTTTGGGACGAAACCGCGAGCACGATCTTGTTCGTCACGCACGACGTTGACGAGGCGGTTTATCTGGCCGACAGGATCTTTGTTATGAGTGCGCATCCGGGAACGATTATCGAAGACGTTCAAGTGCCCTTCGATCGCCCTCGCGATCTGGGCCTGAAAGAGCGAAATGAGTTTCACGAGTTGGCGAACTACGTTCTCGGCCGTCTGCGCAAAGCTCCCGGCAACGGACAAGTTCGGGTGAGTGTCTAAATGGCTCCCGCCGATCTCCAGGGCATGCGAGAAGACGATCAGCTCGGTGCTCCGGCGCCGCAAGACAAAATCAACTTTGTGAGAGAGGCGTTCCATCTGCAGTACAACTGGATCGCCATGGTGAGTGCGGGTGCATTTGCACTGGTGAGCGGCAGCTTTCTCCCGATTATCCTGGCGGGCGGGCTGGAACTGATGTATCTCGCCATCGTTCCACAAAACTGGCGTTTTCAGCGGCTGGTGAGATCCTGGAAATTCGCCGAGGAACAGCAGAAGCACCAACAGAAACTGAGCGAGATGCTCGCGAGCTTGCCCGCTGAGATGCAGAGCCGTTATGTCCATGCCGCGCAAGTGTGTGGCGCCATCCGAAGCAACTTCGCGCAGTTTTCGTCGACCTCGCAAATCTTTTTGCAGCAAATCGACGCGCGGCTGCAAGGCCTGCTGAGTGGCTATGCCCGGCTCTTGTTGGCTGCGGCCCAGCAGCAGCAATACGTGAAGAGCACCGAACAGGACGGCATCAAGCGCGAGATCGCCTCCCTGCAAAAGGCTCTGAGCAGCGACCCGCCGAAAGTCCAGGAGATCAACAAGAAACGCATTGAGATTCTCACCAAGCGTCTGGAGAAGTTCGATAAGATTTCTGAGAACCGCAAAGTTGTCGATGCGCAATGCTCCGCTGTAGAGGATGTTCTGATGCTGGTGCGCGATCAATCGGTGACTATGCGCGATCCGCAGCAGGTGAGCGAGCGGTTGGACAGTCTAGTGCACGATGTCGAACAGACCGAACAGACGGTGCAGCAGGTAGAAGCGATCTTTAGCGACATGTCGCCGGACTTGGACGGATTGATGTCGATCGACGATTCGTCCACGTCCTCGGGCCCCAACCGTGTACGGATTTCGAACTGATGTCGAACCTAAGATGCCCTCGACTATAGCGACGACCACAACAACGTTAGGGAAATATCTCGACGGACTTCCCGCGTGGGCGCGCGAACTCTCCGAAAAGTACTACTCGCGTTCGTTCGCTCTTTTTGTGCTGTATGGAAATGTCCGCGATCTGGTACCGCTCCGCAGCCCGGACTCGACAACCTTCGTTCCGCTCGACGAATTTCTTTCCGGCGCGCTTTTCGGCCAGCGCGATGTAGTTCTGCATTACGACCGTGGCGGGCTAAACTTCGGATCGGCAGATAGTCAAGCCGACTTCCGCCGCGCGCTTGAAGGCTACGACAGTTTTCACGGCACCACCTATTCGCAAGGCGGTCTGCCGCGCAATCCGGACGCGGTATTGAACCTGCTCGACAACTATCTCCGGCTGCGCATTGCCGACGGCAAGAAGATCGGGCTGGTGATTGATTTCGCCGAGACCATCGCTCCCGCCGGCGATGTTTCCAGCATGTCCGCGGATGATCGTAATGCCCTGGTTATTCTCAAACGCTGGGCCCGCAATTCCGCTTTTCTGAATGCGGACGTCACCATTTGTCTCATCTCGGAGAATCAGATCGAGCTGAACCCGAGCATAGTTCAGCACCCGGGCGTTTCTTCGATTGGGATCCCGCTGCCCGACTATGCCGATCGGTTGGAATTTATCCGCTCGCAATTGAAAAATCAGGAATTGCCCGCCGGCTCCGAAGTAAACGATGAAACCCTGGCGAAGCTGGGAGCGGGCTTGAAACGAGTTCAGTTGCAGAGTCTGATTTCCCATGCGGTGCAGAACCGGCAACCGCTCACGCTAAAGTTTCTCTCCGACCGCAAGAAAGACTTGATTGAAGCGGAGTCCGGCGGTCTGCTGGAGTTTGTGCAGAGTCGATTTGACCTGTCCTTTGTGGCCGGAAACGACCAAGCCAAGAGCAAGCTGCAGGATGCCGCCAAAGCCATCCACGCCGGCAACACCGATGTCCTGCCCATGGGCTATGTAATCTGCGGGCCGGTGGGTACGGGGAAAACTTTCATCACCACTTGCTTTGCCGGCGAAGTTGGGATTCCGGCAGTGACACTAAAGAACTTTCGCAGTATGTGGCAAGGAGTAACAGAAGGAAATTTGGAGCGGGTCCTGACCCTCCTCAAGGCTATGAGTCCGATCGCGGTTATCGTGGACGAAGCCGACGCTCAACTCGGAGACCGTTCCAGTTCCGGCGATAGTGGTGTTGGCAATCGTGTGTTCGCCCAGATCGCGCAGTTCATGGGGAATACCGAGTACAGAGGCAAGGTGATCTGGTTTCTCCTCACCTGCCGTCCCGATCTGTTACCCGTGGACCTGAAGCGCCAGGGTCGCGCCGAAGAACACATCGCGCTGTTTTATCCCGACACTCAGGAAGAGCGCCTCGCGCTCTTGCGCGCCATGCAGCGCAAGGTCGGCATGAAGCCTTTCCCGGAGGATGTGGAAACGTTCTTCCTGTCGCGCGCCGGCAGCCTGTCGGGAGCCGATATCGAGGCGGTCCTGGTGCGCAGCCACATGAGGAGCAGCCTGCAAAACAAGTCCGTCATCGATACCGAAGACCTGAAAGCAGCCCTGGAAGATTTCATCCCGCCATACTACCCGACCGAAATCGATCTGCAGAATCTGGTCGCCGTGCTGGAGTGCACCAGCAAGAGCCTGCTACCTCAGAAATACCGAGATGTGGACCGCGCTGATTTGATCCGTCAGACCAATGATCTACTCGCGTTGTCACGAAAGTCGTCGGACTAGAACGGGCAAGGAGTGGTTGTGGAGCGCCGATCTTCCTAATCCCTTTAAATCACAATTCCATCCATGCGGAAAGCCCGGCGTGTCGGCGTAAACCGCGGAATCGGATGCGGTTGTAACAGCGGAGCATTCCCCGTCCAAAAGCTGGGGAAATCCCTCTTTTCACCCGTGCGATAAAAATGCAGCAGGTACGCCTGGTCACAGGCAGTGTAGTCACAAAACCATTGGTCGATATCCATTATGCCGATCTCATGGAGCACCGCGAGCCCGTAACACGCAGCCTCGCGTTCATAGGCGATGACCGCGGGAATCAAATCCTCATTCAAGGGAGGTCGATACTGCCGCCCAATTTCAAACAAAGCAGGATTTACATTCCACTGGACGGTGTGTCCAAAAAGATGCGCCAGCAGAAACAGTCTCTGTTCCGGAATGATCGCGTAGTCAATATCGATTTCCGCACCGTCCAGATCCCCTGTGAGCGGATCGGGGATATCACGAGTCACAACGCGGATTCCATAGACGTTCTCGAGATGCTTCTGGACTCGCTCGGAATATTCATCGAACGGAGTTTCCATCGATCCATTGTATGCAATGGGTACGCGTTAGCAACGCGCAGCTTCGATCGAAGCGCAGCCCAGATACGGCGCAGCCTCTATTCGCCGGTGGGCAGCCAGGGTCACTCAGTGTTCTGCCCGAGATACGGCCGGAGTGCGCGCGCCATGAATCCAAGCCCACCCACAAACAGGATCAGAATCACGAGTGGGGTCCGGATGAATTTCTGGTCACCGGGGTTGACGCCAGCGTTAATTTCCGCCAGAGTGCCAAGGGAAGCAGCCCCGGCAGGTTGACGAAGCCCGCCAAATGAGCTTTGTCGCGCCAAGCCCATGGCTCTCTTCTCGCACTTGGGGCTGGGGATGTGCTAGAGTTTTGGCCGGGCCCAAGTCCGCTTCTGTGGGGTGTGCAGAGGGGAGGAGAAATTGCCTCGAATTTTGCTGACGACGCGTTGCCGCGACTCCGGCCTTTACGATTATCTTCGCGAAAATGCGCCGAGGAATTTTCGCTGGCGTTTCGGTATGCCGCGGACGATCTCGTTCGGCCTGCGCTTCCTGCGGCAGAATCTTCCGGACCTGAACATCCTGGAATATCCGACGCGCGCCGAGTTTTCCGCTCAGCTCAAGAGGGGCTGGGACGCCGTGGGTTTCTCCTTTTACCTCGAAGAGACCAACGACATCCTAGCCATGGCCGCCGAAGCGCGGCAGGCCGGCATCCGCGAACTGTGGGCGGGGAATTATGGCGCTCTGACTCCTTCCATCCAATCGCACTTCGATCATGTGTTCACCGGCTACAGTGAAGACGCCTTGGGACAGAAGCTGGGGACGCGTGTCGACGAAATCCAACATCCACCGCTCATCACCCGTTTCCGCCTGCCCGGAGGGTGGTCGTTCCCGCTCGGTGTTTTGTTTTCCTCGCGCGGATGCAGTTTTCGCTGTACCTTCTGCCAGACCACTGCGTTTGCGCCGAAACCAAAGGAAATCTCTCTTGCGTCTTTGGATCGAGTGCTGCGTTTTTATGTCCAGCACGGCATCCATTTTGTCCTGCTGCTCGACGAGAACTTCGGCAACCTTCCCTCGCATGCCGAGGCTGTCATTGAACTCTTGGCGCGCCACCGAGTCCGCTGGCTGGTGCAGTCGCGTGTGGACTTGCTCCTTCGGAACTTCAATGACTGGCAGCGCTGCGGTATGGAAGGCGCGCTATTCGGCATCGAGAGTTTTCACCAGGACATCCTCAAGCAGATGCATAAGAACGAGAGAGCAGAGGCGGCGTTCGAACTCGCCGAGCGGCTCAACCGCGCCGGCCTCTACGCCCAAGGCTATTACATCATCGGCCTGCCGCCGGAGACGCCGGGATCGATCTCTGAAGATCTGAGAACATTGGCTTCTTTAAAGCTCGATGTCACGCAAATCACCATCGTCACGCCGCATCCGCAGACGGAAATGTGGCAGGAACTCGATTCCGGTTACGGTATTTTTGAAAAAGACTGGTCTAAGTTCGACACCAAGCATCTCGTCTGGAACCACCCACATTGCGCGCCCGGCGTGCTGGAGTCTCTGCTCGAACAGGGCTTCCACTCCTGCTATGGAAAGGACTGGCTTGTGCGGACGTCGAGAAAGTTCCTCTCCACGAGGAGAGCCCAAAACGATATTTCCAGCGTATTAATGGGCCCGGTACGCTCGCGATGGGCCTCCTCGGCACGACTGCCCTATCTTCCGGTGCAAGTGCCCTCTGGAGACCAGCAGGTCCGCCGCGCTGTCGCCTAGCGAGGCGTCCAGACGCGGAATTCGCCACTGCAGTGCAAAAGGCCCATCAGGTACAACATGCCGTCGTAATAGCGGTATTGGCCTGAGGGCACGGGAGCATCCCAAAGAGCTTTGACAAACTCCTTCGCTCTTGGATCCGTGGCCGCAAGGCTCGCCACCGCATTCGTCGCAACCAAACCGATCGAGTGATTATCCTGCACCATCTTTCCGTCCAGCGTGTATACATTTCCGTACTTCTGTAATCCCGGGGAAAGAAAAAACGCTTGCAGGCGATCGCTCAGTTCCCGCTCTTGAGGAGCCTTTTGCCACCATGACCAATCTACGGACCAGTTACTCGCAGTCCGCCAGGAATCGAAGCCAAAGTCGGCGGACTGCGGGAACTGGTTCGCGTGCGCTGTGCCATCGAAGTTCGCATAAACTGGAGCAAGCCCAGTCGCCGGATTCGTCGTCTTCACAAAAAAATCGCGGCTTGTGCCTGCCGCTTGCTCCCAAAACGCGCGGTCCGCGGGCGGTCCCCAGCGCGCCCATAACTCATAGAATGCGGGCAGGTGATACGACGGATCGGTGAAATCAGCAGGCCCGATCACCGGAACAAATCGGATCATTTTCGCTTCTTCATTGACTTCGCTGCCCACCGTTCGCGGCCCAAATTTTGTCGGCCCCGTCTTCACGGCGCGATGTCGCATGGTCGTGAGCAACTCGTCCGCCTGCGCCTTGTAGTTATAAATTCCAGTGCTATTTCCCCAGCGGCCTGCCGCAAAATACAACGCCATCACGAAGTACTCTTCTCCGTCCGGCGCCGCAGTTTCTTCATTCGGGCTGCCATCCGTCTTGCACGACCAGGAGAAATATCCGTAAGACGGATGGTTAGGATCGCTGATGTACATATAAGTCTTCGCCCAATTCCATAAGGCATCGAATTCAACTTTTTTGTCGAGTTGGACGGCGATCATCATTCCATACGACACGCCCTCGGTGCGGACGTCATGGTTGTTCCAGTCGGTCAGGTACGCGAGCGGGCCGTTGGCGTTCTTCCCAGCCCAGAAAAAAACGGATTCCGTCTCCGGATTTCCATGAAACAACTGCCGGAAGGCTGCACTAATCTTGGCGGAAATCTCTTGTTGGGGATGCCCGGCTTCGGCAAATAGGTTGCGGTATTTCCCCGTTTCGAACGCCCCCGAACCGCCACGCAAGATTCTTTTTCCAGGGGGCGAATTGGAAGGCAAAGTCTGGCGCGCAATAAGTATTGTGACGAGCAAGGGGAATAAAACCCTGCCCAAGAACCGTGCAGATCTTGCTAATAGGGACCTCATGGATTGTGTCCGCATCCTTTTTCGTAAGCCACCAGATTAACAAATCCGCGGACGCAAGCAGAACCGTGACACACGAAGCGTGACGCACACGAAGCGTGGCAGGCCACTCAGGATGGAGATGATCAACGCTTTCCCGCTTATACCCGTCCGGAGTGTCTCGCCGGTTTCTTGAGCCAGTCCGTCAATGCTTCGCAGTCTGTTCGAGGTTAGATAGGAGTCTTTGTATTTCTGAAAGCGCGGCGGGATCTCCCTTGGCCAGGTCTGCCGTGATCTGATCGCGCGTCACCAGGACTTCACGAAGCAAGTTGCGGAGCGCAGGGTCCTCCGTGCTACTCGCAANNACTTCCAGATACATCATCGTGGTTGTGTCGCGAAGCTGTGCCAATTGTTGGCTGGAGTGGCAGGATCCGAATTGTTTTGTCGATGCCGACAGGTCCTTCTGTACCCGCTGCAGTCTGGAATACTGCAGGATGAACCCAATCAGGAATCCAGTCAGCACCAGCAGAAACCAGAGCACAAGTTTTTGTCGCATTGAGCTTTCCCTCCTTTATTCCTTCAAGCTCGGCGAAGTCACCCAATGCCCGCAGTTCCTATTCGATACGCTCGCCCTGGCCAAGACGGGCTAGACCTTCTTGAGCGACGGTTGGTGGACCCTCACACGACCGTCATCATCCCACTTGACGACCGCGTCATCTTCGTTCGCTTGCTTAACTGTGCCGAATTCTCCAGTCGGCTTTCCGAAGTTGCCCAGACCCTCGACACGATCTCCGGGAGTCAACTCCTGGCCAGTGGCGGCGGACTCGGAGAGCGGAGGTCTCTTGGCACGGTCTGAGTCAGGGATTGCTCCAGCGTGTGGCAAGGGTGGTTGAGGAGCTTTACGCAGTTTGGGTGTCGGCTTGTCGGTGCGATTGGTCATAGCTTTTTTTCCACGCGGCCGGAGGATCGCACTTTCGCACGACTTTTCATCGGCTCGATAGACACATCATAGGCAGGGAAAGAATAGTTCGCCGGTCCAAACTGCACAGTTCTGACAATTTAGGTTGGCGAAACCGGGCGAGTGCCAGTTCAACGGCTGCGAGATCGGCAGTCTACACAACAAACATGGCCACGCCAGCGGCGAACATCGCCACTGTGGTAATCGCTACGACGATCCATCCCAAGCGTGAACTTGGTTGGCCCTGCATCAGTTTCTTGTCCCAGGCGACGACCAGGATTGCGACCAGAAGAAAGGGGGCCAACAATCCGTTGATCACCGCTGTCCAGTAGAGTGCCTTCACCGGGTTAATGCCTACGAAGTCCAGTCCGACACCCACTCCGGTCGAGAACAGAATGAGAGCGTAAAACGCGCGTGCCTGTTTCAATTTCTTGTCCAGGCCCTGGCGCCACCCCAGCGTTTCCGCGAAGGCGTATGCCGCAGATCCCGCCAGTGTTGGGATGGCGAGAAATCCGACGCCGACAATGCCGACGGTAAATAGCGTGGCAGCGAACTTGCCAGCGAGAGGCCGAAGGGCCTCAGCCGCCTGGCGAGTCGTCTCGATGTGCGTGAGGCCGTGGCGGTTCAGGGTAATGGCGGTGGTCAGGATGATAAAGAACATGACCATATTCGAGAAAAATGCGCCAACCCCAACATCAAAGCTCCTCAGTTCAAGTTCTTTGACGGTTGCTCCTCTCCGTTGAGCAAGCGTACTCTGACCGGCCGACTTCTCCTCTTCAACCTCTTCACTCGCCTGCCAGAAAAACAAATACGGACTGATCGTGGTGCCGAGAATCGCCACCAGCGTCGACCATTCATCTCTGGTCTGTGGCATCGACGGTACGAAGGTCGCACGAGCCACTCCGCCCCAGTCCGCTCCAACCACAAACGCGGTTATGGGATAGGCGAAGAGCACCAGCACCAGCCACTTGAGCACATTCGCTATCTGGTGATAGTGGAGTCGGATCGTTGCCCAGGAAATCAGGAGCGCGAAACCCACTACAAACAGGTGCGAGTTGATCCCCGACAGCATTTCAGCGGCATCCGCCATGCCGGCGAGGTCGGCTCCGATATTAATCGTGTTGGCCGCAAGCAGGGCCGTGACCACCCCGAGTAACAACCAACGTGGGAATCGCCGCTTGAAATTCGCAGCCAAGCCTTGTCCCGTCACCTTGCCGATGCGGGCACACATCATTTGAACCGCAGCCATCAGCGGCCAGGTCAGGAGCGCGGTCCAGAGAAGTTTGGTTCCAAGCTGTGCGCCGGCAACAGAATACGTGGCAATACCGGATGGGTCATCGTCGGCGGCCCCAGTGATGACGCCCGGACCAAGCGACTTCAACAGCAATCGCATCCATCGAGATGGGGCAAATGTCGGCACGAACGAGTCGGAGTGTGTACCCTTCCTGCGAATCAGAGCGCGAATCCGCTCACAATCCTACAGGGTGCGCCCTACAAATTGAACGTTCAAAGTGGTCCAATGTGATCAGACATCCCCTTTGGCCACTTCTATGATGTTGCGTAGTGAAGAAGTGAGACGACCGTTACAAAGGCCCGTCAGCTTCCTTCTCCCAAGTGAGGTACAACAATGGAAACCATATTGATCGTTCTTCTGGTGCTGTTTTTGCTCGGCGGCGGAGGCTGGGGATACTCCCGGTGGCGCAGCTAGCGCGATTACAGGGTGAGCGCAGGACTATGCTGCTTGATTCTGGTTTGCAGTGTGTTTTACGAGGGTTCGAATATCGAGACAAACTCGCGAACCCTTTTTTCATGCTCTCTGAACCAATTTCGGCCCACAAGTAGTTCTCTCCGTCAATAATCACTCCAAATACCAGACGGGCCAGGATTCCCGAGAGAGCCGCCATCGATCTAGGCTACGAGGTCGGACATTGCGTGACTGAGCTCTTAACAACCATGCCTGATGTATTTTCCGGCCGGCAAGATGTTCACATGGTCCCTCCACACACTCCTCCTCGTCGTCCATGCCTTCGAGCCCCTGTGGATGTCGCTGTGGAAAAATGGGAAGAATTTAATCTGCCATTCATTAAGCAGCAATGATTCAAGGGGTTGCGTTTCTGGTTCCCGCCGCAATGCAAGAGGGCGATTGCACCGAAAAGGGGCATTGACAATCTTCGAGCAAATCTCTAGGGTTGCTTCCGTCGACGGCTGAAAGGGTTGGCTTAAATAAAACTTTGCCAGTCCGAAGTAAGCTGAGTGATCAGCTCGGCGGGGCAACCCGAAGAGCAGCCAGACCTGAAAAAACCGACGGCTCTGCGAGGAGTAGTTGGGGTTTGGGACCGCGAAAGCGGTGATCGCATCAAGGGCTGTGACGGTGCATGCATCCACGCTGTTGGCTCCCTCGCAGGAGCTGGCGGCTAGAGCATAACCAATGTCACAGCCTTTACCTTTTCCCGGCGTTCTCCTCCTGACTAACCCTCGCAAAAGCGGTTCCACAAGGAAAATACTCACCCCGTTGGAATAGAATAGCGCTCGGCGAGTAGGCGGCTATGAGCACTGCAACCCAGGTCTGGGAAAATTGGCAACGCCAAACGGTCGACGGAAAGTTTCCGCTGCTGCGCGGACTGGGAGGCTCAGAGCAAAGCGCTGTGTTCTTGACGGAGCGCAGCGGACGGGAACCTCGGCAAGCTGCAATCAAGCTGATCCCTGCAGCGGGACGCGACGACGATGCTCAACTAGCCTGCTGGGCTGCAACAGCGAACCTTGATCATCCACATCTGCTCCGTCTCTTCGAATCCGGCCGCTGCGAGCTCGACGGCGCAAGGTATCTCTATGTCGTGATGGAGTACGCCGAGGAGAATCTGTCGGAGATCATTCCGCAACGTCCACTTTCGCTGGCAGAAGCTTCTGTCATGCTTCAGCCTATGATTGAAGTTCTTGGATATCTCCATCATGCGGGTTTCGTGCACGGGCGTATCAAGCCATCCAACATTCTGGCGGTCGACGACCAGTTGAAGATCTCCGCGGACGGACTCTTCAAAAAGGGAGAGCGGGTGGGAACGCGCCGCCTTACTGTGTACGACGCGCCTGAGGTCTCGACCGCGGGTCTGTCGCCCGAAGCCGACTTGTGGTCCCTGGGCGTCACGCTGGTCGCAACCCTGACGCAGTGCGCGCCCGATCTCACAAACTCGAATCCGCCCCAGGCCATCGTGCCCGAGACCGTTCCGCAACCTTTCCGCGAGATTGCCCGCAGGTGCTTGAATGTCGATCCGCGGCAGCGCGGCACGGTATCCGAGATTCAAACGCGGTTGCAGACTCCGGCGCTGCCAGCTCCAAGAAAAGTTGAAATGCAGGCGGAGAAGGAGCATCCCAGGCGACGCATGCTCTTAGCCTCGGTGATTGTGATCGTGTTGTTGGCGGTGTTGGGCGTGCGGGCGTTCCTGGCGCGTCGCCCTCCTGTTCCGCCCGCCGATAGCGCCGCCCAGTCTGCATCTGGCGTCGCCGCCAAGCCTTCGCCGCCACCGTTTTTGGAAACGCAAAATCAGGCACAAGGAACGGTCCACGGCAAGGTTTCACGACAGGTCGTGCCCAATGTGCCGCCGATCGCACGGGACACAATTACCGGCAAGGTCAAAGTGAACGTTCGAGTCTCGGTCGATGCCTCGGGGAAGGTTTCTGAAGCAAAGCTCGTCGCTCACGGAGAGAGCAAGTACTTCGCGAGGCTGGCTCTGGAAGCGGCACGGCAGTGGATCTTCACGCCCGCGCAAGTGGACGGTCAGGCGGTTGCCAGTGAATGGACCCTTCGATTTCAGTTTGGAAGGGCTGGCACACAGGTGTTTCCGACCGAGGTTCGTCCTTAACACGCTCTCCAGCAACTCTTCTGAGCGATGAGTTCAATCTCCGGCCTCCGTGATCTGGAATCCCCGTCATACAGCAGCACACTCAAAGTGCGGCTCCACTCGCTCAGGAACCGAGCCATCAATTACAATCCCTTGCCGAGGTGGAATTCATGGCAAACCCAGCGGGGCTGGCGTCCTTTATGTCGGAGTTGAGGGCAGAGAGAACAAGTCTGGCAGATCGGCTCAGGCATGTTGATGCGGCTCTTTCGGTNNTGGGCGAAGGTGAAGGCGCAGCACCAGAAGACTTCTTAGAGCCGGATACGGTGTTGGCCGTGAACCTCGCTTTAGCCGTAAGTCAACGCTGTGAAAGTGGGATCGCTAAAGATGGTTCCCAGTTTCTTCGAGGCGAAACTTCCATCACTGACTCGATGTTTCGTCTCGCCATCGGCGGTAAAATCAGACTTACGAAATCATTCCTCTCCTCCATTCCCCTTCGTAACGACTCGCTTCTGGGGAATGCCGCGTCTGGTGACGAGATAAACTGCAAAACTCCCCAGCCAATGACCGCCTTCGTAATGCTTGCCCGTCACCGCCGCCAGTCCAGCACGTCTGTGTTCCTCGGCTGCCGCCATGATCATCGGCAGGCGTTTATCGCCTTTGGGCAAACCCGCCGAGATACCTTCCAACATCCATGCGCGGCTCAGGTTGAGCCCATCCAAATGTGCCAACTTCGGGTCACTGGGATCGGGCGACACCACCGGCTGTAACCAAACGCCCTTTTTCACGTCGGAAATCTGCGGCAGAAAAGTCCCGAGCCACCGAGCAAACTCGGCGCTCGGCAGCACACGCCGCATCAGGTCGGCTTCGCCGAGGCACGGCGAAAGAAAATCTTCGCCTGAGGGCTCATAATTAAGCGGGCAGTTCTTATCGCCGAGATAAAACTGCCGTGCTTTCGATGCCAGCAGGTCGGCAAACTTCGCATCGCCCGTGACGCGTGAATAGTCGAGCATCAGGCTGAGAGCAAATGCGGTCTGCGAATGCTCCCCGATCCGCACCGGATAGGAGAGCTTGGGCAGCCAGTCTTCCAGTCGCCCCAGCGCAGCCTCTTCCAGCGGGCGCAAGTTCGCGGCGAGATTGCGTGCCTCGGGATCGTCCCACTCGCGGAGTTCCGCGGCTAGTTGAAGGAGCCATGCCAGTCCATAGGGACGTTCGAAGCTGGCGCGTCCCTCAGCCCGCAGGTACATCGCTTCCTGCGCGATATTGTCTGCGGTCAGACTTTGGCGCAGCGCCTCGCGTGCAGATGGCGCGAAGGAAGCGTTGGGGAACGTTCGGACCAGCCGGACCAGCAACCAGTGTCCGTGCACCGAAGAATGCCAGTCGTAGCAGCCGTANNGCGGCGGAGCCACATCCGCATCGCTGTTCAGGTTGTGACTGAGTTTGTTCGGATACTCCTTATGGACGCACGCGAGTGCAAGATTGGCGAACCGCTCAGCGGCATTAATGCTAAAACTAGGGGGCATAGCGGTTGTCTCGGCAGCGCTCAGAACGCTCACAATGAAAAGCAGGACAGCGGCGCGTAGTGTAATCTTCATCGCGCTGCAACTCTAAATGAAATTCCGGCGGGATTGAAGCCGTTCAGAGCACGAGTCTACCGAACAAGTGAATTCAGGAATCGGCCGTCAGTGGCCGTTCGGCGCTTTCGGCTTCTCCAAGGCGATCTCCCGTTTGGCTTGGCATTCGGTTGACGGATCGAACGTTGCGACACCCTGGAACTCATCCTTCGAAGCGTGAAATTCAAGCGGAGGTCGCTGCACCCGAGCGGGAAGTCCGGCGAACTTCACCTTCCCATCAGAGTTGGTTCCAGCTTCAAGATCGAGCCTCCGCGTTCCACCAAAACCATACTTGACATGAACCTTGACCGTGGCAGCATAAACGGGTTTGCTGTCCGCGCCCCTAACTATAAGTTCGAGGGAGCAGGGACCAGCACCGCCTTGAATGACGGGAACTTGTTCGTCGGGCGATTGCGCCACAGAAAGCAGAGGGGCTGCGACGACGATGGAGCACAGGACACAAAGTATTCTGTTCATATCCTCATCATTATACGAGCGCGGCCAGAGCTAGGCGGACTGTCTTTGAGTGAGTCCGGCTGCTCTCTTAGAAGCGGGCACGTTCGTATTGTCTCGGCCATGCGATCTGCTGTTTGAGGACATAGGCGGCACGCAACGGCCAATAGGGATCGCGGAGGAATTCGCGAGCCAACAGAACAATGTCGGCCTGTCCGGTCGCGATGATGTGCCGGGCCTGCTCGGGCGCGGTGATCATGCCAACGGCTCCTGTGAGGATTCCCGCCTCGCGGCGGATGCGCTCGGCAAAGGGAGTTTGATAGCCGGGGCCGAGAGGAATCGTTGCCTTGGGAACGATGCCTCCCGAGGAAGAGTCGATGAGATCGACGCCGAGCGGCTTGACCTGCCGGGCGAGGGCGATGGAATCCTCGATGGTCCACCCGCCCTCGATCCAGTCCGAGGCAGAGATGCGAAGCCACAAGGGGAGACGTTCGGGCCAGACTTTACGGATGGCTTCGATGATCTCGCGCAGGATGCGGGAGCGGTTCTCAAAGCTGCCACCGTACTGGTCGGTGCGGGTGTTGACCAGGGGCGAGAGGAACTGGTGAACGAGGTAGCCGTGGGCTCCGTGGATTTCGACGAGTTCGAAGCCAGCTTCGAGGCTGCGGCGAGCAGCTTCGCCGAAAGCGCGGGCGATGCACGCGATGCCCTCCGGCGTCAGCGCTTCGGGCTGAATGGATTCGGGGGTGAAGCCCTTCGCCGTGGAGGAATAGATGGGACGCCAGCCGCCATCGGCGACGGAGACGACGGGAGTACCTTGATTGCGCCAAGGAACGGCGGTAGAGGCTTTGAAGCCAGCGTGGGCAAGTTGGGTTCCGGCTACGGCACCGTGGTGGCGAAGGAAGCGAACTATACGCGCCAGGTTCTCGACATGCGCGTCCTTCCAGATGCCGAGATCGGAGGGACTGATGCGGCCCCCGGGGACGACGGCGGTAGCTTCGGTGAGGACGGTGCCTGCGCCCCCAATGGCGCGAGCGCCGAGGTGGACGAGATGCCAGTCGTTGGCGAAGCCGTCTTCGCTGGAGTACTCGCACATGGGGGAAACGGCAATGCGGTTACGAAAAGAGATATCGCGGATATGGAATGAGTCGAACAGGTTCATAGCATATGGATCGTATCAGGAAGGGATGTAAGCGAGGTTACGCCGAGAGCCGCTCCGTCGCAGGGAGGTTGGCGTTTTTAGGTACAAACCTTACGAGCAACGATTTGAACTCCGGACTCAAGTTCAGTTCCTCGCTTTCCTGCTCCAGCATCCCGCGAGGATCATTCGCCGTCTTCAGCGCGTACCGCAGGTAGGACAACCGCATGAGCCAAAGCGCGTGCTCGATGTCCTGTTCGCTACGGATACTGAAGGTGACCCAGCCGGAATTTGGAACCCAATGATGTTGCCCGGCTAGACCCTTTGACAAGAGCACATCATGGATTGGCCGTGGGAATGGTATGTCGACGATTCCATTCGTATGAACGTGCCCGACTTCTGCCGCTCCGAACAGAAACTCCCGACCGCCAAAGCGGTGCGGGTGAACCGATACATTTTTCCACGTTGACACTTCTTGTTCGACATTCTTCAGTTTGTCCATCGCGCCTGACTGGGGCGCTTTCTGCCTCCACGGATGTGAGCCCTCAATCAGTTGTTCTGGAACTCAGGGTCTCCGACCGTGACTCCGTGGCCGAATTGCTCCAAAAGCCTGAAGGTCGGGAACGGGAGGAGTATGCGCTGATTGCCCTGCGCATCGGGCTGCTTTCACTAAAGCATTGCCCGAGGGCAGATCGATGCGGAATTGGTTCGGCACGAGGGCGAAAGGCTGCTGCGCGACCTGAATCAGGCACTGGTGGGGTCATGGAGACTGAATTCTACCTGCCCGACACATTCCCACGCAGGAGTCCGCGATTGAGGCAGGAATTCATGCTGGGCGGCAGAAGATTGACTTGGGCTTCGAGCGGGGATCGGCAGTCGTGAACGGCTGAGCGGGAGTTTCGGTGCAACTTCGGTATAACTGAGCCAGAGAAAAGAGGGCTTTCTGATCCCTAAGCGACACCAGATGAAGCACTTGGAATTTGTACTGCGACAGTTCGAGACTAGGGGGTCGGAGGTTTAAGTCCTAACAACGCGCTTTCAAGGCCATGAGTCATGCCGCCTGACCGCAATCCGCTAAGCAAAGGATGATAGTTTGTATAACCCGCTTCGTCTCCTCGGGACCTTTCACTGGGATGCAATCCACACCAGCTTCTTCGGCGGGATAATCATTCCCGCCCACGAACAAGGCATCGCCGATGTAAATCATCTCTTTCAAGGAAACGTGCAGGAGGTCTCGCAGCTTTCCGATCCCGTATGCCTTGTCAATGCCAGGTTTGGTGATATCAATAGATGTCGAGCCACCCATGCGGACGGAAAACCGGGGAATAAGCTTGTCAAGAATCGCCTTGATCTTTTTCCGCTTGGCATAATCGGAATCCCACTTGTTTTTTTCTTCTAACGGCGCCTGCTGGCCTAACGCGGAAAATGTTATCTGGCTTCCACGGTCTTCGATTACTTCTCCCCAGACCTTTGGGACTTTGTAACCAGCCTCTCCCAGCGCTATGTGGAGAGAGCTGAGTATGTTCTCTCGCTCCTCCGGGGTGAAATCTTCTTCATAAAGTTCTTCCCAATCCCCTGAGTACTGATAGAACTTTGTTCCACACGTGGGAAGCAGGGATAACTCCGTCAGGCGCTCGTCATGAGGAAGTTTGGCGACAACTTGCTTTTCAAACTGCGGCCACCCGCCTCCGGAAATAATGGCTACTTTGACAATCGCGAGAAGGTCATGCAGCAGTCCTGACATTTCGGGATCGACCGCCGATTTACTTTCGGCAAGAGTTCCGTCCAGATCAAAGACAATCAGCTTTTTCACTATGTTTCCACCTCTGAATTCCTGGCATCTCAATCCGTCAGCGATGAACCTGCCTGTTCCTTCGTGCCAGGTTCTAGACGCATAACGTTACGGAACTCTGCTCACTGCGGGTGGCACCTTCTTCTGCCGGCCGGAAGGAACCATCGATAGGTCATTGGTCCCGACATACACAGCGAGAGCCGCAAAGATGGCAATAAGGCCGAACCAGAAGCGCCAATCATGATGCGCGCGCTTCCAGTAAGGAGTATGGCCGGAATGATGATGACTCTCGCCCAGGGGATGCAGGTGTTCGGTATTGTTCATGCTCGTCTCCAGATCAAGCCGCGGACTTGCTCTCCGGGGCAGGCGTTGACTCCATTTTTTCCATCAATGATCCGTAAAAGAGCGGGGCGCTGGCATCTCGCTGGCGCTTAGAGTTGCAGCACTCGTAGCCGTCAGTTCGAGTGCAACGGTTGTCATTGATCGTTTCTCATTTTTCTCTGTTCCTTGGTCCGACCTTAGCAATGAGCGGGTTGGCGCACTGTTCCCAATTGATCAGATTTGTCGTCACAGTTTGGTTGATAGTCAGGATTTGAGAAAGCCGAACGGAGAGATGCGCCATGAACGCAACCGCCCTTGAGAATGTGCCCGCACCAGCCAGTGAACCGTGCGGCCCTATCCGGCGCAGCCCTGGATTTGGCTGCAAATAATCAAGGAGAATTGAACCATGAAGGCCAACACACTCACTCCGGAACTGCTCCACCAGGGGTCCGAAGCTGTGAACAAGAGAGAGTTGACTAGAGAGTCAGCTCTGAAAACGACGAAGAAAACCAGCACACTCACGCCCGAACTTCTCCACCAGATGGACGCCTACTGGCGTGCCGCCAACTATCTGTCGGTCGGGCAGATTTATCTCTACGACAACCCGCTGCTAAAGGAGCCGCTGAAACTGTCGCACGTGAAGCCGCTGGTGGTCGGCCACTGGGGCACGACGCCGGGCCAGAACTTCATCTACGTCCACCTGAACAGGGTCATCAAGAA
>PMMJ01000508.1 GCA_003162255.1 Acidobacteriaceae bacterium | reverse complement strand
TTCGGACTGGCAAAGTTTTATTTGAGCCAACCCTTTCAGCCGTCGACGGAAGCAACCCTAGAGATTTGCCCGAAGATTGTCAATGCCCCTTTTCGGTGCAATCGGCCGGTTGCGATGGATCAAAATCCAGAAACGCAACCCATTGAATCATTGCTGCTTAGTGAATGGCAGATTAAATCCTTTCCATTTTTCCACAGCTACATCCACAGGGGCTCGAAGGCATGGGCGACGAGGAGGAGTGTGTGGAGGGACCATGTGAACATCTTGCCGCCGGAAAATACATCAGGCATGGTTGTTACCATCTCACTTACGCAATGTCCAGGTGATCTTGGTCGGCGCGTACCGGTGCCCCGGAAAAGGGTGTTTGTTAGCTTTGAATGCGCCCTGAGAGGCGCGGTCGGAACATAGCTATCCCGACGCCATTGGTCGAGAACCTAGCTACGCCGATTCTATCCCGTGAGGGTCGGCCACAATTGCGCGAGCAGGTACAGCTTTAGCCCATTCGGCGTCGGGATCGGGTACGTCCAATTTGTGCACGCCATTTGGGAACGAATCCAGTAGCATCTTATATTGAAGTGCCTGATCTTGGCCCCGCATTCCGCTCCATGCGTGCATGTAATTCACGGATACGATTCCAGCCTGGAGCATTTCCTTGAGGCAACCAAAGCAGGGTTGAGTCGTCGAGTACACAGTCCCACCCTGCACGCTTATCCCGAACTTCGCGGCGGCGAGGATTACATTTTGCTCTGCATGGACGCAGATGCAAATGTCGTAGGCAGTGCCGGACTCGTACTTCCTATCCCGATTTGCGCAACGATAGCAGCCGCCATCGGAACAGTTCTGCATTTTCGTCGGCGTACCGTTGTACCCGGTGGAAACAATTCGATTGTCGACCACGACGATGGCTCCGACTTTCTGACCCCTGCAATCTGCTCGCCGCCGCACCGCCATCGCGATTCCCATGTAATAGGTGTCACGATCAGGGCGCTCGCTACTCGTGCTCATTTCTTGATCTCCTTGCGGACAGCGACAGCTAATTCTCGCAGCCGGCTAACGGCACAATCACTCATTGACTATCGATCCTTAGTACTGGTCTTCACATAATTCCTGATGAAATCGGCCCGCTCGTCCACCGTGCCCATCGGGACCGTCAAATAGCTTTGCCCAAACCGATTCAACAATCCTCGCATGGTCGCATCGGCAAGCACCCCGTAGACATAGTCTTGTTCCCGCATACCGTCGTCCCCCGGGTCAAAGAGCCCGTTCGGGAAGAAGAACAAAAAGTCATATGTTGTCAGGTTGTTCTTCGTCAGGGCAAGCATTTCTCTTGCCGCCGGCTCGGCCACGCCACGGCCCGCCCGGAGAAAGCAGTAAGTGAGGTGATCCAGTAACGTTCGGTCGCTGAGGAAGTTCTCCAAGCCCTCCTCCTGAAGCAGCTTTCGATCAAAGATGGTCTTCTGAAATTGCCAGACCTGTTCCGGGGTCGCCTTTCGCTGGTCCTCTTCCTTCCACCCCCACTCTTTGAAAACCGCGCGGGAAACAGACTCCAGGAGCGGAAGACCGAGGTCTCCCAGTTGCCGAATCGTCGAAGTCTTGCCTGTACCTCCGGTACCGATGAAACCTATTTTCATCACCTTTGCCTCTGTTGCCCCTCGAATCCGATTCGACTTTGCTCCGGGCGCCCGGCCGGAGGGCATGCGGGCATCCAATCTACTAGGCAGTCCCGGCTATGCCACAGGCTCCTGCGCTCACGAACCCGTACTTCCAAACCCACTTGTTTGGCGCTCTGTGCTCGGGAGCTCCGATTCCTCTGTGAACGCTGCTTCGATTCGATGGACAATTCGCAACTGCGCAATTCGATCGCCCTTACGGATCATGGCAGCAGTCTCTCCCAGGTTAACAATGACAACCTTTATCTCACCGCGGTAGCCGGTATCGATTACTCCAGCTAACGTCGCTAAACCCTGGAGTGCAACCCCCGACCGGTCTTCCACGATCGCGCCAAATCCGTCTGGAATCGCTAACGCAATCCCGGTTGAGATTGGCATCACTTTGCCTGGCGGCAACTCGACTTCCTGCACGGAGTAGAGGTCTGCCGCGAGATCGCCACTGACTCCAGAATGGGCGTAGCGAGGAAGTTTGGCATCGGGGTGCATTCGTTGAATCGCGATGTGCACTTGCATGATCGTTGCTCATTGTGCACCAGCCCTGCGGGACAGGCAAGCCCAGCCCTCGTGTCCAGCCCTCGTGTCGCGGAGAAGGCTTTGAAGCTTTCTGGCATAGAATCGAAAGGCGTCTTTCGATTCCCCATTAGAGTGGTCAGAAATCCCGGTAACCTTAGGATTACCGAGCTTGCTTTTGGGCCATTGTCCCCAGCACAATTAGGCGATTTGTTTTTGCATGGTTCCTTGAACGACAGGGAGGTACCCACAGGATGGGCAAGCGCCGCGAGCCTCGCAAAGAAATCCAGGCGCCTGTGCGCATCTTCGGCACCAACCGCAGTGGCCAAGTCTTCTCCGAGAAGGCGGTTACGGTCAACGTTAGCCAGCAGGGGGCGGAGTTGAGCGGTGTACAAGCCGGGCTTAACCTCGGCGAGATCATCGGCTTATCCTATGGCAAGAACCGACTGTACTTTCGCGTCAAGTGGGTTGGCGAACCTGGCACACCAAAAGCAGGTCATGTGGGCTTGCTCAGCATTTCCCCGGAAAAACCTCTCTGGGATTTTTCACTACCCTCTCCTACCCCTGACAATCACCAGTCACGATTTGTTGAGCAGCGGAAGTACACACGGTTCAAGTGCCATAATTCGGTGGAACTTCATACCCAAGGCGGAGCCTCCTTTTGGGCAACGATCGCAGATCTCAGCCTAGGTGGATGTTACGTTGAAATGGCGATCCCCTTGCCACCGGGAACCAAGGTGAAAGTGGGTATCTGGATCGGGGAAACCAAGTGCTGGGCGGATTGCGAGGTCGCCTACAGCACACCAGGATTCGGAACTGGCGTGAGGTTCAAGCTGATTTCTGAAACGGATCTCGAGCGAATCCGCCAATTCCTCGGAACTCTCGCACCCTTCGCAAGGAAGCCGACTTTCGAGCAATGAACTCTGGGCAAGTAGGGCGTCTATAGGATTAACTTCAGAAACCCTGATTCCCCGCTTTATTTCGCAAGAGTGACAGCGGCAACGGCGAATCCGCCCAGGGTAATCTGGTTACCCTTCAGTGTGCTGGAAGCGGGCGGCTGGAAACTCGTCGTTTGATCCACAAGCTGAACTTGCGCTCCCTCCGCCCCCGGCAGCGCTACATCAAATGCGCGGTTTCGCTTGTTCAATAGCAGGATCTTGCGCTTGCCCTCTGGCGTCACAAAAGCCTGCGCGTAAACATAGGGAGGGCTGGAGTCGGTCTCCACCAGTTTGTCACCCGGGCCAAAGTTGTCACGCAGCACCTTCAGCACCCAGAAGCGAGCATTCGGCTGGCCGGTTTCCCAATCCACCATGGACACGCTCGGGTACTGCGTGGGGTAACCCACTAACTGAGATTCACCCGCAACCTCGACGCCTCGCTTGGCAAGTTCGACGTAAAGGTAGGCGTACAAACTCCCGCAGAGGTTCCAGTAGGAGTTAGCAATCGGCTTGAAGACGTGGCCCGGTTTGTCCTGTTCGGTATCCTCAGCGGAGATCGAACCTAGCTCGTCCGCATCGGTCTGGGTCTCGGGCGACAGCCTCTCGCGTATCCCCTGGATATAGCTGACCACGTTCAGAAAACGATCCGCCTGCTCCCAGTAGGTGTGCTCCATTACTTCCGGCGTTTCGTCTGAACTCGGCACGGCATAGAAATGATAGGAAATCATCGCCAGGGGGATGCCGGCATTGTGATTCTTGTGATCCAGGAAGTATTCGATGAATTCCCTGGGTTCACCGCCCAGCCCCATCCCCACGCACGTAATCTTCGGATCGGCGCGGTGGATGGCCTCCACAATGGCGTCGTAGACTCGCGTATAAGTCTGGGGCGTCATGCTGTGTTCGCCATCGACTTCGTTGAGAACTTCCCAATAATCGATCTTGTAGTGATGACCGGAGTCGTGGCGCTTCCCGAATTCATCCGTGAATCCGCCCTGTGTGTACCAACCGACTAGGCGCGCGTAATACTCCCCGACTTCTTTCAAACTGGGATCGCGGAACTCCGTTCCCTGCTCGTAATTCCAGGTTACCTGGTCGGGATCGCTGGGATAAGCCACGGGCTTATCGGTCTTGAACATCCACTGCGGAATCGTGCTGAAATTGATGATCACCGAGTGTCCGGCTTGGGCATTCATCAAGTCTTCCATCATGGGATCAAGCAGTGAAAAGTCCCACGACGTTTTTCCGTCCTTGGGAGGGTCGAGTTCGGCAACACCGAGCTTGGGGTAAGGCAGCCAAGGCACGTAGCGAACGAAATCAGCTCCCAACTCATGCAGAGCCTGAAAGACACGATCGTGTATCTTCGTACCCCGGCGCAAGGGTGGATTGACGACCACTTGAAGGGTGGGAGTGGTCTTCGAAACCGTTATGACCTTGTCCCACTTGACAGTTACGCTGACCTTCTCCGGTGCAATAGGTTGCGCCACGGAGTCTTTCAGGCTGCAAGAGGTCAAGAAAATAATTGCGGATGCCCGTAAGAGAGCAGTTAGTCGAACCGCTGCAGCAGATTTCATGGTGTTACCTCCCAACGAGAAATCGAGAGAGCGGGTCCTCCATAGAATGCGCTGGTTTTCACGGAATGGAACAACCGGCAATCGATGGCACTCTATGGCCGCAACGTGCCTTTACCCAGTTCGCGAGCAAGCGCGACCGCTGCGTTTGCATTCTCACCGTAGCCGTCCGCTCCGATCTCCCTGGCGTACTGCAGAGTCACCGGCGCACCGCCGATGAGAACCCTGACCTTATTGCGGACTCCAGCGCGCTCCAACGCTTCGATCGTCGTTTTCATCGCCGGCATCGTGACCGTGAGCAGGGCGGAGAGGCAGACGATGTCGGCGTTCTTCTCTCCGATCGCGGCGACGAACCTGTCGGGAGAGACGTCGGTACCGAGATCGGTTACATCAAAGCCCCCGCCCTCCAGCATGGAGGCCACGAGATTCTTCCCTATATCGTGCAAATCCCCTTTCACGGTGCCGATGACGACGCGACCCACGGGTTGAGCCCCGCTCTTTGCCAGCAGCGGGCGCAGAAGTTGCATCGCAGCTTTCATGGCTCTGCCGGACAACAGAAGTTCTGGAACGAAATAGTCCTGGCATTCGAAGAGCCGTCCCACCTCGTCCATGGCTGGAATCATCGTGCCCTCAATAATGGTCATTGGGTCGACGCCCGCCACGAGCGCGTGCGCAGTCTCTTCAGCGGAGGCTTTCGCATTGCCATCTAGAATTGCTTGATGAAGTTTCTTGAGATCGGTCATTTCTTCCTCTCGAATGCGGCTTCAAGCGAAAGACGCTCTGCTCGCCTGAAGACGCCAATCAGCGTACTCCTTTTATTATGCGTAGGCAGCTTTTAACGGCTCGCGACCGATTCAATACCGTACTCGCCGGGCAGAAACTTCTCCGCAACCGGGGTCGCCAGCATTTCGTCGATGAACTCGCTCTCTTGGCCGGGCAATTGAGCCACTTCTCTCTCGATCTTTGCAATCCAGCGAATCTCTTGCGGCGATACTCGCAATCGTCCCTCCCGGTGCGCAGACGCAATTTCTTCGATTGCACAGCGAGCGGCCACGCGGGTCTGGAGGTATGGTGTAGGCTCAGTCGCAATCCGTTCCGCAATTCTTAGAACCACATCAGGACGCAGCACCCAGGCTTGGGGATCGAGCGCCGCATCAGATTCCACCAGCCAGTCTCTCAACCGAATTGCATCCTCGCGGGAGCCAGCAGCAGCCGTGTTCATCAATCGGCAGTCATACACCAACTGCTCAAGGGAGACGATCGGAGCATACGCGCTCAGCAAGCGCACCTGCTGTACGGATTCGTTGGACCACGCGTCGCAGACCGCCTGCGCAATGTTGCCGACATGCGTCAAGTGGGCACAGGCCGAGCTCCGTCCTTCCATCGAAATCGGGACTCCAGCGATTGCCTTTAGATAAGGGCCTTCGTAAGCACAGTCCTTGCTTGGACCCGCAGCACCCATTCGATATGCGACCAGGCTGCGCGGCACCGAAGCCACTCGAATTACGGCAGCTAGCACTCTCGGAATGAACTTCTGGTCGGCCAGAACCATGGCGGTGTTGCCGAAGGCACAAGCGCTATCTCCTGCTGGAACAATGTTGGCTTTACTGCATACCCCAACCAGATGTTTCCAGAGGAACTCCATATCGCGCGCACCCAGGATGGCAAGTCCGAAAATCGTCTGACGCAGATCGCCGAAGCGCAGCGCCTCATCGCACACTTCCTTGCCTCCGGTAGACTCAATCGACAGCAGGTCCGCTCCGGCGGCTGCCGACATCTCAAAAAGTTGAGCCATGGCCTCCCAGTATTGGCCATCGCGCATGTGCGAGGGCGACAGAAAATCACGCGTATCATTGGGCGTCACGCGGAGTGCATTTTTTAGACCGTGCTTTTCGTAATAGCCATGTAAACAGGTGGCGAGGATTTCAACGATTTCACGGCCCCACTCGGGGCGAATCGTCATCGCGGGTAGAGTCTCGAACTCGACCAGAAGGCCGGGCGCTTCGAGTTCCGCCGCTCGTTTGCAGACGCCCTCGATCATTTCTGCGTACAGCCGACGCACCTCAGGCCAGGTCGCCTCGTCAATGTCCATCGCCGGCAGGGTGAAATTGATCTCCGGGATGACGGTGCCTTTGCCAAGCTCGAGCCCACGGCCACACGAAACGGGCCGCGGAGCGTGGCCAAACAGGAACTCACTCAGCGAACCGATAGCTAGACTCATTTGAAACCTCTGTCACGGGCGGACACCGCCTCTGGACTCACGGCCCGGCTACTCATAGACTCCGCACTCTTTCACCATTTCAATCAGTGCGTAAATGTTCTCAGACGGCGTAGTCGACGGAATGGCGCAGCCGGAATTCAGGATGAATCGCCCTCCCGGCTTCCAGACGGAGATGAGGT
>PMMJ01000172.1 GCA_003162255.1 Acidobacteriaceae bacterium | reverse complement strand
GGTTTTTTTGCAATGCTCATTCTCGGCAGGCGGGCCAAAATTCCTCTGCTGGAGTTTCTGGACGCCTGCACGCCCGCGGCCTCGTTTGGCTATGCGATCGGGCGAATGGGCTGCCTGCTCTCCGGCGACGGCGATTACGGAACGCCAACGACCTTGCCGTGGGGCATGAGCTTTCCGAACGGAGTTATGCCCACCACGATAACGTGCGTGCAGCAGGGGTGGCCGCCGAGCTGTCGTGTGCATCCCACTCCGATCTACGAATTTTTCATCTGGTGCGCGATTGGCGCCTTCCTGTGGCACATGGGCACGAAAGCGCTGAAGGGCCCGAAGGCCAAGGGCGAAATTTTCTGCGCTTACCTGATCCTCACCGNNGTGGCGTATTAAGAGTCAATACCACACGCTGAAAAAAGAACATCGCATTGTCGAACACATTTCTTCCCACGGTGATGTGCTGCAACCCGAGTATCATCGCCCAACACCCGAATGCCAGCATCCGGAACGGTGGCATATGTATGACTCGATGAGCGCGGAAGTGGAAGTTCTCGATTTTCTGAAGGCCCTAGTCACTACGGTCAAGCCCGAGCTGGTCGTGGAGACCGGCACATTCTCTGGCCTGAGCACGCTGCGCATCGCGGAGGGCTTGNNCACCTGCGAGTGGGACAAGAAAGTGTACGAAGCCGCGAAGAAACGCTTCGCCGGATCCGGGCTCGGCAAATGGATTGTGGCGCGCAACGAATCCAGCCTTGAGATGAAGATTGACGGCCGCATCGACATGCTTTTTTGTGACAGCGATGGGCCACTGCGCGAACAAGAGGTGCGCCGCTTCCTGCCGCAGATCAATCCGTACGGGCTCATCCTCATACACGATGCAAGTTCGGCAATGAAGAGTGTGCGTGAAGGTGCCCTGCGACTCGAAGCTGAGGGACTCATCTCCGTGTTGCTCCTGCCCACCCCGCGCGGCCTGGTGCTTGCGCAGAAACGCGAAGGCCGCAGCTAACGNNTAACGTCCAAAAGACGCCTGCCGCGGCCAATCCCGCAGATCGAAATGAGTCTTCCCGATTGTGCCGCGCTATTCGAGCATTTGGCGGAGGACATACTGCAGAATGCCGCCATGCTTGTAATACGCCACCTCTTCCGGCGTATCCACCCGCACAGTTGCCGTGAAGGTTTTCTGCGTTCCGTCCGCCGACTTGGCGCGAACGGTGACTTGCTTCCGTGGCGCTAGCGCAGACACGCCATCAATCGAGAACACCTCGTGTCCCGTCAGGCCAAGTGATTCGCGAGTTTCGCCGGGCTGGAATTCCAGCGGGAGCACGCCCATGCCCACNNGAGCCGTACTCCTTGCCCGCGATCACGATCAGGGAAACGCCGTCTTCGCGGTACTTCACCGCAGCGTCGTAGATAAACAACTTTTCGCCCTCGGGCAGATGCAGCGTCCAACTGCCTTCCGTGCCCGGGGCAAGCTGATTGCGGAGGCGGATGTTCGCAAACGTGCCGCGCATCATCACTTCATGATTGCCGCGACGCGATCCGTACGAATTGAAATCCGCCGGCTGCACGCCGTGAGCAATTAAGTATTTGCCCGCGGGGCCATCTCTCTTAATAGAACCGGCGGGCGAGATGTGATCGGTGGTAACGCTGTCGCCGAGCACGGCCAACACGCGCGCGCCCGCAATGTCCTCAACGGCGGACGGTTTCAGCGCCATGTCATCGAAGTAGGGCGCCTGCCGGATGTAGGTAGAGTCCTTTTCCCACGCGTAAGTCTCGCCCTTTGGAACCGGCAGCCCGCGCCAGCGCTCGTCCCCGGAGTACACCTCGGCATAGCTTTTGCGGAACATTTCGGACGTAATCGCGCTTGCCATTGCCTGCTCGACTTCCTGCTGCGAAGGCCAGATGTCGGCGAGATAGACGGGCTTGCCGTCTTTGCCTTTTCCGACGGGATCCTTGCGTAGATCAACGTCGATGCGGCCGGCCAGAGCGAATGCCACCACCAGCGGCGGCGACATCAGATAGTTGGCGCGGACTTCAGAGTTGATGCGGCCCTCAAAGTTGCGATTGCCAGAGAGCACCGAGGCAACGACCAGATTCTTCTCGTCGATTTCTCTCGAAACTTCAACTGGCAGCGGGCCCGAGTTCCCGATGCATGTAGTACATCCATATCCAACGATGTGGAACTTCAACTTCTCCAGATACGGCATCAGTCCGGCCTTTTCGAGGTAGTCGAGCACGACCTTCGATCCGGGGGCAAGCGAAGTCTTGACCGTCGCGGGCACTTCAAGGCCGTGCTCTACCGCCTTCTTCGCCAGCAGTCCTGCGGCCAGCATCACGGACGGGTTCGACGTGTTCGTGCAACTGGTGATCGCCGCAATCACCACGCTGCCGTGATGCAGCGCCACATGCCCATTCGTCGGAATGTGCTCGTGGACATTCGGGTCTTCGACCCCAACTGCCGTCGGATTTCCGCCCTCCTGTTCCCAACGGTTAACCTGCTTAACAGCGACGTCGGCCGGAGCCGCAGCGGCGACCTTAGTCTTCGGCTTGATCAGCAAGGGCAACGCCTGCGTAAACGACTCGCGTGCCTGCGACAGCACCACTCTATCCTGTGGACGCTTCGGTCCAGCCAGACTCGATTCGACCGTGGCAAGATCCAGACTCAGCAACTCGGAGTATTCGGCTTCGGGCGTGTTGGCGTCGTGAAAAAGTCCCTGCTCGCGAGCGTAGGCTTCGACCAGCGCGATCTGCTCGTCGCTGCGTCCGGTGAGTTTCAGATAGCGCAGGCTCTCTTTGTCGATCGGGAAGATGCCGCAAGTCGCGCCATACTCGGGAGCCATGTTCGCAATCGTAGCTCGATCGGCGAGTGGCAGGTCTTGCAGGCCTGGGCCAAAGTATTCGACAAACTTTCCGACAACGCCGTGCTTGCGCAGCATCTCGGTAATGGTAAGAACAAGATCGGTAGCCGTGGCGCCTTCGCGCAGGCGTCCGGTAAGCTTCACTCCGACCACCAGCGGGATGAGCATGGACACAGGCTGTCCCAGCATGGCGGCCTCGGCTTCGATGCCGCCCACGCCCCAGCCCAGCACGCCGAGTCCATTGACCATCGTGGTATGCGAATCGGTGCCGACAAGTGTGTCAGGATAGGCGGTGCGCTTCCCGTTTGCTTCGTGCACAAACACCACGCGCGCCAGATATTCGAGATTGACCTGGTGCACGATGCCGGTGTCCGGGGGCACGATGGCAAGATTGCGGAAGCCCGTCTGTCCCCAGCGCAGAAACGCGTAGCGCTCTTTGTTGCGTTGGAATTCCAGCAGCGCGTTTACGTCGAAGGCGCCCGGCGATCCGAATTCGTCGACCTGCACCGAATGGTCGATCACCAGTTCGGCGGACTGTAGCGGATTGATGAGCTTCGGGTCGCCGCCCAGACGTTTCATGGCGTCGCGCATGGCTGCCAGATCGACAACCGCGGGGACGCCGGTGAAATCCTGCAGCAACACACGGCTGGGCGTGAAGGCAATCTCTTTTTCCGGTTTCGAATTCTTGCTCCACGCGGCGAGCGCGCGAATTTCGCCCTGTGTCACGTTGCGCCCGTCTTCGGTCCGCAGCAGGTTCTCCAGCAGAATGCGCAGCGAGAACGGTAAGTGCCTCGTCGAGATGCCCTGCTTGTCGAGAGCATCGAGCCGGTAAATCTCGTATTCCTTGCCGCCGACTTTGAAAGTTGCGCGAGCGCCAAAACTATTCGTTGACATGTTGGTATTCCTTCACAAGCTCCGGCACAGAGCCGGGCACAATGCGGACTCGGAGTTAATAGTGTAATTCGTTTTGAAAGCCGTTGTGGGGACTAATGCCGCCCGATTGAGCTAAAGTAAAAACGACCTATGATGCAGACGCTGGGCTATGTCGCGCTGGTTGTTCGCGAGTACGATGAAGCGCTGGAGTTCTTCACTCGTACACTCAACTTCAGAGTGGTCGAAGATACTCATTTGAGCGAACAAAAGCGCTGGGTATTGATCGCCCCACCGGACTCTCAGGGTACAAGCTTGCTCCTGGCCCGAGCCGCGACGCCAGAACAGATGAGCCGTATCGGCAACCAGACCGGCGGGCGAGTTTTTCTTTTTCTGCACACCGACGATTTCTGGCGTGACTATCACGAAATGACTGAGCGCAAAGTAAAGTTCATACGACCGCCGAGCGAAGAGGCCTACGGCACCGTCGCAGTTTTCGAAGACCTGTACGGCAATCAATGGGATCTATTGGAACTGAAAGACAGTAGCTCACGTTAACGAAGCGATCCATCCTACCGCACGCCCGTCCAGATCTGATAGACAACCACCCCGACCATGAAGACCAAATAAATCCTCAGCGCCCAGAAAAGTACCATCTCGGTGCGAGTGAGCTGCCGTCGCGGACAATGATGGTGTTCCTTGGCGGAAATGATCTGGTCCGGCTCCAGCGCGGTCACCACCGAGGCGAGATCTTCGTGACTCAGTTCAGCGGCGTGTGCGGAATCAAATTGTTTTTCCATCTACCTGCCTCCAACCAGCGCCAGCACATTAGGCGCAATCACGCTGATTCCAAACAAGAGCCCGGCGCTGACCAGTACGGTCACAACCCCCAGTGCCAGCACATTCGCCCACAGCGGGCTGACCAGCGCGCCCATGATTTCACGGTCGTTCACCAGCATGTACAGAAAGAGAAGCGCCGGAGGCATGGCCAGGACGGCGATTACGTTCACCAGCAGCACGATGTATACCAATGGAATTCCCGGGATCAGGACCAGTCCCGCTGCGGCGGCAGCTTCGATAAGAAGAACGAGGTAGAACGCCCTCCCTTGCTTGAAGGGGAGATTCAAACTGTGCGGGCGCCGCGCCACTTCTCCGAAGGCGTACGCGGACGAAGTTGAAATCGTAATGGCGGCAACCATTCCTGCCTCGAACATGCCCAATGCGAAAAGCGCCGCTCCCCAGTGTCCAATAAACGGTTGCAGTGCCTGGGCGAACTCGGCGGCTTCGAAGTTCGCTGCCGACATGTGGTGCATGAACAGCGGAGCCGTCGCCAGCATCGCCGCGAGCGCGGCAATTGTCGCCAAAGCTGCTCCCAGCACCGTGTCGATGCGTCCGAAGCGGATGTCCCGCGTGGTGAGACCCTTATCGGCAATCGCGCTTTGCTGAAAAAACAGCATCCACGGAGTGACGGTCGCTCCGATATCCGCCAGCAGGATCAGAACCGTCTCCTGCGAGATCCCGCCGGGGAGTGGCCTCCAAGTCAGCAATGCGCGGCCCACCATTCCCCAGTGCGGATGGGTCAGCAAAGCCACCGGCACGAACACTAGGTTGAACATGGCCGCGCCTAAAATGAGCCGCTCCCACGTCCAGTACCGATGCGTCATGAGCGCGACCGAGAGCACCAACAACGCGGCCAGGACCGCAACCGCCGGCCGCACGCCGAAGAATCCGAGCCCGGCGCGGATGGCGATGAACTCCGTGACCAGCGTCAGAAAGTTGCCGATCATCAGGTCGATCATCGAGAACCAGCCCCAGAAAGGACCGAAGCGATCGAAGATCAGCTCGGCGTGCCCGCGATGAGTGGCCGCGCCCAAACGCACGGTCATTTCCTGCACCACGCAAGCCATGAGGAATGTCAGCACCACGAACGGCAGGAAGAAGCCGATGCCGAATCGCGCCCCGGTCGCCGCGTACGACAGCATGCTGGGACCATCATTCTCTCCAAGCATCACCAGAATGCCGGGGCCAATGAGCAACCAGAACAGCCGCAACCGCGGCCGGAATCCCCGCCGGGCCCGCGTCACCGATACCCGTTCGCGGTCGTGCGCGCGATCGATATCCTCGTGGGTGATGACGACGTCACCGCCAGAAATCCGCTGATCGGAAGGCAGGCCTGATCGGGGTGCGGCATTCCCTCGCGGCTCCGATGCTGCCTTTTGTTCTTTCATTCGGTTGTTCATCCCACTGATGGAGTGCGATAGGGACAGCGAGGGTTGTCGCTCGCTCGCCTATTAGCGTGAGTATACATGATGGTATAAACTATGGTTAATTACTTTACCACTTTAGCAACGGCTTTCCCATCCGGCTTAACCCAGACTTTTTCAGCAGCGGATATACCCAACGACACTCGGCCCACGCCGGTAGTTAGGGTCAGCGTGTGGTCGTAGTTGCGATGCGCGACGTGAATTTTGGCTCCGGGACGGATGCCGCGCTGTTCAAGAAACTCCAGCAGGCGCCGATCCCGCTCATAAATTCCACTCACCTGGAAGTTCTCCCCAGGTTCGGCCTGAGCCAGCAGTAGCAAGCCGCGGCGGCGGCGACTGGCGGGACTCTCCAGTTCAGTCAGATTACCGTGCGGACACGCGACTCCGCGCCCGAGCTTGGCGAACAGCCGGGCCTCGAAATCGGGTGAGACCGCGTGTTCCAACCGTTCTGCCTCATCGTGTACCTTGTACCACTCCATCCCGAAGATCTCGGCGAGCATGCGTTCGATCAGGTGGTGGCGAACCGTCAGCTTGCGGGCAATCTTTCGCCCAGCAGCAGTCAGTCGAACGCGTCCGTCGGCATTCACCCGCACCAAGCCGTCTTTCTTCAGCCGGCGCACGGCCATCGTTACGGCCGGAGGCGAAACTTTAAGCCAGTGCGCGAGCGTGGCCGAAATAACGCTTTCCCCCTCGCTCTCGGCCTCGAGAATCGCTTTGAGGTAGTCCTCTTTGGAAACTGTGATCACGCTAGCAGATTATACGGCGGGATTAAGCGGAGCTAACCGAAAGATCGCAGTGGTCAAAAGTCAGAGGACAGATGGCAGAGGTTCCCCCTTTTGCGGTGAAGGGCCTTTGGCGAAAACCAGGAGCGAGTGCCGTTCAGTTCTCACCTCTGCCATCTGACCTCTGCAATCTGTTCTCGTTTGACATCGTCTTCTCGCGCCCCTACCCTTAAATGTTCAATTATGAAGATCCTCGTCATCGGCAGCGGAGGACGCGAGCACGCGCTGGTGTGGAAGCTCCGGCAATCGCCGCGAGTCACGAAGATCTACTGTGCGCCTGGGAACGGCGGAATCGCGGACGACGCGGAATGCATCGCGGTAGACGTTAAGAGCCTCGACTCCATGGTCGCACTCGCCAATCAGATCCAGCCCGACCTCACCATCGTCGGGCCGGAGTTGCCGCTGATGCTAGGCCTGGTGGACGAATTGACGCGGCGAGGCTGGCGCACCTTTGGCCCCACGCAAGCCGCCGCGCAGCTTGAGACCAGCAAAAGCTTTGCCAAGGAGTTCTTGCAACGCCACCACATTCCGACCGCGCATTATGCGATCTGCGATTCTTCGGAGCAGGTCCGCGATGCGCTGCCGCACTTCCACACTCCGCTTGTAGTGAAGGCCGACGGCCTAGCTGCCGGCAAGGGCGTTGTCATCGCCAAAAGCAAAGACGAGGCCTCGACCGTCGCCAATGAAATGCTTAGCGGCAAGATGTTGGCGGAAGCGGGATCGCGTGTGGTGCTGGAAGAGTTTCTCGAAGGCGACGAACTTTCGTTTCTGGTCGTGAGCGACGGCGAGCGGGTGGCGCCGCTGGTCGCCGCCCAAGATCACAAGCGCGTGGGCGATGGCGACACCGGCCCGAACACCGGCGGCATGGGCGCTTACTCGACGCAGGCTCTCGTGGACGACCAGATGCGCGACTGGCTCCTCACACACATCGCGCGCCCCGTGGTTGCGGGCATGAAGGAAGAAGGAGCGGAGTACAAAGGCGTTCTCTACTGCGGCTTGATGATCACCGCACGCGGCCCCATGGTCCTCGAATTCAACTGCCGCTTCGGCGATCCGGAGACGCAGCCTATTTTGATGCGTCTCGAAAGCGACCTGGTCGAGGCCATGGAGGCGTCCATCGACGGCCGCACCAGTGAGGGCGATTTCAAGTGGTCGAACGACGCGGCGGTCTGTGTGGTAATGGCTTCGGGCGGTTATCCGGGCGCCTACGAGGTGGGTAAGAAGATCACCGGCCTGGAGGATGCGGGAAAGTTGGAAGGCATAAAAGTCTTCCATGCCGGCACCTCGAAACGCGAAGGGGCTTTCTACACTTCCGGCGGACGAGTGCTCGGAGTAACGGCCCGCGCTGCGGGGTTGGAGGCGGCCGTGCAGCGCGCCTATGAGGCGTGCGCAAAGATCGGCTTCGAGGGCGCGCACTATCGCAGAGATATTGCGGGGCGGGCACTGAAGAAGAGCTAGCGAGATGTCCGGAATTCGTTACGCTATGTTTGTGCCATCATCACAATTTGTATTGTCTGGATTTACAACTTCACGAAAAATGGACGCAAAACCATCATGGCCAAACCACTCGTTTCCATCGTAATGGGCAGTGATTCCGACCTGGAGATCATGCGCGAAGCCGGGAAAGCTCTCGATGAATTCGAGATTGCCTACGAGATGGATGTAACTTCAGCCCATCGCTCGCCCGACCGCACCGCGGACTACGCGCGCAAGGCCGCCGGACGTGGCATTCGCGTGATCATCGCCGGCGCAGGCGGAGCGGCGCATCTCGCGGGTGTAATCGCGGCGCACACAACCTTGCCAGTCATCGGCGTCCCCATTCCTTCCACCTCCCTGCAGGGCATGGATTCCCTGCTGGCGACGGTTCAAATGCCGGCAGGCATTCCGGTAGCTACCGTCGCCATCGGCAAGCCCGGCGCAACCAATGCAGGGATCCTCGCGGCCCAGATTATTGCCGTGTCCGACGCGGCCATCGCGAAAAAACTGACAACGTACAAAGAGAAGCTCGCGCGCGGCGTCGAAGAGAAATCGAAGAAGATGAAAGTGACGATGGAAGAGCGAGCGAGACAATAGCAAAGACGTGCGGGCGGGAGCATCCTTCACGCGCCTCTTTCGGCGGGCCGGGCTTCGGCGGTATGGTTATCTCAAATCCTGTGGGCCCCCTGATTGATCTGGCTTCATATCCCCCGCTCGAAAAATTGTCGGCGTCAAAGAAGCTCAACGCGGCGATGTGACGACTGTGTGAAAGAGTGGCCCCAGACGCGACGCCCCGCGAACAAGCTATAGCTTTAAACCTCTCAGATATTCCCGGAAGTCCCCGCCCAGATCTTCGCGTTTCAAAGCAAACTCAACCGTGGCTTTGAGGAAACCGAGTTTGTCGCCAGCATCGAAGCGGCGTCCTTCGTAAACGTAGGCGTACATCTTCTCGCGCTGCAGCAGCCCGCGCAGGCCGTCCGTGAGCTGCAACTCGCCGCCCGCGCCGGGTTTGATATCGGAAAGCGTCTCGAAGACTGCCGGCGTCAGAATGTAGCGCCCGATCACAGCCAGATTCGAAGGTGCTTCCGCCAGCTCCGGCTTTTCCACCAGGTCGAGAACTTCGAAGAGTTTGCCCCCTGAGCCCGAAACCTCTTTCGCCTTCAGCACGCCATAAGAAGAAATCGCCGGCCCGTCGACCACCTGCGTCGCGATCACGGAACAGTGCTTCTCGTCGAATACATTCATCAACTGCTTGAGCACCGGCACTTTTGCATCGATGACGTCATCAGCCAGCAGCGCGGCGAAGGGTTCGTCGCCAATCAATTCGCGCGCCGTGAGCACAGCGTGACCGAGTCCGAGCGCCTCCTTCTGGCGCACGTAGGCCACGTGGATCATGTCCGAAATCTGGCGCACGATTTTGAGCAGGTCGTACTTGCCCTTTTCTTCGAGCATTTTTTCCAGCTCGTAGCTGACGTCAAAATGATCTTCGATGGCGCTCTTGCCGCGTCCCGTGATGATGATGATCTGGTCGCATCCCGCGGCCAGCGCCTCTTCCACGCCATATTGAATGATGGGCTTATCGACCAGCGGCAGCATCTCTTTCGGCTGGGCCTTGGTGGCCGGCAGAAAGCGCGTGCCTAATCCCGCGGCGGGGAAAATGGCTTTGCGAACTTTCCGGATCTTGCGGCGGTCGTTGTTCGCTCGTCGTTCGTGCGTCGGTTTCATCGCGGAATCATTGTAGCTGTTGGCGCTCATACTTGGTGCGTCACTTCTTCCCGCGCCTCCAGTTCTTCCAGTAGATCGCGCAGCGTTTGCAGTATTCCAGCGGCGCTGTCGACTTTTATCGTGAACTTAAGCGTCCCGTCCGGAGTGAACTGCGTCCCCCGCTGCGACGCCACAAAGCGCGCCAGCTTGCCGGGATCAATCGAAGCATTCGGGCTGAACTTGATGCTCACGAATTCGCGCTTGCGCTCAATGGCGTTTGCGCCCACCCGCATCGCCTGTAGCTTGAGCGCGGCGTACGCAAGCAGGTTGCGGACCGCGCCGGGCGTCTCGCCATAGCGATCGATCAGCTCTGCGCGCACGTCGTGCAACTGCGACTCGGTCTCCACTCCTGCGACCCTTTTATACATCCGCAGTCGCTGATTCTCTTCCTTGATGTAGTCGGACGGAATACGGATGTTCAGGCCCAAATTAAGTTGGATTTCCGTGATTTCAACGCCCGCCTCGCCCTTCATCTCGCGTACGGCGCGTTCCAGCATCTGCGTGTAAAGTTCAAATCCCACCGCTTCGATGTGGCCGCTCTGTTCTCCGCCCAAAAGATTTCCCGCACCCCGCAGTTCGAGATCGAGAGCAGCGATCTTGAAGCCGGCGCCGAGATCGGAGAACTCCTTGAGCGCGGCCAGACGTCGCCGGGCAATCGGCGTCAACTCGATTTCAGCGGGCAGAAGCAGATATGCGTATGCCCGCCGGTTCGAGCGGCCCACGCGTCCGCGCAACTGATAAAGTTCCGACAAGCCCAGCCGGTCGGCCCGATTGATGACGATCGTATTGCAGAGCGGGATGTCGAGGCCGTTCTCGATGATCGTGGTCGAGACCAGAATATCGGCTTCGTGGTGCATGAATTTCAGCATCACTTTTTCCAGCTCTCCTTCGCCCATCTGCCCGTGGCCCACGGTGATGCGCGCACCCGGAGCCAGCGTCTGAATCTTGGCCGCAATCTCCCAGATCGTGTCGACCCGGTTGTGCACGAAATAAACCTGCCCGCAGCGGTCGAGTTCCTGTTCGATCGCTGACTGGATGAGCTTTTCGTCCCAATTCGCGACCACGGTCTGAATTGCCATGCGATCCTTGGGTGGCGTTTCAATCACGCTCATGTCGCGCAGACCCACCAGCGACATATGCAGCGTCCGCGGGATTGGCGTCGCAGACATGGTGAGCACGTCCACTTCTGTTCGCATCTGCTTGATGCGTTCTTTGTGGCGGACGCCGAAACGCTGCTCCTCATCCACCACCAGCAGGCCGAGGTCGGCGAACTTCACGTCCTTGGAAAGCAGACGGTGCGTGCCGATCAGGATGTCCACTTTCCCCGCTTCCACTCGTCCCAAAATTTCCTTGACCTGCTTCGGCGTCCGGAAGCGGCTGATCATTTCGACGGTGAGCGGGAACGGCGCGAATCGCTGCTTGAACGTTTCGTAGTGCTGGAAGGCAAGAACGGTAGTGGGCGCGAGCACGGCGACTTGCTTGTTGTCGCTCAGCGCCTTGAAAGCAGCGCGCATCGCAACTTCGGTTTTGCCGTAACCGACATCGCCGCACAGCAGCCGATCCATGGGGAGTTGCGATTCCATGTCGCGCTTCACGTCGGCGATGGCCTGCGCCTGATCATCGGTCTCGTTGTATTCGAACGAATCTTCGAACTCTTTCATCCACTCGGTGTCGGCCGGAAAAGTGTGCCCACGCGCGGCCTGGCGCTGGGCATAAAGCTTGAGCAACTCGTCGGTCATATCTTTCATCGCCTTGCGCACGCGGGCTTTGGTCTTGCCCCATGCCTGGCTACCAAGGTGATTCAGGACGGGCTTCGCGCCCTCCGACGAACGATATTTCTGGACCAGATCGAGCCGAGTTAGCGGAACATACAGCCGGGCAGCTTCGGCGTACTCAAGCAGCATGAACTCCGCGGCGCCATCGCCTTGATTGATTTCCTTCAGACCTTGATACTGCCCGATGCCGTGCTCCACGTGCACGACGTAATCGCCGACCTGCAAATCGCGGAAATCAGAAAGAAACGCTGAGACTTTCGATTTCTGCCGTTGCGGTCGCGCCACCACCAGGTCCGATTCATCGAACAGATCGCGCGCCCCGAAAATTGCGAGGTGCGCTTCCGGCAAAACGAAGCCGTCGGGAAGGTAAGCCTTCAGTAGAGTAGTGGTAAGAACGTCGCCGGCAAAATACGAGGTTTCGTCGGCATAACTCTCTCCGCTGCGCGTGCGGCTTCCCAGACGATACGACGCGTTGTACTCGGTAAACATATCGGCGAGGCGCTCGACTTCTCCCGTGTTGGGCACAGCAAGAACTACCTGCGTGCCGCCGCCAACCAACTTCTGAACCGCCTCGATCATCGCGGGCACCGCGCCGTGGAAGCGCGTGACCGGCTGCGAAAAAAAAGCCGCCTCCGTTCTCCCTTCGCGCGCCAACGCCAGATATTCAAAATCGGCTCCGGCTAGCGCCGTCGTTTTTTCCCGCCAGCTTTCCGGCGTGAGATAAAGATCGGCGGGACGAACCAGGTTTCCCACCCCACTGCGCTCGTGCGCTTCTTCAATACGAGCCCAAACCTTGTCGAGTTCCTGCAGCAGAGCTTCGGGCTCGTCGAGAATTACCCGCGCTTCCGGAAGCAGCCCGAAAATGCTGCGGTCGGCGCCCGCCACCGGAGCATAGAACTCCCAACCCGGAAAAACGCCGGCGCCAGAGTCGCGCATCGCTTGTTCCAAGATCTCCGGTGCTCCCGTAATGCGTTTCCCCGAAAGCCGCGCATTGATCGCACCAAGCAGTTCTGAAGTGACCGGCGTTTCCGTCAGCGGCAGGAGCAACGCTTCATCGACTGGGTTCGAAGATCGCTGACTTGCCGGGTCGAACTTGCGCATCGACTCGATTTCATCCCCGAAAAACTCGACGCGCACCGGACGGTCCGCTTCCGGCGAGTACACATCGAGAATGCCGCCGCGAGCCGCGTACTGCCCCGGCATTTCCACCACATCGGTTGCGCTGTAACCAACCGTGTTCAGGTGCTCGAGCAGTTTCTCGAGGTCGAAAGTTTCCCCGCGACGCAGAACCCGCGCCAGGTCGGCATAATAGTCGGAGGAACGAAGAAGAATTGTGGTCGCGGTCACCGGAGAAACTACGATCGCGGCGCGGCCGGTCGCGATCTTCCATAACGCCGTAGCGCGCTCTTCCTGAATCTCCGGATGCGGCGACAAATTCTGGAAGGCCAGCACATCGCGCGCCGGCAGGCCGATGACCGAGTCAGGATCCGCCGCTCCTGTCAGTTCGCAGAACGCGCGCAATACGGGCAGTAACTCTTCGGCCGCGCGGTTGTCGGCCACCACCAGCACAAACGGACGCTCGACCGTGCGCCGCAATAAAACAACGATCAGCGCTTTGGCCGCCGCCGACAGTCCAGTGACACTCATACGCCCCGCGCTCTCCCGCAGATGGGAGGCGGCACGCGTGAAGGCAGGTAATTGTTCTACCTCCGCGAAAAGTTCGCGGACGAACGGCAAAAGCATTGCCCTTTGATTCTACCAAGCCGGACGGAATGGGACCCTGTAACGCCAACTGCCCAAAACGAAGCGCGAACGACTAACGACCAATGACCAACGATCGCCCCTACTTCCGCAGCAGCGGCCGAGTCAGGCAAGTCGGCCCGCCCCCTCCGTTGATGCCGATCTCCGACCCCGGAAACGTGCGCACATCAAAGCCGGCGTCCCGCAAGCGTTGATTCGTCCTGGCGTTTTCTGCAATCGCAATCAGCCGCTTCTTGCCCAGCGCCAGCACGTTGCAGGCGAGCGAGTCGCGTTCGGAGTATTCCATCTCAATCAGCCGAAACCCGCGCTCCTTCAGCAGTTCGACCGTCTCGACCGCCAGCCACGGCAGATCTACCAGAATCGTCTGCTCGTCGAGCATGCTCATCAGCGACATCAGGTGCAGACAGGCAGCAGGCCCATGCCCATATGGCAGCGGCGCGGATAGCACTTCAACATGCTTCGGAGAGAGCAAAGCCCGCATCTGTTCGATCCCCGCCTGGTTCGTCCGATAGCCATTCCCGATGAGCAGTGTCCGCGAATCGAGCCAAACGATATCGCCAGATTCGGAAGTCCCCGGCGTCCGTATTTCGCCAAACACCGGAACGCCCAGTTCTCCGCAAAAGTTGGCGTGCGCCTGCGCCTCCGCGACGCGACTCTTCTTTCCCGGATTCATCGTCACCAAACCATAGTCTGTGGCCAGCGACGCGTCGTGCGCATAGACGGCATCGAGCGTAAGCGATTCCGCCGGCGGCAGACTCACCACCTCGGCTCCACCGTCGCTAAGCAGCCCGCATAGAATCTCGTGCTGTCTTTGCGCCGCCGCAAAATCGGGAGCACGCTGAAATTCAAGCTCCCGCCATGCCGCGGCCTTCCGCGAGTTATCCCAACCCGCGCTGCGCGGCGGACACACCATCACCCGCAGCAGTTCGCCAGTCATGGAATGTCCGTTGAAATTCTCGGAATCCTCACGCGAAGGCACAAGAAATATTTCCGGCACGGCAGCAATCTCGGTCTAAGAATCTCTCGCTCCAAGGAAATCTAAAGAAAGCCACCCGCAAACGCAATGCTGGACTAGCGGCGCCGCCCCTGGAACCATAGTCCGAACAAAAGCCGAACAAAAGCCCGAACAAATAACATCTCCGCCTCTCGGTACTCTACTGGTACTCCACCTTACCGCTTGCGTAAACACCCTCTTCTGATGTACATATCGTTATCCCGACCCAACAGCGTGCTCAAAACTCAAGCAATTGCTGATAAACTGCGCACTCTGATTCCGGCCCCCGCCATGATGCGGAGGGTCCCAGGAGCTCTATGAAAGCGCCATTGCGTCTCTTCTGTTTCGCGGTCATGCTGTTGCTCGTCCGTCAATTTGCCTTTGCCCAGGGCGCCGCCACCGGCGACCTCCGTGTCAGCGTGAAAGACCCCAAGGGCGACGCCGTGACCAACGCCACGGTTACCGTACGAGATGTCGCCAAAGGCCTGGAACGCGCCGGCAGTGGCGACGGCCAGGGCGGCTACAGCGTACGTCAACTGGCTCCCGGCATTTATTCCGTCACCGTGGACGCGCCCGGCTTCGCCAAAGCCGAAGCCACCGGCGTCGCCATCACCGTCGGCGGCTTGGCCGAGTTGCCCGTCGCGCTCATCGTCTCGGGAGGCAGGGAAGTCGTCGAAGTCAGCACTCAAGCGGAGCTCGTCGAAACTTCTCGCAGCTCCAGCACCGACACGATCGGTGAGCGTCGCATCGACAATCTGCCGATCAACGGCCGCAATTACATCCAGTTCACGCTGACGGATTCGCAGGTCCAGCGCGACAGTGCCCCCCAAATCGGTGCCGCGCCGACTTCCGGCCTCAACATGAGCGGCCAGCGCGCCCGTTCCAACCTAGTCAACGTCGATGGCGCCGACGCCACCGACAATTCCACCAACGGCGTGCGCTCCACCGTCTCGCAGGAGGCCGTGCAGGAATTCCAAATCATCACCAACAACTACGCCTCCGAATACGGTCGCGCCGCCGGTGGCGTGGTCAACATCATCACCCGCTCCGGATCGAACGATTTTCACGGCGATGTCTACGGATACCTCCGCAATCGCAATTTCCAGGCCGTCAACCCCTTCAGCACCACGTCGAATCCGGCCTACACTCGGGTGCAGGGAGGCGCAGCTTTCGGCGGACCGATTAAGAAAGACAAGACGTACTATTACTTTTCCTATGAAGTCACCCGGCGCCACGAGACTGGATTTTCCAGCGTTGCCCCGGCGACTAACCTGCCGTACTACGGCCTGACCAACTTCGATACCTCCACAACCGCTGGAGGTCTGCTCCCTCTGCCGCTGGGCATTATTCAGACAACCCCATTGCAAGCAGGCTTTCTGCAAGGCTTGACCGCAGCGGATATCGGTGCTCTCGGAGAGGCGAACATTATCTCGTATGAAGAACTCTTAGGCGCTTCCTCGGGCATGGCTCTCACCGGAGCGTGGCCGCTCACCATGACAGGTGGCAACCCAGGCGTTGGCGGCTTTCCCACCACCTGCTCGGCGCCCCCATGCTTCGTGCCCACCTCTTACCAGTCGCTGGGATCGCAAGCCGGAAACTTCCCGGTATTTGAAGGCACCAGCCTGTACTCGTTGCGNNATGAATTCCGCTTCCAGTACGCCCGCCGCGGTCTGAATTATTTCTACAACACCCAGATCCCAGACGGCGCCGACCCGGCCGTCAACATTCCCGGTTACGGTTATTTCGGACGCGAGCCCTACTCCTACATCCAGCGCACCGAGAAACGCTACCAGTTCACGGACAATTTTTCCTGGAGCATCGGACGCCACAACACCAAGTTCGGAGGCGACTTCAACTATCTCCCGCTCCAAGCTACCTTCACGGTGAATTATGGCGGGGTGTACGACTTCGGCAGCGTTGCCGCATATCCTGCACCCTTCCCCAACCTGAACCCCGTGCAGGCTTACGGCGCGGGTCTCCCGCAGCACTTCATCCAAGGCATCGGCAGTCCCAGCGACTCGTTCTCCAACAAACCGCTGGGAGTGTTCTGGCAGGATTCCTGGCGCGTGAATCACAATCTCACGGTGAACTACGGCGTGCGCTACGACGTGGAATTTCCGCCGACGTTCAAGCCTCCGACGCCGCTGGCGCAGGTGGGATACAACTTCCTCGGGCTACAAAAAGGTATTCAAACCGACAAGAACAACATCCAGCCTCGCCTGGGGGTGGCTTGGGATCCCAAGGGCGACGGAAAAACCGTAATCCGCGCTTCGTTCGGCATGTTCTATGACCACCCCTTGCTCGGCCTGTATTTCCTCGGCGATGCCTCCGATGGCTCTACCAGTGGCCAGTTGATATTTCCCGGAGGCACTCCCTGCAGCGCCGCCTCCACCCCATTCAGCCCCTTGAATCTAAATGCCGCCAGTATTTTCACTGGGGTTCTTTCGAACGCGAATTGCATGCCCGTGAGCCAGCTCTACTATCAGCCGCAGCAGCAGCAATTCCAGGCTCTGAACCAGCCGAATTCCTTGTTCCTCAATCAAAACTACCTGACCAATTCGCCGGCGCCGTATTCTCCATTTCCGTTCCCGCTGGCGTTCCAGCCCTTCGGCTATCCGCAGGCCAAGAACTTCGTTTACGCCTACTCGCAGCAAGCGAACCTGACCATCGAACGCGACCTGGGCGATGGCTTCGCCCTCAGCGTGGCTTACAACTTTAACGGTGGCCGCCACCTCAACCGTCCCATCAACGCCAGCCCGGTCCGCGGCGACTTGGTAACGCAGAACTGGATGGCGGCGGTGGCTGCAGGAGCCGCCACGACGTCGACTAACCCGTTATTCATCACCACTTGCGGTCCAAGCCCGCTCGCGGGTGCGTTTCCTGGCGCTCTGCCCTATTACGTCCCGCCCACGCTGGTGAACCTGTTCCGGCCCTCCGGCCTGAATGCCTCCATGGTCACAGCCTTCCCGTCGTGCGTGACAGACGCCATTGCGGATCTGATGGCGGCCAACCTCAATGCAAACTGCAACCCAGGCACCCTCAGCAATTGCGTCCCCTTCGGCGACATGGACGCCAACTACTCTAACGGCAGTTCGGTCTATCACGGGCTCACCGCCAATCTTCGTAAGCGCTTCAGCAGCCACTACGAATTCCTGGCCTCCTACACCTGGTCGCACGCCATTGACGACTCCACCGACCTCCAGTCCACTCTTACCCCGCAGGATAGCTTCTTCCCGGCCCTCGATCGCTCGACCTCGCTGTTCGATCAGCGTCATCGTTTCGTCTTCAGCGGCGTTTACCAGACGGGCAAGCTCAGCGGCAGCGGCTTCGCCAGAAAGCTTTTCAGTAATTGGACGTTAGCCCCCCAGATCGAATTCAGTTCCGGGCGGCCGTTCAACATCATCACCAGTGGCGGCGACAACTTCCAGTTATCCTCTCTCACCAGCCGTCCCAGCGTTGTGGCGGCGGGAACGCCCACGAACAATTGCCTTTACCCGACCGTGGCTTCCAAGTTCTCGCCTACGGGCTTCTTTCAGGAGCCGTGCTTCGCTGACCTCACTTTGGCCCAGCTAGCCGACCCCCAGAGCGCACTGCGCGCGCTCGACGGCAACCTGGGCCGCAACGCCGGTGTCAGCCCATGGACCGTCTTCAACGATCTCCGCATCGCCAAGAAAATCTTCTTTGGCGAACGCTTCAACATGGATCTCATCGCCGATATGTTCAACCTCGCCAATGTTTACAACGTAGCGGCTGTAAGCCCGCTCTTCACTAACGCCGGGCAAGCCACCGCCGCGTACGACCCGCGCCAGTTTCAGTTCGCGTTGAAGTTGAACTGGTGAGATCGGATTGTGAAGTGATCCACTGTTTAGTTCAGTTCTTGGTTTGCTGTAGAGAGAGCTAGGAACCGGAAGGGAACGGCTTCACACTTTCCGGGTCGTTTTCTTTTCGCTTCCAAGGCAAAAGAAAAGCCGCAGCAAGCATGCGGCTGTCCTCTCGTTTAACTTTTGCGCGCGCCGGATTACTTGTTGGCTTGCTTGTCTTTCGCGATGCTCTTGCTGATCCGGTTCTGCTGACGATTAATGCCTTTCTGCTCGGCCTTAGTCAGATGGCCGTTGTTCTTCGCCATATCCCTCTGTTCACGGTTCTGCACGCTGGTTTCGCGCTTCTCGAGGTTGGCCGTTTGTCGCGAATTCAACGTCCCGTTCTTCACGCCGTTGCCAATGCGCTGCTGCTGGTTTTCTTCGCGGCGGTTCACTTCATTGACGCGCGGATGGCCGGGATCGACAACGCCAGGGCCCGCACCCGAGGTAGTAGTTGAGGTTTGAGCAGAAGCGGAACCAGCAAGCATGAGTCCCCCGACTGCCAGGATTAACAGCGAGTTGGTAAATTTGTTGTTCATGAGGATAGTAACCCTCCGTCGGAAGATTAGTTGTGGCAGGAAAAACGAACGACGAGGTGACCTAAGTGATAGGTCGCGGGTTACCGAGTTAGTCGGGCCGAATGGCACCTAATCGAAGTCAATCTTCTCGAATCCNNCGTTCCGCCTCCTGGCGCACTTGCGTTTCCAGATTCGGGTCGGTCGGCGCCAGCAACCCAGTTTGCCGCGAATACACCCGCGTCTTCGCGCTGTCGAGTCGCGTGCTGAACACCTGCGCCGCCGGAAGATGCAAGTGAATCTGCTTGCCATCCACTTTAACGTCGTCCAGTTTCAGATTCGAGAAGTCAATCCCGGCGACAACTTCGCCATGCACCATCATCAAGAGCCGGTCTCCAGTAAGAAAATCAGGAAGCAGAGGATTTTCTTTAGCGCCGGTCACTAACTTGTCCATGGTGTAAACCACGGT
>PMMJ01000096.1 GCA_003162255.1 Acidobacteriaceae bacterium | reverse complement strand
TTTATATTGCGTGTAATCGCGATGTTACGCCAACTGACTGGTACCTCAATCGTATTGCGCTAAACTAACCGCATGGTTAGCCGCGACGACCCGTGGAGACGGTGCCGCCTGCTGAAGCGAGTGAACATCCTTGCAATCGTCTTTATCTTTCTGACATTTGCGGTCGTCTTGTTGAGACAGATCGACATGCGCTCGCGTGGGGTTCATCTGGTGGTGTTCGGCTGGATGATCTTCGGTTTAGTTATGCTGACACTGACCCACGAGATCAGGTGTCCTCGATGCAGCCAGCGGTTTTACGCCAAAGGAGCCGAGTTCTGGCAAATCACTACCGAATGCCTCCACTGTGGACTGGCAAAGTACGCCGATGTGGGCACACCAGCCAATCGAAGCGGCGACGGTCGATGAGTGGAATTGCGATGTTACGTCAACTACCGTGGCCGCGTTGAGTCTAGGTACGGGGCACGCCGGAGTCGTCATTGCCGTTCCCAAACGCCCGGAAGAGAAAAAAAAGGAAAGCAGTCAATGGTAAGCCACCAAGTATTGCGCCAACGCCTGCGATAACTGAGTGCCACTTGATGCAGCCGAACACGAAATCGACCACGGCGCAGATTGAAAAGAAAAGTAAGGGAGTGGGACGGTTCATTCGCCAGCATTATGAGTGAAATCGCGATTTTTCGCCAACTATCGTGTGTACGGCGCACCGCAACCGCTGCAAGCCGCTCCCTTTTTGCCTTGCCACACTCGTTTCGTCCCGCAGCCGTCACAAATGAGCAACTTGTTTATCGTCGCTCCGCAGTGCAGGCATGAGTATTTGCGCCTTCCGCCTCTCGCCGTCTTCTCGATGGGTTTACCGCATAGCGGACATGCCTTTTGGTCGTGTCTCATGGGTCGTGATGTCACTGAGTGTAATCGCGATGTTACGTCAATCATGTCGTAAGGAATATATACCGACCTGCCGCCTTTCAGCTTACCCAGCGAAACAGATACCAGTTCGGCGACAACGGCTCGAAAAACGTTCCGTCTGGGGGCATGCTGTCAAGGCTGTTCTTGGTCGGCGCAAGTGGTTTGTCCGAGTAAGCTAGGCCCTTGCAATCGCCATCAATGGCTGACCCTTCGCATTGAACATAAAAAAACACGGCTGACGGGGTGTCTTTATGACGCGCAAAGCCATCTGTTAGCCCCAGCTTTCGGAAGAGCACGCGGTATTCCTGCCATCGCTCAGGAGACAATCCCACATTCTTTTGCGGCCCGGAATCCGTGTCCATGATAGTGAACTTAATGTTGTGTTCATTTTTCTCTGTTTATATCGGCACCTCGCGACTATCCTATCCTGCAGCGGTCAAGGAGGGCCAATCAGTGCAAGGACCGCCTTTCCGGAAGAAACTCGCACGCAACGTTCGCCGAGCCTTTTTGCTTTTGTGTGCGCCGGTCTATCTTTGGCCTTACTTTTCCCGCGAAATCGGGGCTGAGTATAACGTCGGTTTTTTTCGCAAAGTACGCTTGCTTTGGAAGATGTACCGCAACCGCTTTCGCATTGTGACCGCTTCCGGTTTTCTCGACCAGATAGTGATGGTCGCCGAGATCCTCAAGGTTCCGAAATCCGCGAAAGGAGTAGTGGTCGAGTGCGGTAGTTATCAGGGCGGGAGCACGACCAACTTTTCTCTGGTGTGCGCGATGGTGGGCCGCGAGTTGCACGTCTTCGATTCCTTCGCCGGCCTGCCCGAACCCACTGAGGCGGACAAACTCCACAAATGCCTCGCAATTAAAGAAATCCGGACGTTCCGCAAAGGCGACTGGTGTGGAACTTTCGAAATCGTGAGGGAAAACCTCCGCCGCTATGGCGATTTGTCGGTGTGCCGTTTTCACCAGGGATATTTCGATCAGACCATGCCTCAGTTCCAGGAACCGGTCGTCTTCGCTTTCTGCGACGTAGATTTGCGGGCCTCGCTGGAACCTTGTGTCGAGAGGCTTTGGGCGCTTTTACAGGATCGAGGCACACTCTTTACTCACGAGGCAAACCACATGGAAATCGCCGGCCTGTTCTTCGAGCCGGAGTGGTGGAAGGCCAGAGGTCTGGAAGAGAGGCCGCCCGGATTGGTCGGTGGCGGCTCAGGAATTGGCTTGTACTTTTCCGGTCAAGGCTTCTTTCGGAGCACGCTTGGCTTTGCCATCAAGAACGTGAAGGTGACTGATTTGGCAGCCTAACCCTTGCATTGTTGTTGTAACATCGCCTCTCTGACAATGTCGGCAGTATCAAGCACTTTTTAGGCGTACCAACCCGTGCACTCCGAAGAGCGCGCCATTTCGCTCTCGTTGAAGGTTTGCCGTGAAGTCAAAATTTATCCGCACGACTCGAACGTCCTGCTCTGACATTTGGACGAGTCTATTGAAATCATCTCAGTTTGCGTAAAACAGCTTCTTGACGTTAGCGTCGGACGGAATCTTGCTACAGCCTAAAAGCAGCATTAACGATATTCGCACCGCCAAGCGCCCAGTCTTGAAAATGTCTGAGACTATCCGCTTCGCGCTGGACAAGTTGTTCCTCATCGAATTTGTTCTCAGCAGATAGCATTCTACGAGATTCAACGAACTCTCGATTGTTGACGTTATCAGGCGTGGCTGTTGAAAAACTCCCTTTTCTTCCCAAACAGGCAAAATTTGGGGGATAGAAAATGTCTACTCGACCCAAGAAGATCGATTGTGGGGCTTCCTGACGCGATTTTATTTTTGCGAATTTCGCGGGTAGGAGTTTTTCAACACCCACAGGCGTTTACACTTGTAACCCAGCGGTTACGAGTTAAATCGGGATTTTACGACAGTGACCCGTTCGTTCAGTTCCTTGAGGCTATTCCGCACGGACGAAGGTGCTGCCTTGCAGGGCGATGGGCGCATCTGCTATCCATGTCCGTGTATGGGCGAACTTACGAAAGATGCCGTCCGAGAGATTGAGCAGATCCATTCAAGCTGGATCGAGTTCGAAGTCGCTGGACAAGGTCACAGTTTGATGGCGTTGTGCGCTGATGACATCGAGTTTTGGCCGCCTGACGCGCACCCTCTGCTTGGACGCGCAGCGGTTTCGGCGCAGATGGCGCACGGGACAACGAGAATTCACTGCATTGAGATTACCGATCGTCGTATTCGAGGTTCAAACGAAATTGCTTACTTGACCGCAAGCTACAAAACCACGTTTTCCTCGGCGGAAGACTCCACTCCTAGGCAAGCCCTCGGAAGCCATCTGTGGATACTGCGAAAGCGGGCTGGTACGTGGGTTGTTACTCTCGTGAGTTGGTCATTGTGGGCCTCGTGAGATCGTCCATCCAACGCAGGCTTGCAGGTTTATGTCATTTTCGCTTGTCTACTTCGGAGCAGCGGCGCGTCACCGTGATGGACATTCGGAGAGTAGGAAATTGATTGTTGACGAAAACAGGCGTGGCTGTTGAAAAACTCTTTTCAGCCAATTTCAACGACAAAATCCGTTCGTAAGTTATTGAATGTACGTTGGCAGTAGGCGCTGAAATTCATTGAGATTACTGCTTTGGTTCCTTTTTCAACAGCCACAGGCGTTAGCACAAGCTTGCGCCGTTTGTTCGCCGAGAACCCGGTCATTGAGTGAAATCGGGATTTTGCAACAGTAACCTAGTTAAGCGCTATCCGCTTCTTCCCCCCTTCCACTTGCCCCAAAGTGTAACTTCCTCGCTCAATCTTCGCCTGCTCGTTCCACTGGCCGAGAACCACCACCCTGGTGGAATCCGAGCACCGGAGTCCCGCGAATCGCGGCTTGTCCAAGCTGCCCTGTCTTCTCTTAACTTGTTAACAACAGATCAATTAAAAGGAATTGCCGCTGGTCGCTCTACACTGGCACGCGGCGTGCCCTCATTTAACAGCAGCGTACTCATATTAACTGTTAACTAAGCTCTGGGAAGAAGACCACTCTGCCGCAAACCAACTTTAATAGGGGGATGCCCCGCAAGCTTGTATGGATCGAAAAAGGGCGTTTTCTCGGTTTTGCTTGCTCGGAATGCTCCTGGCGGTTTGATTCTTCTGCTGCGCTCACGGGTAAATCTCTCGATGAAATGATATGGAACTTCGAGTTGCAGCGCGACAAACAGTTTACATCCCATGTTTGCTCCGATCACCCGAGAACCATGGGCACAAAACGCTCAATTTAATTGGTACTTCGAGGTTTGTTAAAGACTCTTAGGAGGGAAAATGACAAACCCAATGACAAACCTAGAGGCTTGCACAGATGAGGAACTGGAGCAGGAGCTTGCCCGCATGCTCGCGTACGCTTCGGGAGAAGTGCTGAACGACGCTGAAGTGCAGAAATTCTACCAGCTCCACGAAGAGATTCAGCGGCGCCGTGCGCCATCAGGAACCGTTGACCTTGCGGCGGGGGGTTTTGAGTGTAATCGGGATATTTCAACAGTTATCGGGTGGCAGTGCCACGCAATATGTTTTCTTGCCTCTCAAAATCTGTTCTTCGTTTTAAGTCGTCACCTGCGAGCGCACTATAGGCATCCGGGAAATATAGTCTCAACCGTTTCAACGCCGGGTTCACAACCGTTTCAATGTACATCCTCTCCGTTGATTTGTTCTGGAGGTTGTTCGCGACGCGAATATCCTCCAACAGGGAGGCCTTGAGGGTTTTCGCATCTCCATGGCCCCAGTCGTTCTTCACTTTCTCAATAAGGACTGGAGCTTCAATTGGAGAATTAACTACCAAAAATCCAGTCGGCTGATTTCGGACGGCCCTCAGCGGGCGATTTACAATCTGGCCGATGAGCGCATAGCAGACGTCCCCGACTCTCACCGTATAGGTGCCAGTAAATGTTTTTTGCGTCCAGTGAAAATACCCGCCACTATTCTGGATTTCCGAGCGCACCCGAGGAGAGTATTCATAGCCGAAGATCTTACCCGAATAGGCGAACCCGGGCGGGAGATTGCCAAATACGAGTTTCGTCGGCCTCTCGTCATCCAGATGTTTAATCAACTCCGGCAAAGCACGCGGGCCGCGACGAACCAACTCACGCATTTGTGGCGGCACCTCGGGAGGAGCAACGTCCCGAGTGCCTACCCAAGCAGAAGCAGAGGTGTCCTCTGCCGCGAACCCAACGTAAATGTCAGGGCTGCTAATCCCCGGCGACTCCGATTCGATCTGAGTCAGGTCGTCAATAAGTTGTGTGACCGTTTTCTGCGAGTAGTCACTGCCTGCGGGACGCCCGTAGCTCGGAACGAATGCAGCGAGAAGACCAATAATGCAAATCCCAAAATCGAGCACCACGGTGGAGCGCATGGCAGGAGTCTACACCCTAACTGTTGCTATCAGGCCATAGCACCAACTGACCCGGGCGGGGTCGTAGTTGGTGCTATCGCGATTTCACGCGAGATTTATCGCGCCTTTGCGGATGCAAAAGCAACTGAGTTGATCGAGGCGGCCATCTCCTCGACTCGTTGTTTGTCAAGGCTACCAAATGTCCAACTGACGACCGATCCTTTCAACCGAGTGCATACAAAGTCCTGATACATAATCTTGCCCTCAGAAGTCTTCTGGAAATCGATACGAAAAAAATCCTGACCAGCGACTTTAAGACGGCGCGTATCACGCAGCACGACAACATGGCTCCCGACTGGCAGGGCGCGGACAAAATGGGCCGCATAATCGGAAAGGTTGCTCGGAGACTGTCCAGTGGCTGCGAGCACTATGCGGTCGCGCCACGGCGTTCCATTGTGCTTATCGGCTATCGTCAGAATGAAGGGCCCGGCTGACGGGTTAAAGGGAACCACAAAAAAACCTTGCGGAAGCTGGTAGTTGAATCCAAGCGCCGCATTCGAGTAGGTGAGGCCATGTACCTCGCCTCGGTCCCTTGGAGCGGGGTTATTTGTGCCTGTACTTTGAGCGAGGGTCGCCATCGGAACGGCCAACAATAGTCCGATCCAGAAGCACTTTCGAGTGCGATTCATGCGATCAGACTAGCAAATTTCGGGAATTGACCAAGCGAAAAATCCAGATTGTGACGATATATACAGACACTCTGTTGTAAACAGGCGTTTACAGTGCGCCGTGAAAGGCGTTGGTCCACAGCGGGATGAAAGACCCGCCCGGGAACTGGATCGTTCCACCCGGTAGCAATCGGAGCGGCGGTGGAGGCAACAAAGCCGTCGGAGCCTCCAGTGGAAAGGGTCGCATAAGGCGACTCGGCGAGTCTGCAGGTTGTAACGTGAGTGAACGCTGAGCAGGCCTCGAAACTGTTAATGCAGGAGCCGACCCAACTGTAATCTGGGGAAGGCCGCAGTCGATGGAGCAGTACTGAGCGAATCGGTTCCATCGGACCTGCCGGGGTAGTGGCGACGGCATGCAGACACAGTGGAGCAGACGCAACACGGGAAGCCCCAGCGGTGATCGCAGTCGGGGTCAACTGGCAACTCGCGAGAGCTAGGCCGGGCCGTATGGGGTGGCGGAGAGGTCCGTAGTACCGAAGAAGCTGGGTAACTCCGGTGGAGGGAAGGGACCTCAGTTAAAGACGGACGCATGAAGCGACAAAGGACATGGGGATTGACGATGAGTCTAGCCACCCCGAGTTGTGTTCAGAAGTTGCAGACGGCGTCACACGGAACCTCGTGTGTCTTTTCCGAGAGCCGGATGCGGTAACTCCGCCTGTCCGGTTCGATAAGCGGGGGTGTGGAAACCTAGCATGGTGAGGCTATTGAGGCACCGGTAAACGAAAGGGCCGGTCTCGGCTAGGCTTCACCCAAACCGTCGCGCCACCCCTCGACTTCACCTCAGAACTCCCACCTAGGCCGGGTTGTGAGTGTAAACGGGATTTTTCACCAGGCTGCAATCGATGCTGCCGCTCCGCTCTTTCGCGCAGTGCCTACTTCGGGGTAATCCCAATCGTTTGCAGCCACCTCTCTACCAGCTTGGGCCATTCGGTAATCGGAAACTCCGTGCGCCGCAGCCCAAATGCATGACCGCCTTCCGCGTATAGATGCATTTCCACCGGAACGCCAACTTGTTTCAGCGCGGCCCAGTAGGCCAACGAGTTCTGTACAGGATCGGTCGGGTCGTTTTCCGCCTGCAGCAGAAATGTAGGCGGGGTTTGGCGCGTGACGCGAATGAGCGGATTCAGCTCAAAATTGTCTTCGGTCCACAGATGCCCGGGATAGAGTGCGACGGCAAAATCGGGCCGACAGCTTTCTCGGTCTGGGGCATCGACAGGTGCGTACAACCGGTGATCAAAATGCGTGCTGATCTCTGCCACTAGATAGCCGCCAGCCGAAAACCCCAACACTCCAATCTTGTGAGGATCGATATGCCACTCGTTGGCATGAAAGCGCACCAGCCCAATCGTTCTCTGCGCATCCTCCAGCGCGAGTGTCGATATGGCACGTCCGTTGGGTCGGCAATCGCAGTGCCAGTCATAAGGCAGGCTCGGCACACGATACTTCAGCAGCACGCACGTAATCCCTGCAGACGTTAGCCAATCGCAAACCTCCGTGCCTTCGAGATCGATCGCCAGTCTCACATAGCCACCGCCTGGAAATACAACCACCGCAGTACCCGTATTCTTTCCTTCCGGGGAATAGACGGTCATTGTAGGCTGCGAGACGTTATCCACCTCTAGCCATGGTCTTCCGGCGACCGGCTTGTTCCCTTTTGTCGTGGCGAACTCCGGGCCAGGGACAGGCTGAGCATCCGGCACCCTACCCGGCCATATCGGCATCTGTGTATGTCCTGGCGATGGTTGCCAAGGGGCTGTTTGCGCCCCCAGAGACAGAACACCCGAGAAAACGAAGAAGAAGAAAACGAGAAAAAGTCGGTTCATCATCCCACCACCTTATTCATGGAACTGCGATGCTCACGGTGGCATTCTAAGCGCCCTTAAGCCTCCTTGAGCCAGCGAGGTAATCTAGATAGTTAAAGAGTCAAAAGGTTTCGGCTCAAATTAGGTTTGACCATTCCTTCAGCAGACACGATGCAGCTATTGAAATCAGGCGATTTCACTCTTTGACCCTGTGAGCGGGGTTTTGAGTGCTTCTAATTTAATATGGTGTCGTTTGCGTTTGGGTTGGCTGTTGCGCTTAGAAGAAACGGATGGCAAACGTGCCAAGAAAAGAAAAAGTCATTGTGGACGAAAAGCCGCGCGAGACGACGGTGGAATTTCTGGCCTCCTTGGCTGGAGTGCTGGTCACCGGCCTGTTTATCATCACCTTTGTGCTTCAGGCGTTTGAGATTCCGTCCAGTTCGATGGAGGACACGCTGCTCATCGGGGACCATGTATTCGTGAACCGGGAGCAGTTNNGTCTATCGCAACGGCGAAAAACTGGTAGAGCCGTATGTCCAGCACAAAGTAGCGAATTACGATCCCTACCGGGACAACTTTCCTGCCGTGGCTCCTTCGGAGATGTACGGGGTGACAAGCAAGGACTGGCAACTCGCGCTGCCCTCCCTTATACAAGGCGGCGACATCGTGGTGCCCCCGAACAGCTACTTTGCGATGGGCGACAATCGCGACGTGAGCAAGGACAGCCGCTACTGGGGCTTCAT
>PMMJ01000486.1:9286-14399 GCA_003162255.1 Acidobacteriaceae bacterium | reverse complement strand
GCCTATTCCCGACAGACTCCTAGTCCGGCCGCCGTCCTTGTTCGTCCTGTTGACTCGTCGTCGAATCTGAGGAGGTCTCCATGCGTCGGTTGATTTCGCCCTCAAGCCTCCGCTTGATTTGGCCGATGCAATCCCTGACACATCCATCGGGGAGAGATCGTATGCATCGGCAAATCGCCGGACTAGTCGTTGCCTGTTTCTGCGCGGGCCAACCCACGTTACAGGCGCAAGGCTTCAAACTCCTTGACCGCGAAGTGGAAATACACGGATTCGCATCGGAGGGCTTTGTCTACACGAATACCAACAATTGGCTGACGATGGACACGAGTCAAGGCAGCGCTGCCTTTACGGACTTCGGGCTCAACGTGTCCACCAACATAACCGACAAGCTCCGGGTCGGAGTGCAAATCTATGACCGCAACCTGGGCCAACTTGGACAGTACCATCCCTCCCTGGATTGGGCCGTCGCGGATTACCGCTTCAAGAGTTGGTTCGGCGTTCGTGGCGGCAAAGTTAAAACCACTCTGGGCCTGTATACGGACACGCAAGACCTGGATTTTCTCCGCTCTTTTGCGCTGCTTCCGCAAAGCGTATATCCCACGGATCTTCGCGACGCCACGATTGCTCACCTGGGCGGCGATATCTACGGCAATGTTTCTCTCAAGCACCGTCTCGGCGATCTCTCCTATACGGCCTATGCCGGACATCGCAGCGACAGCCTCCATGGCGGCTACGTGTATCTCGCTGCTCAGTACGGACTCTACTACTCGCGCTATGGGGGGCTGCAATATGGCCTCGATCTCCGATGGAGAACCCCAATGAAGGGTTTGTTAATCGGAGCATCCCGCATGAATGAGGACATTACTGGCAACGCGACATCCAGGAACCCAAGCGGCTTGGGCCCTGCGTTTTTTCCTGAGTTCGATCGTTCGAAAGCGGGCTGGACCAACCAATTTTACGGCGAGTACACCGTGGGGAAGCTGCGAATCGATTCGGAGTATCGACGCTTTCTGCATGATGCATATTATTCATCTTACGGCACCGTCATCCTCACGAATATGACCGATGTACGCGGCTGGTATGCCTCGGGAACGTACCGAGTTATGAAACGGCTTGCAGTCGGCTCCTACTACTCTCGTTACTCGGTAACCAGCGTGACCGGAGGCCCCGATGCCGCTTATGCCCCAAGCCAAACCGATACCAGTTTGCCCGCCGAACACGTCTACGACAAAGTCATCACGGCGCGGGTCGATCTGAAAAGATTCTGGAACGTGAAAGTGGAAGGTCACTTCATGAATGGTTATGGGTTCTGCACATATCCGGACGGATTTTATCCCGAAGTGAACCCCCAGGGCTTCAAGCCCAACACGAACGCTTTGGTGGTTAAGACCGAAGTCAATTTCTAGGCGCAGGGACGCAAAGGAAAATAGTAATGAAACGTCTAAGAATACTCCTCACTGCCGCCGGATTGACGGTTCGCCGTGGTGGATTCCGTCGCGGGCGACGTCAAGGTGATTGCCAATTCGAGTGTGAGAACAGACACGATTTCCGTAGGAGAACTCAAAAGGGTCTTCCTGGAGGAGACGATCTCGCTCGGGGACGGCAAGCACGTCGAGCCGGTACTTGAAAAGCATGGGCCGGCCCACGAAGCCTTTCTGCGAGAGTACCTCGGCATGAGCGAAGACGATCTGCAGGCGTACTACAGCACACTAGTATTCACGGGCAGAGGCTTTACGCCGAAGGCACTTGAATCCGATGCCGAGGTCGTGGCGTATGTGGCCCGGACGCGGGGTACGGTTGGATATGTGAGCAACTCAGCCAGCACGGAGGGAGTGAAGACACTCGCCATCGGGGTTCCCAGTATCAGCGCCGAAAGAAAGCTGATCACACGGGTCGAGCCGGATTATCCGGAAACACTGAAGCGGCTTAACATTGGCGGAACGGTGCGCTTGCAGGTATTCATTTCGGCAAAAGGGAATGTGGAGAATGTGGTGTTGCTGGGAGGTAACCCGATTCTCGGAGAATCGGCCGCGGCGGCGGTGAAGCAATGGGTCTATACCGCTGGCAGGTCGCGAACCGTCGTGGAGGTTAGCATTCCGTTTGGTAACCACTAATGAGACTGGAAGAAGATTTTGAGGCGAGCCGCATCAAGACAAACATTATCAAGGCGATCACACGGGAGTCGCGGTCCAGTCTCGGCCGTGTGCGTACCGCTGTTAGGCCAGGAGTGTTGGCTCCGCGACCGGAGAATAGCAGAAAAACGCACGGCGTAGGGTCGTCGTGCTGACGATGTTTCAGCAGCTGAAAATCGCAGTCTCTCTGAGTTCTTGACCCGGCTCCATCATAGATGTGCAAACTGATGCAGAGTCGGAGTACCTTGCGAGGTAACAAGCGAATCGGGTTACCAAGGTGCGTGTCCTCTCAACGAATTCACATTAAATGCAATTTATTCATATAGTTATCGCGGAGATTCTGCTGCCTACGGACTGACACTTTTGCGTTGCGCCGAACCACTCAAATCGCCTACTATCGGATAGTTGCACCAGATGTGCCTTCGGTGCGGTGATTTGGCCAGACTCTTGCATCTAAATTAACTAGGCCGACAGATGGACTAGCAGCAGATTGGCCGAGTACCACCGGGGATGGCGAAAGTGAAGTTAAGTGCGGGGTTTCTTCGAGTCGTATTTTTCTTAGGGTTAGCAATGTTGCTGGAAGCGAGTGGCATCGCAGCCAGCGTCAACCCGCGCGCTCTCACGGCGCATGGCAAAACTCGCGGGGTCACGGAAAACCAACATGCGAAGAAACGGATGCGAACCCTGGCGCGGAGCCGCGCCCCGCGCTCGCCGTATGCTGCCACGCATTATTCCAGCACCCGCCGCCCTCGTTATTACGAGCGTTTCCACACCAGTTCGTTCGCATCGGATATCACCGAAGGTGACGTGGCCGCCGGCGAAGATCCGGTTGTCCGCCAGGCCGCGATCGATGCCCTGGGCAACATGAATGGGACCGTGGTCGCGATTGAGCCGACCAGCGGACGCGTACTGGCCATGGTCAATCAGAAGCTCGCGCTTTCAAGCGGGGCGCAGCCCTGCTCGACCATCAAACTTTCCGTCGCCCTCGCCGCACTGAGCGAAGGGGTGATCGACGAGGGAACTCAGGTCTCGCTCGGCGGCCGCAGCCGCATGAATCTTACCGAGGCGCTAGCCCATTCGAACAACGCCTACTTCGAAGCGGTCGGGCGCAAGCTGGGCTTCGAAAAGGTGCAATACTACGCGCACCAGTTCGGACTCGGCGAACTCGCCGGCTATCACATTCCTGGCGAGGCGCTGGGCACTTATCCGGAAGTGGAAATCTCCCCGAAACTCGGCGGCGTCAGCAAAATGTGTTCCTTTGGCGAGGGCATCTCCATGACTCCGCTGCAACTGGGCGCGCTGGTGACGGCGATCTCAAACGGCGGCACGCTCTACTACCTACAACATCCCACCAGCCCCGAGGCAGTCGCGGACTTCCAGCCACGCGTCAAGCGGCATCTCGATATCGAGCCGGTGATTCCCAAACTCTCCGGCGGCATGGCTGGAGCCGTCGAGTACGGCACCGCGCGCAGCTTGCGTTTGAACTTTAACGAGGAATCGATCCTGGGCAAGACAGGGACATGTTCGCATGCCGGCACGCGCTTTGGATGGTTCGCCTCTTACGCCAACACCGACATTGGCCGGATTGTGACGGTGGTTTTCCTGCAAGGCGGACGTCCCACGTTCGGGCCTAAAGCGGCCGAGATCGCAGGCCGCATGTACCGTAATCTTTACGACCACAATTTCTTCGTGGCGGGGGCGGGCGGTATATCTTCTGCTTCGGGTCTGGAGAAAATCATCCCAGCATCCGACCAACAATAGCGGATGTGTGGCGCAGGCGCCCCGGCCCATGATTCTTGACCTTGATCTCGGAGACTCCTCCGCCGATCGCGCTACCAAGTTCCTTCCGATTGCCAGTGACTGACGAGTGACCTTCGTCCCTGCCCGTAACTTGCAACTCCCCGGCCACGCGAGTTCTACTCAGAAACGGGAGAACTGATTTATGGAGGAGCAAGCTCTAACTTTTCTTCTAAAGCTAGCCGGCCACATCGGACATCCTGTAGCCGTTGCCGTGTTTGCGGTGGTCATTGCGGCGTCCGTTTTCGCTGTTGCGCTTCGCGCCAAGAGGCCCGTGATCGGCTCGATCCTAGCCGCGGGAATCATCGTTCTTGGAGTTGCTCCGTTCGTCGCCTCTGGCTTTCTTCAAACACGCGGCGTTTATCACGTTCAGGTTGTTCTATTGCGACCCGATCAGTCACCGGTCGACATTGCCCAGGTGAAATCCTCGAACGGCGGAGAGCTAAAGATGGTCGCGGGTGGGTGGGAACTCGACATTCCCCAGCAGGCCCGGCCGGCCGACGGCAAACTAACACTGTCCGCTTCCGTGAAGGATGAGTTCTTGAAGGGCAAGTCCACGCTCGTTCTGGGTCAGGATTATTACCCGACCGCGACGATTCAGCTCGTCGCCGAAACCTCAGCGATGGTTCGTGGGGTGGTGGTGGACGAAGACCTCGGGGCGATAGCTGGCGCAACCGTTTCGATCGATGATTATCCCGAAGTAGCGGTGACCGACCAGAATGGTAATTTCGTGCTGCCCGCGCACGCGGGGAAGGGGCAGATGATCGAGATTCACGCGCAAAAGGGCCAGCTGACCGGGCGTCTTTCAGCCCCCGCGGGGAAGGCAGTCGAGGTGATCATAAGCCGCGAGTAAGTGCTCTCCGCGCGGGCTCGCGCCGCGAACGACTAAAACACCGACGACCGGGGCTAGCGTCCTTCCTTCACTTCGTCCCGCGCCACGACTCCATCCTTGATGTGGACGATGCGGTGGGCGTATTCGGCGATGTCGTGCTCGTGGGTGACGAGGACGATCGTGTTGCCTTCCGCGTGCAGGCGATCGAACAACGCCATAATCTCGTTGCCAGTTTGCGAGTCGAGGTTGCCGGTCGGTTCGTCGGCGAGGATGATAGCCGGCTTATTGACCAGAGCGCGGGCGATGGCTACGCGCTGGCGCTGTCCACCGGAGAGTTCGTTGGGCTTGTGGT
>PMMJ01000486.1:0-9131 GCA_003162255.1 Acidobacteriaceae bacterium | reverse complement strand
CCCATATCGTAGGTCTTCCACAGGTCTTCGGTTGAGATCATGTAGGAGTCGGGTCCAGCCCAATTCGCGGGCTTGTCGATGGGTAATACCTCGGCAGTTGCCATCTTGCTCTCCTTATCCGGATCCGGCTCGCGCACGCACGCTCCTTGGCCGTTCTATCTTGGACGTTCNNGGGCGAGACGCCCGTCCCTCCATTAACTGCTTTCGTCTTCTTTCTTCGGAGTCGAGTTATCTATTTTGACACTCGTTCCAGGCTTCAGGGTACGCAAAACCTTGTAGCTGCCGGTGATCACTTCGTCACCCTCCTGCAAGCCCTTGATGATCTCAATATCGGTGGTGCCGCTGACGCCGGTATCCACCGGAATGAACTCGGCTTTCTTGTTGCGGATCACGAACACGCCTTGCACTTCATCCTTTTGCTTCGATGCTTCGGCCGGAACGCTGGCGGCCTGCACGGAATTTTTCCCCGCATCCTTGTCCTTGGGCACGAGATCTGCCTGGGTGCGGACGGTGAGCGCCTGAATCGGAATGCTCAGAACGCTGCTGCGAGTCGCGGTCGTAATCTTGGCGGTCGAAGAGAGGCCTGGGCGCAGGTCCGCGGGCGGATCGGTGAGGGTCACCACGACCTTGAAATCCTTGGCTTCCTCGCTGGTCGAGGTGGCCTGCGAGGTGGCGACACCGGTCGAGCGCACGATCGCGTTGTCTCCGATTTCGCTGACGACGCCGTGGAAGACTTTGCGCGGGATGGCGTCGATGGTCACGTCCGCGGGCTGGCCGAGACGCACGTTGACGATGTCGGTCTCATCCACCTTNNGACGTGATCACGGACATGTCGGCCAGCGTCATCAGCGTGCTGCCGGGAGAGTTCTGGATTCCGATGACCACGGTCTCGCCTTCGCGCACGGGGAGATTGGTGATCACGCCGTCAAAGGGCGCTTCGTAAGTGGTCTTTTGCAGCACGTCGGAAACACGAGTCAGGTTCGCCTGATTCTGAGTGATGTGCTTGTCGCTCGAGTCTTTCTGCGCCTTGGCTTGCGCCACACGAGCCTCTGCTTGGGCCAACCCGGCATCGGCGGACTCCCACGCCGCTTTCTTGACGTCGTAATCCTGCTTGGCGATGAGGGCCGCGTTGTACAGACCCTGGGCGCGGTCCCAGTCGAGCTTGGCGTGGATGGCGTCGGACTTGGCCCGGTTCAGATCCGCGAGCGAGGTCTTCAAGGCGGCATCGGCGGCGACAGAGTCGGTCTCAGATGCCTGCACGGACGCCCGCGCGGCATTGACGTCGGCCGAAGACTGCACGTTCTCAAGCTGCGCCAGTAGCTGCCCCTTGGTTACGTGGTCACCTTCCTTGACGTGCAACTTGATGATCTTGCCGAAGGCGTTGGCNNTTGACGTAGGTCTTGGGCTTGATTTCACCCGACGCGCTAACCACCGAGGCCAGGGTCTGTTTCTGCACCTTGCCGGTCTGCACCGTCACCAGGTTTTTCTGGCTCTGGTAGACCGTGACGGCGACGATGATGACGAGCAGCAGGGCCGCGCCCACCCCGATCAATACTTTCTTCCAGGTCTTCATAGCTAAGTTTTTCGTTGCCGCTCAGCTGGCTCTAGATTCTGCCTCGCACTCCGCTCTGGTTATAGAACGACACAAACGCACCGTGGTTGCGCATGAACAGTTACGTTCAAAGCAGCGAGGAAGTTCCCGAGTTCCCGCGAAAGAGGCCTCTCCCTGTGCCGCCCGGTGAGCTTGCGAAGGGGAGACCAGCCGCGCAGTTCATTATAACGTGCCGAGCGCCTCGGCGGAGGGACTGTGGAGCTTCTCTTGCTCGGCTGCAAGGCGCGGATTCTTAAGGGGTTTAGAGCAGGGCGACCCACGCAGGAAATCTTTTGGCGGCAGGCCACTTCTTCTTGCGTTGTTGTATCCAATGAACATAGAATTAGGCAACTGACGTTTCTCGTGAGGTAGGCCTTTCTATGTTCTCCGCAAGTTTTCGAAATCATTGGTCGGTTGGCGTGTTAGCTGGAGTGATGGCATTGGGTTTTACCGTCGTTTCGCAAGCGCAGGACAAGAACGCGAATGGTTCCGATGAAAAAGGGGCGGCTGCCCAGGGAAGCCAAGTAGATCCACTAAAGCGCCCGATCCCGGAAAAACAGAGGAAGGCCAACGCCAAGGCCCTCAAGATCGAGTTGAGCAAGACGTACAGGAAGTGGTTGGACGAGGACGTGCGCTGGATTATCACCGACGAAGAGAGATCGGCCTTCATGCAACTCTCGAACGACGAAGAGCGTGATCAGTTCATCGAGGCCTTCTGGCAACGCCGCGATCCCACGCCCGACACCGAAGAGAACGAATTTAAGGAAGAGCACTACCGGCGTATCGCATATGCCAACGAGCACTACGCGGCCGGCATCCCCGGCTGGAAGAGCGATCGTGGCCGGATGTACATCGTGTTTGGGCCGGCGGATGAGATCGACTCCCATCCCTCGGGCGGCAGCTACGAGCGCCCCATGGAAGAAGGCGGCGGCGAGACCTCTACTTTCCCGTTTGAAACCTGGCGCTATCGCTACATCGAGGGGATCGGGCAGGAAGTGATGATCGAGTTCGTCGATACCTGCATGTGCGGCGACTATCACATGACGATGGACCGCTCGGAAAAGGACGCCTTGAAGTACACCCCGAATGCGGGTCTGACGTTGTACGAGCAAATGGGTATGTCGAGCAAGTCGGACCGGTTCACCAACGGCGGCCTCGAGCAATTGGGAAAGTCACCATTCAATAGCGATTTGCAGGCCAAGGAGTTCGATCGTCTGGAACAGTTTGCCAAACTACAGGCGGCGCCGCCCGTGAAGTTCAAGGATCTGGAAGAAGTGGTTAGCCACAAGATTAGCGTCAACCTGATGCCGTTCGATGTGCGAGCGGACTTCGTGAAGGTGACCAGCGACACGGTTCTGGTTCCGATCACCATTCAGATCAAGAACCGCGACGTCACGTTCCAGAACAAGGATGGCGTGGAGCGCGGCACGGTGAATATCTTCGGGCGCGTGACGACGCTTGCGGGCAAGATCGTACAGACTTTTGAAGACACGGTGCAGGTCGATGTGCCAGTGGAACTGCTGCCCAAGACCGCTGAAAATGCTTCGGTGTACTGGAAGGCGATCCCCCTGCGCATCAGCCAAAATCGCTACCGTCTGGATATCGTGGTCAAGGACGTGAACGGAGATCGCACCGGGAGTTGGAGTCATGCGATCCAGATTCCGGACTTCAGCGAGGACAAGTTGAGCAGTTCAACGCTCATCATCGCCGACCAGATGGAACCGGTGGCGACCAAGAACGTAGGCACGGGCAATTTCGTGATCGGGGCCATGAAAGTGCGGCCACGCGTGGCGCCGTCCGACGGCAAGCCCATCGCGTTCAAACGCAATCAGAAGCTGAATTTCTGGATGCAGGTTTACAATCTCAGTGTGGACGAGAAAACGCACAAACCTTCGGCCACTTTCGAATACAATGTGACGGACTCCAACAACCGGGCCGTCATCCATACCGTCGAGTCCACCGACACGATGGGCAATGTAGGGGACCAGGTCACGCTGCAGAAGACGCTCTCGGCTGCGAACCTGCAGCCGGGGCTGTACAAGATCGAGATCAAAGTGAACGACAACCTTTCCAAGCAGACGGTGGATCCAACGGCGACCTTCGCCGTGGAGTAAACTGCTGCCTGGTTTCCCAGAGGTGGTGGGCGAGATGTTCCAAAAGCTCGGGTTCTTCGTAATCGTCGCCGTCATGATCACGACCGTGGCTGTCCCGGCGTGGTGCGGAAATGGCTCAGGCGCGATCTCGGGTGCGATATCTGGATACGTTCGCGATGGGAGTGGCGCGCCGCAGATGGGTGCGGCTGTGGAAATACTCGGTTCGGCCGCGCAGGCGCTGAAGGTCTTCACCGACGATCGTGGCTTCTATTCCGTGGCGAGCTTGTTGCCCGGAACGTATAGCGTCAAGGTGAGCGCGCCTTCGTTCCTCCCGGCGCTGCGCGAGAAAATCAGCGTCCGTTCCGGCGCGAAGCTCATCGTGAATGTCACCCTGACCACGCTGTTCGAGGCCATCCAGCTTGTTCCATTGCGGGGACCGGTCGACGATGACGACTGGAAGTGGACGCTGCGCTCGGTCGCGAATCGGCCCATCCTGCGCGTGCTTCCAGATGGCACAACCGTAGTCGCACAAAGCAGGGAGTCAGCCTCCGGCCGCGACTTGAAAGGAAGCTTGACCTTCCTGGCCGGATCGCCCGAGCAGGGGTTCGGCAGCCAGGATATGAGCGCCGGCTTTGCCGTGGAGCATTCGCTGCTCTCCAGCGGCACCCTGCGGCTGAACGGCAACTTCGGCTATGAGGCCGACGGTCAAGGCATCCCGGCTGGCGTGCTCCGAACCACCTACACGAACCGCTTCAATGGTGTTTTTGAACCTTCGGTGGCGATTACGGCCCTCAGGCTGAATTCGCCTGAGCACACGATGCCGGGCGGCTCGCTGCAGGCTCTGTCGGTGACTAGTTCCGATCGGATCGTTCTGGGCGACATGCTGGAGGTGAAGCTGGGCAGCGAATTGCAGGCGATCCAGTTCATGGGGCGGGTCAACACCTTCAAGCCCTTTGGGTCGGTCGACCTGCACATCACGCCCAACACCGTGGTGGAATATCAATATGCGAGTTCAGTCCCGAATATGGGTCTTGATCGCTTCGGCGATGGTCTCGAATCGTATTCGTCGGACCTGAGCGAAACCGCGCCGCGCATGAGTATCACCGGATTTTCTCCGGCAGTCGAGCGGGCGCATCACCAGGAAGTGTCGATCTCCCGGCGTATCGGCAAGAACAATCTGCAGGTGGCGTTCTACGCCGACAGCATGATCGATCCGGTGCTCACCGGGGTCGGCGAAATGACGCCCGGCGAAATGACGTCCGAATTCGGTGACGTGTTGCCCGATGTGGACTCTGGCACTTTCAGTTATCAGGGGAACGATTTCGCGACGCACGGGATGCGAGTGGTGCTGCAGCGGAAGCTCTTATCCGATCTGACTGCGACGTTGGATTATGCCTATGGAGGCGTGCTCGACCTGTCACGCCCCGATGTCCAACTAGAGGACGCACGGGAGTGGATTCGCGCCGAGCGGCGCCAGTCTGTGGCCGCGAAGTTCAGCGGAACTGTGCCCAAGACGAAGACGCGCTGGGTCGCATCCTATCGTTACGCGGGCGGACGCGCGTTGACGCCGGTCGATCTGTTTAATGATTCAGCGGGCCGAGCCGATCCTTATTTGAACCTCTGCATACGGCAGCCGATTCCAGCCAATTTCCTGGCGGGACACATGGAGATTCTCATGGACCTGAGAAATCTTCTGGCCCAGGGCTATGTGCCCGTGATGGGACAGGACGGACACACTCTTTATCTGGTGCAGTCAGCACGCTCGGTGCGTGGCGGCGTAGCCTTCAGCTTCTAGGATTTCGCAGCCTTCTGGAGGCTGTCGGTCCAAATTCTGTGATTCCGCAGATTTCCTCGTTGTGCTTCCGGCGGTTGGTGTGAGCGCACGCCACTCCGGATCTCCTGCTGACCCTGGTTGTTTCTCCGCGCGGGGCGCGGGTTCGCGCGCTGATCCCTGCCATAAATTCTTTCTATGCAACCGACGCTGACAGTCGTTTATAATCCCGCGATCATAAGTGAAAGTGTTTTTGCTGTTCGCGGAGCGTGGGGCCGTTCCAGTGCCCGCGACGAATTGAGAAGGAGGACCGGAATGAAACTGCGTTTCTTAGTGGTGTTTATTCTACTTTCGACGGCCCTGCTCGTGGGCCAGACGTTTCGTGGGACAATCCTCGGCTCCGTGACCGATCCCTCCGGAGCATACGTGGCCGGGGCGACAGTCAAAGTGCGCAACGTGGCAACGGGGCTGGAACGCACAACCGTCACCAGCGCTGACGGCAGCTACCGCGTGCCTGAGTTGCAGATCGGCACATACTCCGTCACCGTAACACAGACGGGTTTCCAGACCGCAGTCACCAGCGATGTCGAAGTGAACGTGGCTACCGAGCGGCGCGTGGACGCGCAGTTGAAAACCGGACAGGTCACGCAGTTGGTCGAGGTCTCCGGCGGGGATCTTCCCCAGATCGAGACCCAGACCAATGAACTGGGAGGTGTGCTGACCAGCAAGTCGGTCGAGGACATGCCCATCAACGGCCGCGACTACACCAAGTTGATCTTCCTGAATCCCGGTGTCGCGGGTTCGCCCGACCAGATCACCGACTCGCCCGGATCGTTTGGCGAGTTCTCCATGAACGGTGCGCGCGGACGCTCCAACAACTACCTGCTCGACGGCACCGACATGAACGACGGATACCGCAACGACCCCGCCATCAACCAGGGCGGCGTGTTCGCCGTGCCGTCGGCCATTCTGCCCATCGGCGCTGTCGCTGAGATGAAGGTGCTCTCCAACTTCCAGCCCGAATATGGGCGCAATGCTGGCGCCGTGGTCAACATCGTGACCAAGAGCGGTACCAACCGGCTGCATGGAGAATTGTTTGAATATTTCCGCAACGACGCGCTCGATGCCCGCAACTACTTCAACACGGAACCACTGCGGTCGCCCTTCCACAACAACCAGTTCGGCGGCTCGCTCGGCGGCCCGATCGTGAAGGACAAAACCTTTTTCTACATGAACTACGAAGGTCAGCGTGAGACGGTGGGAACGGTGACGACGGCATGTGTGCCAGATCCAGCGCAGGTCCAAGCGGATATCAGCAGCATAATTGCCAGCGGAGGAACGCCGAGCCCGGTCACGCAAGCGATACTGAAATTCTGGCCGGCACCGAATATTCCGGGAACGTTCGGGAACCCCAGTGCACCCGGAACTGGGGAGGATGTCGGCTGCCCTGCCGGTCCCAATGCGTCGTTGATCACGCCTTCGTACAACAATCTCAGCAGTGTGATCGGAAAGATCGATCACAATTTCAACCAGAACAATATTTTGACCGGCCGCTATTTCTTCGGCGACAGCACGCAGTCTTTCCCTCTGGCCTTGACGGCGTCCGGCGGTCAACTCCCAGGCTACAATACGATTACTCCGACCCGCGTCCAGTTGGTCTCTCTCTCCTACGTGCACACGATTGGCACAAATAAGATCAATGAACTGCGCTACGGATGGAACCGGTTCGCGGAGGGCTTCTTTCCTCAGGACCAGAGCTTCCACCCCAGTTCGATCGGGCTGTGCGCCGCCAGTTCGCTCGCCGACTGTTCGGGCTCGGGCGTGCATGACTCTGGCCTGCCCATCATTCTGGTTTCGGGCACTCCGAGTGGAACCAGTTTCTTCGCGCAACCAGGTGCGACCTCCGGCGACTCACGGGCTCGCGTGGACACCAACAATCAGTTCATCGAAAATTTTGCCTGGAAGGTGGGCAAGCACGACGTGAAGTTGGGTTTTGAGTTCCGCCGTACAAGCGTCGAACAGTACTTCAACAAATATTTTCGTGGGCGCTTGAAATTCAACACCACTTTCAATGACGACGACACCGTGGACATGGGGGCGCTGGAGAACTTTGTGGCTGGAAACGTTACCAGCGGACTGCAGTACTCGGGGAATTCTCGCCGCCACACCTTCGAAAACGGCTACGGCCTTTATCTGCAGGATGCTTTTCGTTTGACGCCGCGGCTTACGCTCAACTACGGCCTGCGATGGGACTATTACGGCATAGTTCAGGAGAAGAACAACCTATTCGCCAACTTCCTGGTGACGAGTTTCGATCCGGTGAGCGACACTGGAGCGGGCACTTATGCGCAGGTGGGCACTCCCGGACTTAGCCGTTTGTATAACCCCGACCACAAAGATTTTTCACCGAGAGCCAGTATCGCCTGGGACCCGACCGGAAAAGGCAAGACCGTCATTCGTGCCGGGGCTGGTCTTTTCTATGACGCTTTCTCGCAGGACATCTTCCTCGGCCATCTGCCCTATCCCGCCTACTATGCCCCAGGCCCAGCATACGGGAACTTTGGCGGTCCAGACGCGATCACCGGTGCATCGCTAAGCGTCTCCACGATTACCGCCAACCAGCCCGTCTATGGCGCGTCCGACTGTTCCAGCCAGGAGTGTGACATTTTTGCAGTCGATCCGCACATCAAGACGCCTTACATGGAAAACTACAATCTCAACATCCAACAGCAGCTCACCAGCAAGACGACGCTGCAGGTGGGATATGTGGGATCACAGGGACACCGGCTCTTCCGGTTCTACGACATTAGTCAGCCGAACCAGGCCGCGATTACTGCGGCCGATTGCCCGAGTGGCATTGCCACTTGTGCCACGACGGGGGCGATCCAAGACTTTGGCGTGCCTCGTCCGTTTGTTAGTAGCACTCCTGGTGCGTTTTACATCTTCCAAGAAAAATCCTCCGGGGAATCGAATTACAACTCGCTGCAGGTCAGCTTTAAGGTTAACGGCTGGCGGGGTATCAATTCAGCGCTTAATTATGTGCATTCGAAGTCACTGGACAACTCGAGCGACCTCGAAGACTTCGTTGTGAATGCGGCCCAACCCCAGGACAGCAACAACCCGCAACGCGAATACGGTCCGTCAAACTTCAACATTCCTGATCGTCTTACTTGGGTGTTCAGCTACGAACTCCCGCAAATGGGCGGCACGATGAAGCGTTTAAAGAATGGCTGGGGCTTCGACAGCACGGTGTCTCTGCAGAGCGGTCAGCCATTTACCCTGAATTACAGTTGCGAAGACGATTTCAGCGGCGGCGGCGATTGTTTCGACCGGCCGGACGTGGTCGGGCCCATCGTCTACCACAAAAGTAATCCGTACAACTTCCTCGACCTGACGGCCTTTGCTATGCCGTGCACAATTACTGCGGCAGCACAGTTGGCTCCGTCAGGCNNCGCGCCGAGTTCTTCAACCTCTTGAACCATCCCAACTTCTCCAGCCCGCTTCTACCGGCATTTATTGCCGACCCAGCTTCCAACCTCGGAGCCTGCGGATGCGGATTTCAAGCGGGCGCCAACGGCCGTGAAGTTGGCACGACGACCTCCACGGGGGGTGGTTACCAGATCACCGCCACCGGCGACGTAGGCATCGGCAACCCGTTTCTGGGCGGCGGAGGCCC
>PMMJ01000298.1 GCA_003162255.1 Acidobacteriaceae bacterium | reverse complement strand
CTTCTTCCCTCGGCCAAGCCGTTGAAAGACGCTGCGCGCGTGCACTTTCACGCCTACACGGCGGAAACGATCGCGGAGGCCCGCCTGTATGGAGCGAAACTTCTGAAGCCGGGAGACGAAGCCTACGCGCAGCTAAGATTCACCGACCCCATGCTGCTCCTGCCCGGAGATCGCTTCATCGTAAGGCAGTTTTCTCCGGTTGTGACCATCGGCGGAGGCGTTGTGCTGGATGCATCGCCTGCGACTCGCAAACAACCTGTAGAAGATACGCTCGCATTTCTCAAGATCATGCGGGATGGCTCTCCCGAACAGCTACTGGTAGCGCGCGTGGCACGCAGAGGAGCGATCGGCTTGCCTCTGAATGAAGTCCCCGCGGAAATGAACATCCGGCGTGAAGACGCGGTGAAACTGGCGGCACAGGCCGGATTAAAGTACTGCCATCAGGTACTGGTCGCGCCAGCGGCATTCGCGGAAGCCAAAGCAGATGTACTTCAGGCGCTGAAGAAGTTTCACGATGCAAATTCTCTTGTAGCCGGAATGAGCAAAGAGGAGCTGCGCGAACGGGCCAACCTGGGCCCGGAGGTGTTCTACAGCGTGCTGGGAAGTTTGGCGGAAGAAAAGAAACTGGAAGTCGCAGGAGAACTCGTCCACCTGCCCGGCTGCGGCGTGGCCATGAAAGACGAAGAAGCCGAGTCCAAGAAAATCATCGAGCACGCGTTCGCTTCCGCCGGGTTGAAAGTTCCGTCGCTGAAAGAAGTGTTGACGGGTCTGAAGGTGGATAAAATCCGCGCCCAGAAAATTGTCACTCTCCTATTGCNNCTCATCAAGATCTCCGAAGAACTCGTCTTCCACCAGAGTGCGCTCACGGATCTTCGCCACAAGATCGCCGCCCTCAAAAACAGCGCGCCGAAAATTGACGTCGCCCACTTCAAAGAGATGACAGGAGTAAGCCGCAAGTACGCGATCCCCCTGCTCGAATATCTGGATCGCGAGCGGGTGACGCGGCGCGTAGGAGACGAGCGCGTAATACTCTGATTGTGTGGAGACGGGGCTTTGCCCCGTCCAAGCCGGGCGCGCCTCTGTCTCGCCTTCGACTCCCAGCTCGCCTAGATCTTCTCTTCCGGAAATTCGACTTCCAGCGCCAGTGGCCCAGTGACGCGGTTGGTCAGGTTCGCCAATCCAATCAGCATATGCAGGTCGACGATCTGCTCATCGGAGAGATGTTCCTTGAGTTCCGTGAAGTCAGTGTCGCTGGCGCCGTCGGGAGTGCGCGTAAGTCTTTCGGCATAGCGAAGCGCGGCTTGCTCCGGCAGGCCAAATCCTGAGTAATGCCCTTCCTTCAGAGTTTTCATCTGCTCCGGTGTGAGTCCGACACGCTTGGCGCCCTGGATGTGGTGCTGCGTGCAGTAACGGCATCCGTTGATCAGTGAGACGCGCAGATACACGGCCTCGTACAGCTTGCGATCGAGCGACCGTCCCACGCTGCCATAGAATTCCACAAACTTGCCGAGCATGGCGGGACGATGCGCCAGCGCTTTCTGGATGTTGCCGGGTTTGCCTTTGAGCTTGCCATCATAAATTTCCTTAACTTCCGGACTAGCTTGCGCAAATTCAATCAGACTAATTCGAGCCATGAAATTCTCTCCTCAGTGTCGCGCCCTATAATAAACAAATTCGCTGAAGTGCGCTGCCGTCGCTTGAAGATGGAGACGCGCGAAACCGATATGAAATGAAAGTCGACTTGCATAAGAAAGTCCGCGTCATCGGTGCTGGCCTGGCAGGATCGGAAGCGGCGTGGCAGTGTGCCCGCCGTGGCGCCGCCGTCGAACTGTTCGAAATGCGGCCGCTGCGCACGACTCCAGCCCATCAGACGGACAGCTTCGCCGAGCTCGTATGCTCCAATTCTCTGAAGTCCGAGAGCGAGAACACTGCGCCTTGGCTGCTGAAAGAAGAAATGCGGCGAGCGGGTTCTCTGCTGCTGAAGATCGCGCGTGAAACTGCGGTGCCCGCAGGTCACGCGCTGGCCGTCGACCGGGTCGAGTTTTCTCGAAGGGTGACGGACGCGATTTCCCGCGAACCACTCATCGCGATTCGCCGCGAAGAGGTCACTCAAATCGAAGCCGACCAGCTTACGATCGTCTCCACCGGGCCGCTGACCTCGGACGCGCTGTGTAGCGAGATTGCCCGCCTGTGTGCGACCAGCTCTGCCCACAGCCACCTGTATTTCTACGATTCGATCAGCCCCATTGTCGAAGCCGATTCCATCGACATGAGCAAGGTGTACCTGGCGGCCCGCTACGACAAAGGGTCGGCCGACTACATCAATTGTCCAATGTCGAAAGACGAGTACGACCGTTTCTACGATGCGCTTCTGGCGGCGCATTCCGTGGAGCAGAAAGACTGGGAGAACCTGAACTACTTCGAGAGCTGCCTGCCCATCGAAGAGATTGCCCGGCGCGGACGCGACACGCTGCGCTTCGGACCGATGAAGCCGGTCGGGCTCAAAGACCCTCGCACCGGCCGGATGCCGTACGCCGTCGTGCAATTGCGCCAGGAAAATCTCCGCGCCGATTCCTACAATCTTGTCGGATTTCAGAATCACCTGAAATTTGGCGAGCAGGCGCGCGTGCTGAGTCTAATCCCCGGCCTCGAGAGCGCGCGCTTTCTGCGCTACGGACAGATTCACCGCAACACCTATATCAACGCGCCCGCGCTGCTGAACCCGACGTTGCAAATGAAAGCGCACCCCCATGTGCTGTTCGCAGGGCAAATCTGCGGAGTCGAAGGCTATGTCGAATCGATTGCAACCGGCCTGATGGCGGGCATGAACGCGGCCGCACTGGCCATCGGCGGCGAGCCGGCGCCACCACCGCGTGCGACCGCATTTGGCTCGCTGATTCACTACATCACGCAGGCGGAGAACAAGAACTTTCAGCCGGCGAATATCACCTTCGACCTGTTGCCCGCGCTCGACACCCGCGTTCGCGACCGGAAAGAACGCCACCGCCAGCAGTGCGAGCTCGCATTGCGTGAGTTCGACGAGTGGTACAGCCGGCGGCTTGGGCAAGCTACAGATCCAACGCTGCACGCAAAATGAGATTCCTAGGCTTTTGGCTGTTGGCTTTTAGCCAAAAGCCAAGAGCTAATGGCTAAAAGCGGCTCTACAAGTTCCTATTGTTTTCTCAAGAGATTCGCTTTACGGTGCTCATGTGGAAGTGAGGTGCGTCCATGCCGGTTTCTGCCGTTGACTGCGTACAGCCCGCCCTGCAGCACACGCGGGAACAGCTCTTCACTCGTTTCCGCTTCGGGCAATGGGCGCGCCTGGCGCTGGTTGGAATTCTCGCGGCGGAACTGCATGTCGGCGGATGCAATTTCGGAAACCTCGGCAGCAGTTGGCCTCGCATCCCACACAAAAGCGGGAGGGGATTTCTGCCGTCGTCGAGTCTGCCCTCCGGTTGGCCTCCCTTCAATCCCACGCACATTCCCGCGCACATGGGGCAGTTTGTCGGATTGATCGTGGCCGTAATCTTCGTCGCAATCATGTTCGCGTTTATATTCCTGTACATCAACAGCGTGTTCCGGTTCATCCTGTTCGATTCGGTGTTGCGGCGGGAATGTTCGATTGGCGAGGGATGGCGAAAATGGCGTCGCGCCGGCGGCCGATTCTTTCTCTGGCAGATTGTGTTTCTGATTGCGACGTGGCTCTTTCTGGCGGTCCTCGTGGGCTTGCCGTTGGCCCTGGCTTTCGCCGCGGGGTGGGCGACAAATCTCACGCAACATCTCGGTCGATTGATTGTCGGAGTGCTTCTGCTCGGGGTCCTCATCGCGGCATTCGTGCTGATAGCCGCCGTGGTTCAGGCGCTGGCGAAAGATTTTCTGGTGCCGATTATGGCTCTCGAAAATCTTGACTTCGCCGATGGCTGGCGTCATTTACTGGCAATGATCGGACGAGAGAAGGGACGATACGCCGTTTACCTGCTGCTCAAGGTGGTACTTTCCATTGCCGCAGCCATCCTGTTCAGCATCATCGCGATTATTCCGGCGCTGTTTGTCGTAGTCCCTGGCGTAGTAGCCGTGGTGGCGGCCCACGAAGCGGGGATGGGATGGAACGTAACCACCATCAGTCTCGCCATCATTCTCGGAGCCGTGCTCCTGCTTCTGTTGATTTACCTGATCGCGATGGTGTGCGTGCCGGCCACAGTCTTCTTCCCGGCCTACGCGCTGCATTTCCTAGCCGCTCGATATCCAAATCTGGACGCGCTGCTGCATCCAGTCGCTGCGCCTCCCGCGCCGGCATTGCCTCCAATTCCGCCGCCTCCGCCGCCCTTGGAAGCGCCTCCATTGCCGCCCTCGGCCGAGCCCATCGGATGATCTTGCCGGTGGAGAGCCGGGCGTCCTCGCCCGGC
>PMMJ01000062.1:2638-2772 GCA_003162255.1 Acidobacteriaceae bacterium | reverse complement strand
GCCTTCGGCATGGGCGTGGAGCGAATTGCGATCCTGAAATACGGCGTGGATGATATTCAGTTGTTCTTTCAGGGCGATATGCGGTTTCTGGAACAGTTTGGGTAAGAGCTTCGAGCTACGAGCCGCGAGCTTCG
>PMMJ01000062.1:0-2614 GCA_003162255.1 Acidobacteriaceae bacterium | reverse complement strand
TTTGCTCGAAGCTCGTGGCTCGTGGCTCGTAGCTGACGTTCTCATGAAAATTTCTCCCCATTGGCTGCGCGACTTCGTTGACCTTCCGGTCGATTACATCCGGCTTGCGGACGAACTTACGCTCGCTGGCGTTGCCGTCGAAGGTNNTCGCAAGGCAAATCCGACGTCACCATCGACATTCAGGAGCCGGGGCTTTGTCCGCGCTTCACGGCGCGCGAGATTCGCGGCACGACCGTCACGAGTTCGCCTGCGATCGTCGCCCATCGTCTGCTGCTGCTCGATCAGCGTCCCATCAGCAACGCGGTCGATGCCACCAATTACGTATTGTGGGAGAGTGGCAAGCCTACGCACGTGTTCGATCTCGACCTGCTCGAAGGCCGGCGTCTCGTGATTCGCAAAGCCCAAGCCGGCGAAACGCTGAAGACCCTGGATGGCGTGGAGCGCAAGCTCTCGACCGATGACCTGGTCGTTGCCGACGCGAAAAAGCCGGTGGGACTGGCCGGCGTGATGGGCGGCTTCGACACGATGATCACCGAGAAGACGCGGAACATCCTGATCGAATCCGCGTGGTGGGACCCGGTCACGGTGCGCCGCATGTCGAAGCGGCACGGCATTCACACCGACGCCTCGCACCGTTTTGAGCGCGGCGCGGATTTCGAATCGACCGTCCTTTCGACGAATCGGGTTGCCGAACTCATTCTCAATTCCGGTGGCGGCACACTTGTCGGCGACGTGATTGACGTGATCGCCCGCCAGCTTGACCTTGCTCCCGTAGAACTTGACCTGCCGGAAGTGTACCGGATTCTCGGGGAAGAGCTCAGCACGCTTGAAATCAGCCGCATTCTTAGTCGACTCGGTTTCGCGATGACTGCGGGCAGCGAAGATATATACCTGGTCCAAATTCCGAGTTGGCGCCTCGACATCGAGCGCGAAATCGACATCATCGAAGAACTGGCGCGCCTGCACGGTTACGACAAGTTTCCGAACACGCTTCCCGCCTACAGCGGCGAGGTGCGCGAGCTGCGCGATGCACACAAAGACGAGCGCCTTCGCTCATCGCTCTTGGCGCTCGGTTACAACGAGACCATTTCGCTGAGCTTCATTTCAAAAGATGATGCCCGGCGCTTTTCGACCGCGGCCGAGCTCGACCTCGCGAATCCGCTCAGCGACGAGGCTTCGGTGATGCGCACCTCGATGGTTCCAGGCATGTTGAACATGCTGGCCTACAACCTGAATCGCGGCAGCGACAATGTTCGCCTGTTCGAAGCTGGAAATGTGTTTGAAGCGTCGGATGGGAAATCATTGGAGTCGAAGCGCATTTCGATCGGTGCGACGGGCAGCGTCGATGCAGAGGTGGTGCGCGGGCTGACTCCGGGAGCAGCGGCGCGTCCGTTCTCGTTCTTCGATCTGAAGGGCGATGTCGAAACTTTGCTCGCTCCGTTCAGCCATTGGACGCTCTACTACGATGCGCAGGCGGCTGACTACTATAACCCTGGACGCTCGGCGCGAGCCGTGCTGGATGGCACGACCGTCGCCCAGTTTGGCCAGATTCATCCCGATGTGGCCGCAGCCCGCAAACTGCGGCAGGATGTTTTTGTCGCCGAAATCTATCTCGATCGCCTCTACCAGCACGATCTGCGCCAGGTGCGTTATGAGGCGCTCCCGCGCTTCCCTGCTGTCGAGCGCGATTTCTCTTTCGCATTTGATGATGCCGTGGAGTTCGAGAAAATTCACCAGAGCGTGAGCGGATTGGGCATCTCCGAGATGCGCAGTTTTGTCCCGGTAGAAGTCTTCCGCGGAGAAAAAGTTGGTGCCGGCAAGTACTCGATCCTGATGCGGGCCAAGCTCCAGTCAAGCGAGCGCACTCTGCGCGACGACGAGGTTGCGCAGTGGGCGGGGCAGATTACGAAGGCGCTGGAAGGGCTCGGCGGCGTGCAGAGGGCGTAGGTGCTAGTCCTCGTGGCGAATGCCACATCTCCACAGGTAGAGACACCTCGCAGAACGAGCCTTGAAGCCGTGGACCACTACTACTGGATCGCAAGTCCATATCTCCCAGGCAGAGACCGTAACCTGGTGGCGCGAGAGATCCACATCAGTGGGAGGTTGCTTCTCGATCGGCGTCTCGCAATCCTTCGGAGGATCGCGAGGAGTAATCTGAAACTTGTACTTGAGTTCATATGACGTTACGCCCTCGCCACAGCCTTCGCACTCAAACTGAGTTTGCTTAGCGCTATCTAATGCAGCCTGCCTCAGCATTGGGTGACCGCTAACGATTACCGCCGACTGCACTGTTCCATCGCGCCGGATAGTAAGAATCAAATCGACGTCCCCTGCGATGCGCGCCAATTGCGCCAAACGAGGGTACGTCGGTTCCGACAACTTAGTTAGAAGCACGCCGCGCTGTGACGCATCCGGGCTTGGGGCGGATTGGGCCGACGCAGGTTCGACGGTGGCACATAAGCGCACAACCACCACAATCAGCATCAGCGACAAGCAGCGCTGCTTCATACAGAAAAAGTTTAGGCCAAGATGTCTTCTATCGCAAAGCATGACAATGCTGATCGTCTGAAATTGCTTTTCTCCGTGCCTCCGTGTCTCCGTGGTGAAATCAATT
>PMMJ01000401.1:737-5904 GCA_003162255.1 Acidobacteriaceae bacterium | reverse complement strand
TCGAGGTGCATCCCTGTCCGGAGCGGGCGCTTTCCGACGGACCGCAGTCGCTCGACCTCCCGCAGTTCGAGCGCGTGATGCGCGGCTTGAGCGCCCCGTTACGCGCCGTGCTTGCTTCCAGCCCCGCGCACGCATAGCGGTCGTTGTCGTCTGGCTGCGGCGTGTATTTACAGCGAATCCAGAGTTGCTGTNNGTTACGCAAGCGGAAACTGAGAACTGGCCCCCTTAGACCGGGACACATTGTCCCATACCGGCTTGCCTGCCTGCCCGTCCTTTGTTTCAAGCGAGTTACGGCGCACAAGCGCTTCTTAGCGTGCTTATTGGGACATGTTGTCCCTTTGCTCCCCGCCAGCCAATCCTACACAAGTCGCTGTAAACACTATATTTAACCATATTCCAATTGGCCTCGCGATTGCCTGTAAGAGGCTGGGCACGGAGGACGCGCTATACGTCCTATCGAAAGCGCTCCAAAACATTTATGAACAATAACTATAAATCGCATACTACAACCGAGCATAACCAGCCGCTCAATTCCCCAGCGTTCAGCGCTGCATGGGGCCGAGTTCTCGGATTGGCGTTGCTGGTGCTCTCGGCAATGCCCTCCTACGCTGGCGCCAAGCCTATTCTGAATAACGGCGCGCACAGCGGCAAGTTTTCCGCGGATCTTCAGCAGCGGGCGGGTGCGAACGGCATGGTGACGGTCATCGTTCAACATCGTCAGATGCCCACCAGCGCCCATTTAAAGGGCATGCAGGACCGCGGCGCAACGATTAGATCAAAGTTCCACACGATCCGTGCGGTGACCATGCGCGTGCCCGTAAGCATGCTGGCGGAATTGGAGAAGGATCCGAACGTCGCCTACATTACGCCAGACCGTCCGCAAAAAATGACTGCGAATCCTGTGACCGAAGGGTTCGCGACTGCGATCGAGGCGGATGTTGCGGCAGCACAGTATGGGTTCGATGGCACCGGCGTCGGCGTGGCCGTCATTGACAGCGGAATCGCAGCTCATCCCGATCTGAACAATGCCAGCGGCATCAGCCGCGTCGTGTATAGCCAGAGCTTTGTGGCTGGCGATGCCACGACTTCCGACAAATTCGGGCATGGAACGCACGTAGCCGGCTTGATCGGTGGCACGGGTGCAAACTCAGGCACGGCCAATGGCTATGCGGCGACGTACGCGGGTGTGGCTCCTAACATCACCCTTATCAACCTGCGCGTGCTGGATCAGAACGGCAATGGAACCGACAGCCAGGTGATCGCCGCCATTGAGCAAGCGATCGCGCTGCAAAGTATCTACAATATCCGCGTCATCAATATGTCATTGGGACGTCCGGTATTCGAGAGCTACACGCTCGATCCGGTGGACCAGGCAGTGGAAGCCGCCTGGAAGGCGGGCATCGTGGTGGTAGCGGCTGCGGGCAACAATGGACGCTATGTTCCTACGTGGGGCTTCGGCACCATCGTGGTTCCAGGGAACGACCCCGCGGTAATAACGGTGGGCGCGGCCATGACGCAGCTGACGCCGACTCGGGTCGACGACCAGATTGCCAGCTACAGTTCCAAAGGTCCGACCACGCTCGACCACATTTGTAAACCTGACCTCATCGCGCCGGGAAACCGGCAGGTCTCCCTGCGGGTCGCGGGCAGCACGCTTGATACGACCTATCCGGCATATGAGACTTGGCCGACCAGCGGAACGTCAAAGTACTATGAATTGAGCGGTACCAGCATGGCAGCGCCGATCGTGAGCGGTGCGGTCGCGCTGATGCTGCAACAGACACCATCGCTGACCCCCGATCAAGTGAAAGCACGCTTGATGAAGACCGCGTGGAAGAGCATCGGGCAGTTTTCATATTCCCACGACAGCCGCGGAAACCTTTACAACAACGAGTATGACCTCTTCACCTATGGAGCGGGGTATCTGGATATAAAGGCCGCTCTCGGCAACACGGACCTTGCGACGGGAGTAGCGCTTTCCCAAACCGCAGTCCTCAACTCGAACAATAGTGTCACGGTCACGAATACTACCCCCGACTCAATTTTTGCCGGCAGCAGCGTCGTTTGGGGCGCCAACTCGGTGGTCTGGGGAAATTCAGTGGTTTGGGGTTCGAACGTGCTTTCCGCAAATTCGGTAGTGTGGGGCTCCACCAGCGTGGTCTGGGGGTCAGGCTCCTCCGTTTCTGGCGAAAGCGTAGTCTGGGGTTCAACTTCTTCCGTCGACAGCGAGACTTCAGCGCTTAGCGATGGCGACCCAGGAGACGACTAGGCAACGCGACTGAGCCATATTCGGAGACTGCCATGACAAACACTCTGCCGATGAAAGCCAAAGTTCTGATCGGAATGGTGGCCGTTGCGAGTCTGTGCGCCCTGTCGTTCGGCGTCGTCAGATGGCAAACGCAAGCCTGGCCACAGTTGTTGCTCCTGCTGGCGGCAGCCGCACTGAGTTCACGCTTCAAAGTGAAGCTGCCGGGGATGACGAGCTCGATGTCGGGAAATCTGCCCGTCATTCTTCTGGCAGTGACGCAACTGGGATTGTTCGCCAGCCTGCTCGTCGCGGTGACGGCGGCGATCGCGCAATCCTATACGTCCGGCGGGAATAAAACGAAACCAATCCAATTTGTATTTAACGCATGCACACTGCTGAACGCGGCCGGACTCGCCTACCTGGCGTACCATAGCCAGATCCTTGGAGCCCACGCGGCCGCGCACACGATGTCTCTGGTGCTGGCCGCCACAGCATATTTCCTGGCGAATACAGCTCCGGTGGCAAGCATCATCGGCCTGACGGAGGGCGGAAATCCTTTTGCCCTCTGGCACCAGGTTTTTCTGTGGTCGTTCCCGAACTACGTAATCGGCGCGGGATTGACTGCGATCGCATCCACCTTCAGTACGATCAGCGGGCTGACCACGCTGGCTGCTCTGATGGCCGTGTTGTTCGCCGTATACCAGTCGTACAAGTTGTACCTGGGTCGAACGGAACAGACACAGTCGCAGGCTATGGCCAAGGCTGCCGGCCGATAACCCGGACAGTCTTTCTTCTTCCTCTCGCGCGCAGCCTGCCGGCTGCGCGCCTTTGTTTTGCTGCCAGCCTCGTTCTCATCCCGCTGCGATTATTTGACGTCTCCGCAGTCTGGGCCGAGGTATTTGGAGCTGAAGGCCATATCGATGTTCATGTTCGCCCCACTAGCGCTGGTAACGAGGTGCATCGTGCCCTTGGTGGTATCGGAACCGACGGCCTCCACCACCAGCGTTCCATCGGACGCCCCCTGCTTCCCTTCGCAGTGAATCTTCATTTCCAGCTTGCTGCCCGTGGAACTCACGACGGTACGGGTGCATTCTGGGCGGTTGACGTTAAAAGCTGAGTGCTTTTCAAGTTTCTCTTTCGTGATGCATTCTTTCTGGACGATGGGCCCACCCTTCATCATGGCTTCCATGCGGGCGCGCTGCTCTGGCGGCAGCTTGGCGAGAACGTCGGGAGGAATGGCTGGCATGGCTGGCATTCCAGTCATTGAATGAGTCACGGTAATTTCCCAGAGACCTTCTTTAACATTGAGCGGTGTAAGTTTGTCGGCGGCTGAAAGAGTCAGTGAGCAAAAGCAAGAAATGATCAGGACAAGAATACATTTGGTTTGCATCGGTAGTCCCCCTGGATTATTCAATCGAGTTGCGCTGAACAGGATTACACACAGCACGCCGCGGAGCAATTCAATTGTGGCAAGCGGCGGCAGCAGCCTTCCGACGGCCCGCGCCGGTGGACTGGCAGAACATCGGATCACGGGCGAAGATGGGTTAAGCTAAGGATCCGGGGCAAGGAGTCCCCAGGCCAGCGCGGGGGAATGCACTCGCCGCAGGTGTAGCGGATTTTTATCTCAGGGAGCAGGCATGAAAAATAGAAGTTGTTGCTGGCTGTTCTGCGTATTTCAAATTTGTCTTTCAATTTTTCTCTACGGCCAAACGACGAAGGAGCGTGCCGATACGATCGTCACTGGCATGGTTATCACCATGGACGGCCAGCGGAACATCTACAACGACGGGGCGGTCGTGGTGACCGGAGACACGATTGTCGCCGTCGGCCCGCGCGCCGAACTCGAAGCGCGGTACGAGAGCCAGCATATCATTGATGCAAAAAATAGGCTGGTGCTTCCGGGATTTATCAACGGTCATACCCACGTTCCGATGACACTGTTTCGCGGCCTGCACGATGATGTGACCTTGACGGACTGGCTTTACAAATACATTTTTTCCGCGGAGAAGAAGAACGTTACGGAGACTTTCGTGCGCTGGGGAACGCGGCTGGCAGCGGCCGAACAGATCCGCTCGGGCGTGACGACGTTTGCCGATATGTACTACTTCGAAGACGCGGTGGCGGAGGAAACCAAAGCGGCGGGAATGCGCGGCGTGCTCGGCGAAACGTTCATCGACTTTCCCGCGCCCGATAACAAGAACGAAGCAGCGATGCTCGGGNNGCGACCCGCTGATTCACGCGGCAGCGGCGCCGCATTCGATCTACACTTGCTCGCAAAAAACGCTGCAGGATGCTTCCGCCCTGGCTCGGAAATATCATGCGCCGATCCTGATTCACGTGGCCGAAATGAAAAAGGAGTGGGAAGACAGCGAGAAGCAGAACGGTGCTTCGCCGGTGCAATACCTGGAACGAATCGGAGTGCTTGGTCCCGACGTGGTGGCCGCACACTGCATCTTTGTCGACGAGGCGGACCGCAAGATTCTTGCGCAGCACAACGTGGGCTGCGTGCACAATCCGTCGAGCAACATGATGCTAGCAAGCGGCGTTTCGCCCGTACCCGAGATGCGAACTGCCGGAGTCGCCGTCGGCCTCGGAACCGACGGACCGGCAGGCAGCAACAACGACCTNNGAAGGAGATCGGATCGCTCGAAAGCGGGAAAAAGGCGGACTTGATTGTGATCGGCCTGGACGAACCGAACGCTGTGCCGATGTACGACGTTTACGCGCAGATTGCGTATGCACTGAAAGCAAGCGATGTGCAGACCGTCATGATCGGCGGGCGAGTTGTCATGCGCGACCGCAAGTTGCTGACCGTCAACGAGCAGGAAGCAATGGCCAAGGCGCGTGAGTACCAGAAGACGGTGGCCGCGTCGCTCGGAATGCAGTGAGGGGACTTGGGTGGAGGGACGGGCGTCTCGC
>PMMJ01000401.1:0-722 GCA_003162255.1 Acidobacteriaceae bacterium | reverse complement strand
GTCCAGCCGGGCGGGGATGCCCGGCGCTCCACTGGCAAGCACCGAAACGATGGAGAGTGCAATGCAATCCCGCGATACCATTCTTTGGGAAGTGGATGTCCAAGCCGATTTCATGCTGCCCGGGGGCAAGCTCTATGTTCCCGGAGCCGAAAAGCTTCTGCCCAATATCCGCAAGCTGACGGATGCGGCGCGACGCGGCGAGGTCTTCCTGGTTTCGCATGGAGACTTTCATACGGCCAATGACCCTGAGTTTAAGCATTTTGCGCCGCACTGCTTGAAAAGCTCGCCAGGAGCGGATCTTCTGCCGGAGGCTCTTACCGACAACTACATAAGAATTGAGAATGACGCGGACGCGAAGTTGCCGGAAGATCTTTTCAAGTATCAACAGATCATCCTCGAGAAGCAGACGCTGGATATCTTTGAGACCCGCCATGCTGACGCGTTGGTAGAACGTCTGGGGAACGCTGCGGAATTTGTGGTATTCGGGGTTGTGACGGAATATTGCGTCAGCTGCGCGGTTAAGGGGTTGCTGAAACGCGGGCGGCGGGTTGCCGTGGTGCGCGATGCGATTGCAACTTTGGCGCCGGAGGTTGGGAACAAAACGCTTGCTGAATTGCAGAGTCTGGGAGCGAAGCTGGTTACTACCAGGGAAGTTATGGAACGACTTAGTCCGGCGATTCAGTGGCGCGTCATAAAGCCATAAAGTGGAGCGACGGGCGTCC
>PMMJ01000245.1:8643-8858 GCA_003162255.1 Acidobacteriaceae bacterium | reverse complement strand
GCGCCCGCTCCCGGACACGCCACGTTTTCCAGCGCGAGCAAATCCGCGTCGCTCATCTTGCCCGCCGCATTCGCGCCCACGGCCTCGAACACATCCTGAATGGTGACGTCTTTGCCCTGGTACTTGCCGGCGGCAATCGTTCCGCCGTAAAGCACCAGTCCGGGCAGGTTCATGCGCGCCAGCGCCATGGCCGCCGCCGGGATCGTCTTGTCGCA
>PMMJ01000245.1:1009-8628 GCA_003162255.1 Acidobacteriaceae bacterium | reverse complement strand
CATGGTCTCGATCCAGGTGTTGGAGACAGCAATGAGCGGCTTCGCCAAGTCGTCGTCGGTGAAGCCTATGGATTTGAACATGGCGCGCGCCGGAGCCTGGTCGCGCCCGTCAGTGATACTGCGACTGCGATGTTTGAGGTCCATGGGAGTTTTGCGGAACACGTAAGTCTAACTGAAACGATGGAGGGACGGGCGTCCTCGCCCGTCCAGCGGTTCGGCGGCCGCGCGGGGACGCCCAACGCTCAATTTGCGCATTACGCGTTGACCGCTTTCGGCTCTGGGGTCGTTTCCGAGTCTTTCTTCTTATCCGACGGCAGCCACGACATCATCGCCCGCAACTGCTCGCCCACTTTTTCAATCGGATGCTGCTTCTCGCCCTCGCGCAGTTCGGCAAACTTCTTGCCGCCCTCTTTGTTCTCTTTAATCCATTCCTTGGCGAATCGGCCGTTTTGAATTTGCTTCAGCACTTTCTTCATCGCCTTGCGCGTCGCATCTCCTACCACCACTTCGCCACGGGTCAGGTCGCCGTACTCGGCGGTGTTCGATATCGAATAGCGCATGCGGCTCAGGCCGCCTTCGTAGATGAGGTCGACGATCAGTTTCATCTCGTGCACGCACTCGAAGTAGGCGATCTCGGGCGCGTAGCCGGCCTCGACCAGCGTCTCGAAACCGGCGCGGANNGAGCCGATGCCGTGCGCATAGCAGAGCGCGTATTCATGCGCGTGTCCGCTGGCATCCTGGTGGATCGCGAGCAGCGAGGGCACACCTCCGCCTTGCGCATACACGCGCCGCAGCAAATGGCCCGGACTCTTGGGCGCGATCATGACCACGTCCACATCTTTTGGAGGCTTGATGGTTTTGAAGTGAATCGAGAAGCCGTGCGAAAAGCCGAGAATTTTTCCTTTGCGGAGATGCGGCTTGATCGCCGATTGGTAGAAGTCGGCCTGGGTTTCGTCGGGCGTGAGAATCTGAATCCAGTCGGCGCGCTCGGCGGCCTCGGCGGGAGCGACGACGGTCATGCCATCGGCGATCGCCTGGTGGGCCGAACCGCGCTCGGGGTTAAGTCCGATAATAACGTCGTATCCGCTGTCCCGCAGGTTCTGCGCCTGCGCATGTCCCTGCGACCCGTAGCCGAAAACGGCAATGGTCTTGCCCTTGAGCGCGGAAGGGTTGGCATCATTCTGATAAAAAACTGTCGCCACTGGAAAGCTCCTTAATGGTCTGTGCTCGATGAATCTGTATTCGCTGAAAGTGTTCGGATGAAATGCTAAATCATGTCTGAAGGCAACGACGGACCGACCGGTCGGTTTAGAAAATGCTACTCACCTCCCCTTCCGGTGTCAACTGCGGATTCCCACTGGATCGACTTGTCAGGACAACGGCGGGACATGCGGCGCGCGATTGACGAATCAGCAGAAGAGTCGCGGCGGCAGGTCAATATGGGGCACAACGCTAGTCTTTCAGCGGGACCATGATTTGATCGCCGCGGCAGAAAGTTGCAACCTTCAATAGGACTCCTGGCGCCTGCGGCATGGTCATGACCGGTCCGTAACAATACACGGCGTGGCCGGTCGCGGCGAAGTACCATTTCCCTCCCTTGTGCTTTGCCGGTTGCTGGCTGGGGGTGGGGGTGGGCTGAACTGGCGGCGCAAACTTGGGGACGGGGAGAGACAATACCAGGGCTAGGGCTAGGGTCTTCATCAATGTGCCTCGCTTGCATCGCGGCCCCCACCAAAGGCCGCGTTTCACAGAACCGTTTCTTTTTCTTAAATTCTTTTTTTGAAGCTTCTCTTTTTAAGACCCGAATCGCTTTCGCCGATTCGGCTACTCACACGAGCGCGCTAGATCACACCAGTGAAGCGCCGCACATCCTCTAAATCCGCGGCCGGCTTGCCAGGAACTTCCTTGGTGGCGTGGGCCGATTTACCGGGTCGTTTTGTTTCCTTGTCCGATCCTTTTGCGCCCGCTGCGGGATTGCCGGCATCCGCGCCTTTCTGATCCGCCTGCGCGGACGCCTTGTTTTGCAGCCGCTTGCCGTCGTCACGGGCCAGCTTGTCTTTCAGGGCCGCCAGTTGGGTGCTGTCCTTCAGCATTTCGCGGATTAACGTGCGCTGCGATTCGATGGTCTGGCCCTGCTCGAAAACCAGCATGGTCAGAATGCCGTAGGAGACGATGAACAAAATCACCAGGAGCGGCAGGATGGCTGCCGGCCGCGACGTTGCTCGAGGAGCTACGCTCTCAGCGCTGTAAATGACGGACACGGATGCCCCCAAATCGCCCTGTACGTTCCGGGCTTCATTCAGGATGAGTGCACCCGTCAAACCATATGGAAGGGATGCTGCAAGTGTTTGTTGCGCATGGAGTTAGCATGCCGAAACGGGATCGGGATCAAGCGGCGGGTGCAAGCATCTGCACTTTATGAGTAACGATCCCAGCATTGCGACCGTGAGTTCCGCTCAGCGACAATCACGCGGAACTCCGCGCCAGACATGGCCTTTGGAGCTGTGCCCTAATTTGGGCCCTGACTTCAGAGACGTGCGGGCGGGCGGTGCCGGTGGAAGCGGCGGGCGTCCCCACCCCATACCCTTCGACTTAGCTCAGGGCAAGCTCGCGAGACGCCCGGTTTACTTTGAAACCCTGAAACCTTGAGACTTTGAAACCTGGCCTTCTTGAAACCTGACTTTTTGAAACCTGGCTTTCTAATCCGCTTTCACGACCACATACTTCTTACCGGCGTACAACCGGTACCCAGCGCCATCTTTTTCAAATTTCAGCGGAACCGGGTGCTTGAGCTGATCGTCGCTCTGGCTGGCGATCGAGAAGATGTCCGTCGACGCCACGTTCATCACGATAAACTTGCCTTCTTTGAAGCCGAATCCGTACTCTCCCGGCTCCAGAGTCGCGCCATCAAAGCTGAGCTTGGTTTCAGTGATCAGGAAGCCCTGGTATTTCTCCTGGATTGCAGTGGAGTATCCCGATGTATCCACCAGCCCCGCCAGCACCACCTTGCCAGCGGAGTTCTTGAAGCCAGCCGTATTCCGCGCCTGCACGGCCGCGCTTTGGCCGGCAAAGTAATACGTGCTCGGAGCAATCTTCTTCGCTTGCTCGCCCGTGAGAATTTGCGCGCCAGCCTGCGCCACCAGCGCCACTAGCACAACCAGCCACATCGTCCCGCGATTGCATTTCATAGACATCCTCCTCAAGTCTGACAATCCAGAGATGAAACACCATTTTAGATTCACTTCTATGCCGCCTGCGGGAAAAAGTCGTTTAACCGCAACATTCGGATAGTCCGCGCAGCCCGACTGTCCTATGTTACCTGCATGGCCACCAATGCGATACTCTCAGCAGACGAAGCAATGAAGCAAACTGCACAACCAGTCTCGGAGCAAATACCGGAACAGATCAACGCCCGCCGCTGGCAAGCCGTCGTCGATCGCGACCGTGCCCTCGACGGCGCGTTTGTTTTCGGCGTATCGAGTACGGGTATATTCTGCCGTCCTTCGTGTCCCGCGAAGCGTCCGCGCCACCAGAACGTGAGCTTTTTCGACGATGCGCTCGCCGCCGAGCAGGCCGGCTATCGCGCCTGCCTGCGTTGCCGTCCCAAGGCGGTCGATGGAAATCCGCAATCCGCGCTGGTCCGCGCCATGTGCCGCTACATAGAACAACATACCGTCGATCAACATATTGAAGACCGATTGACGCTCAGACTGCTGTCGAAAGAATTCCGCCGCAGTTCCTTCCACCTGCAGCGGACCTTTAAGTCGGTCCTCGGCGTGTCGCCCAAGGCGTACATGGACGCTGTCCGCCTGCGCCAGGTAAAACAGAATCTGCAGGCGGGCCACTCCGTGACCACCGCGCTCTATGCCGCCGGATACGGCTCCAGCAGCCGTCTCTACGAACGCACGGCCTCGCAACTGGGCATGACTCCGGAGAAGTACCGTCGCGGCGCCGTGGCCGCCGTGGTCCGCTACACCATCGCCAGTTCGCCTCTCGGACGAATGCTGATCGCCGCCACCGACAAAGGCATCTGCGCCATTCAGTTCGCCGACTCCGATCAGCAACTGCAGCAGGGACTTATGCGCGAATTTCCCTTCGCCACACGCCGCCGCGACGATGCCGCCATGGCCGAATGGCGAGTGAGCCTAACTAACTTGATGGAGGGACGCGAGGCGAATCCCTCGCTTCCGCTCGACATCCGAGCCACAGCGTTCCAGCGTCGAGTCTGGGAAGCCCTGCAGAAGATTCCGCGAGGAGAGACGCGTTCCTACAGCGCCGTAGCGAAAAAGATAGGCATGCCAAAAGCGACGCGAGCCGTCGCCCGCGCCTGTGCAACGAACCCTGTAGCAGTCGCAATTCCCTGCCATCGCGTAGTGCGCCAGGATGGCGAGCTAGGCGGCTATCGTTGGGGAGTCGAGCGGAAGGAGCAGTTGCTAGCGATGGAACAAGAACCGTGAGTGCGAGCAGGCCGAAAGGAATCCAGCCCCGGAGGGGCGACCGAACTTAGCCCAGCGATTCATCGCTCGGAAAAGTGGAACAAATGTTTCAAGTCCCGGAGGGACGGCCGACTCCTCGCGCTCACTCTACCGGTTGGGAGGCACGGCACTATGCACAATTTTTCGATTATCATACAGTCATAATGTCAGGACGCGCGGAACAGCTTTTTGAACAGCTCAAGAGCGTCCCCGCGATTCTCGCTTTGATCGGCCAGAGCGAAGATGTGCATTTTGACTGTAAAGAGTGGCCTACCAATGATGGTGACGCACAGAGGGTATTCGCGAAGGCGGCCTGTGGTCTGACCAACGCCGAAGGGGGCGTACTCGTCGTTGGCATGAAGGCTAAAACGACTTCAAAGGATGAACCCGACCTGGTAGTCTCGGCCGCTCCGGTGGCGGACACCAGCGCGGTAAAGTCTAGAATACTCGATCTGATTGGGCAGCTTGTCGAGCCCGGCATTGACGGCATCGAAGCAGTTGAGGTTAGAGAATCAACTGACTCAAAATCTGGATTCGTGATAGTCCACATACCCGCCTCTGAGGGATTGCCCAGACGCTCCCGAAAGGACTGGAAGTTTTACCTCGCATCGGCTCGGGCACTTTTCCAATGGAGTATTTTCAGATCGCTGATTTGTTTGGACAGCGACCAAAGCCAAAGCTAGAACTATATTTAGAACCAACCGGCAAAATTGGTCCAATACCATATGACCAAGTTCCGCATCGGTTCTTCTGGCTCGGTCTTACGAATACTGGTCGGGGATTAGCCAAATTTCCAGGGGCTCGCTTCAAGCGGGCCGAGTGCAGTCTGAACGTATTCCCTTACGGGCTAGACGGGAACGGGAACTATGGTCTCCCCTTGCGTGTGTCGGATAATGACTGGGTGATCTTTCGGGGTGAAGTGGATGATGTGATTTATCCGGGGACCACTCTAAAGATCACGCAATGTGTACAGCGCTACTCGAGAGGGGATCCACGGAAGGGCGTTGGAATATTCGATTCCTTTACGTTCACAGCCGAGGTATCGTGCGAAGCTCTTCCAACCATACCAGTCGAGAGAATCGTTCCAGAAGGAAGAAATTGATTTGCTCTGCCGGGGGCAATGTACTTCCCTTTTTGCATGGGGCAAGTGAGAAGCTGGCCGCGTCTACGGCCGTTTCCTCGGCAACACCCTGAACTGACGCTTCCCCTCAATCCGATAAGTCGCGAAGTCCGACTGATCGACCGTGAGAATGACGGAAAGAGATTCGCGCTTCGCCAGATACACGAGCGTAGCGTCTGCAAAGTCCATAGGACAATCGCAATAGCGCGACATCAGACCGTGTAGGTGCGCCAGTTCCACATCTTCGATTGTGCCGAGAACGAGCGCTCCCGAGCGGACGAATTTCCAGGCGGCTTCCATCTCGCTGCGCTTATCGCCAACCAGGTGGAAAACCTCCGTGAGCACGGCCTCGGAGGTCAGCAGCGGCAGCCGCAGTTGATGGAATGCGTCAACGCAGGCGCCGTGCCAGCGATCGGTTCGGTCGAGTAGCGCGAGAATGGCGCCCGTATCGATGAGGGCATTCGCACTAGCGGGCATATCGGCGGCCAAGGCGCTTGCGAAGATCGGCGCGCGCTGCCTCGGCGCGGCGAGGGTTGCCGCTAGCGAGGACTCCGAGACATCTCTCGGCGGCGGCGTGAAGTCTGCGCTGCGTCTCGTCTTCCGAAGCGTCCGCATCGCGCCTTCCCAGCCAATCGCGGACGGCGGCCTCCAAGACCGACGAAACCGGCACCTGGCGCAGACGCGACTCCCGCTCCAAGTCCGACTTGAGTTCGTCCGACAGACGCCAGCTATAAACTTCCGTTCTCATGCACTACAGTGTAGTGCATTACCTGGCCTTTGGCAACTACAGACGTCCGGGTGCCCCATTCATCGCGTTCTTTGCGATGAGTGGGATGCCTACTACTCCGCCTGCTTGGTGATATTCAGCAGCACGCCCACGCACATCAGGGTCACAAACAGCGACGATCCGCCATAGGAGACGAACGGCAGCGGAATCCCTTTGGTAGGCATCAACCCGAGCACGACGCTGATGTTGATGAAGGCTTGCAGCACGATCATGCTGGTGATTCCAATGGCCAGCAAGCGTCCGAAGTTATCCTGCGTCCGCAACGCCGCGCGCATTCCGCGCCACAGGAAGATCGCAAACAGGATGATGACGGCGAGCGCTCCAACCAGTCCCAACTCTTCGGCGGTAACGGCGAAAATAAAATCGGTGTGTGGTTCGGGGAGATAAAACAATTTCTGCTTCCCTTCCATCAAGCCGAGTCCGGTCACGCCGCCGGTCGCGACGGCGATCAGCGACTGGATAATGTGGAAGCCAAACCCCTTCGGATCAGCGTAGGGATTGAGAAACGCCAGAATGCGATCCTTCCGATACGACACGTGAAAGATCAGGAAATAAAGCGGCAGCAGCGAAGCCGCGAAGGCGTAGGCGAAATAGCGCAGGCGAATGCCGGCAACAAACAGAACGCAAGCGGTAATACCCGCGCAGGCGATGGCCGTGCCCAGGTCGGGCTGAAAAACAATCAGTCCAAGAAAAACTAAAGTAGGGACGACAGCGGGAATCAGCGTGTTGCGCCAGTCGTCCATGACCATGGCCTTGGTCTTGTTTTCGAGAAACCATGCCAGAAACAAGATGAGCGCGGGCTTGGCCAGTTCCGATGGCTGCAACGAAATCGGACCAACGTGAAACCAGCGGTGCGTGCCGTGCGCGCGATCAAGAAAAAAAACCGAGATGAGCAGCAGCGTGGTAAGACCCAGCAGCGAGAAAACCAGCGCCGGATGCTGCAGGCGTTTGTAGTCCACCTTCATCGCCAGCACCATCATGGCGAGCCCGGCGACCGCCCAAACAAGTTGCTTCAGCAAAAATTCGTAAGCCGACCCGTAGCGCTCCTTGGCCATCACGGCGGAGGCGCTGAAGATCATGACCAGCCCGATAAAAACTAGAATCGTGGTCACGGTGAACATCCAGCGATCGACGCTGACGCGCTTGGCCATAGACAATCCATTTCACCACGGAGACAAGGAGACCGGAGGAGTTTCCGCGATGGATTTCCGGCAGGGGATAACTGAGTTGGTTCCAG
>PMMJ01000245.1:204-982 GCA_003162255.1 Acidobacteriaceae bacterium | reverse complement strand
CGTTTTCCAGAGTTTCCGCATGATCGATTTCGGCAGCGCCCTGAATCTGCGATTCGATCTTGGCGGCCGCGGCGCCGATGGTGTACACGCGCTTCACTCGCTGCCGCAGCAAGTCATGGAGCACGGTGTAGTCGCTACCCTTATCCTTGCCGCCGAGAATCAGGTGCAGATGCGGGGGGATGTCCTCCGGGAACGCTTCCAGCGCTTTGATTGTGGCGTCCACGTTCGTGGCCTTCGAGTCGTTGTAGNNACGAACTCCAGCCGGTGTTCGACAGCCTTGAAAATTTGTACAGCATGGCGAATCTGTTCGGGCTGGCAGCCGACGAGCATGCCGATCGAGACTCCTGCCAGCACATTTTCCAGATTGTGCGCGCCTTTCAGCGACACTTCGGCAAGCGGCATGATCTCGCGTTCGCTGTGGCCGTCGCGGAAATGAATGTGCGCGCCACGGGCAAAAGCTCCTTTTTCAACTTCCTTCTTTCGGCTGAACCAGAACAACTGTGCGCGGGTACGGTCCGACAATCCGGCAGTGGTGGGATCATCGGCGTTGAGAACAGTGAAATCGTCCTGACGCTGATTCTCGAAGATGCGCGCCTTGGCNNTCGGGCGTGATGTTCAGGATCACCGCGATCCGAGGACGAAATTCAACGATCGTCTCCAACTGAAAGCTCGATACTTCCAGCACGGTCCAGGTCGCGGGGCCGGCCTGATCCACAAAACTGATGGCCGGCGTGCCGATGTTACCGCCCACCAGCGTGGAGAATTTTCCGGCGGCAAT
>PMMJ01000245.1:0-131 GCA_003162255.1 Acidobacteriaceae bacterium | reverse complement strand
GACACCGTGACGCGGGCGCCGCGCGATTTCAGAAAAAGCGCGGAAGCCACGCCGGATTTGCCGAGACCGACGACGAGAACGCGTTTATCGTGGAGATCCATAAAGTTCAATTTGTAATTGGCAATTTGTAA
>PMMJ01000119.1 GCA_003162255.1 Acidobacteriaceae bacterium | reverse complement strand
CTCGGTGGAACCGGCAAGGAACACGGGAAGCGGCACCCGACGCTTCTTGATAACGTGGTGGTCGGCGGAGGCGCGAAGATTCTTGGCAACATCACGGTGGGGCGCAACTGCAGGATTGGCGCGGGGTCGGTGGTGCTGCGCAGCGTGCCTGACGATTCCACCGTGGTGGGTGTTCCGGGACACATCATTCTTCGAGAAGGCAAGCGCGTGGTGATCACCGATCCCAAACAGATCAACGACCCGCTTTCCGAGGCCTTGGCGGCGGTTGCGACTGAGGTGAACAAACTGGCGGAGCGAGTGCATCGACTGGAGGGCAGGGGCGGACACGAACCGCTTTCCGAATCCTTGCAACGGATCATCGAAGATGTCGATTACCAGATTTAGCGGCAGCCGATTAGCCGCTGTGGTAAAACGCGGCGCTTGATAGAACGTTTGGGTTGGGCATTGCAAACGGCTTTTCCGGCACTGGCGGACCACAGGTCATGTCCGGGAGTAACTTTCCGGCATCTGGGGCTGCAGCCTAGAATCCGGCGAGTCAAAAGCCGCAATTCCGGGTTTACTATAAGGCAGTTTTATTTCGCCGAAAGGCTATCAGAGGAGACTATGAAAATTGCACGACACTGTGCCGTAATCGTACTTTTTCTTGCTGTCTGCGCCGCGCTGAGCTTCGCCGACGAACCGGGAAGACATCCGGCATATCTCCACGCCCTCACCGACCTGCGCCACGCGCGCGCACATCTCGAGCGCCAGACATGGTCCGGCCGGATGGATAGAGAAGAAGATCACGCCATTGCCGAGATCGACAAAGCCATCGATGAGATCAAGAGAGCTGCGATTGATGATGGCAAGAACTTGAATGACCATCCGTCGGTCGATAACCACCTCGCACACAGAGGCCGCTATCGCAGAGCGCTCGAACTGCTTGACAGCGCGCGTCACGACGTCGCGGAAAGAGAAGATGACCGGTTTGCCCATGGATTGAAGCATCGCGCCCTTGAGCACATTGACGCAGCGCACCGCATCGTTGAACGCCTTGTCGAGCAGGCCCACGACTAGAACGGCTCCGTTGCCAACCGCTTCGTGCCCATATCGGCGGACGGGTGACCGGGCAAGTCCGCCCATGTTTCGCGAAATACTCCCGTCCAAGCTGGGCTTGGACGGGAGCGTTCTGCAAATGGCGCATTTCGGAATCAGCCAGAAGGAAAGTGCCCCGTCGTTCTAGTGCTGCTTTGCAGGCAGGTTCAAGAACAGCACTACTCCTTCGAGCGCATCCGAGTACGATTAATTTTTCCGTGCCGAGAATTCTCGCGGATGAAATACGGCTTCGTAATCGATAACCGCAAGTGCATCGGGTGTCACGCCTGCACGGTGGCGTGCAAAACCGAGAACCAGATGCCGGTGGGCGTGAACCGTACCTGGGTGAAGTATGTCGAGAAAGGCGTCTACCCCAACACGCGCCGCGTATTTCAGGTCACGCGCTGCAACCATTGCGAGAAGCCTCCTTGCGTCACCATCTGTCCTGTGACGGCGATGTACCAGCGCAAGGATGGGATTGTCGATTTCAATCCCGAGCGCTGCATTGGCTGCAAAGCCTGCATGCAGGCCTGTCCGTACGATTCGATTTATATGGACCCGGACGATGGTACAGCCACCAAGTGCCATTTCTGCGCGCATCGCACCGAAGTCGGACTGGAACCCGCTTGCGTAATCGTGTGCCCGGAACACGCCATCATTGCCGGAGATCTGAGCGATCCTGAAAGCGAGGTGGCGCAACTGGCGGCGCGCGAACCGGTGCGTGTGCGCAAGCCCGAGCAGGGAACTCAGCCCAAGCTCTACTACATCGATGCCGATGAGAGCGCGATCGTTCCAACGGCGGCGCGCCATGAATCGATTTACATGTGGTCGCAGCGGAATGCATTGGTGCATGGCGGCGGCGCTGTGTACCCGCCCGACAGCCCCTTACTGCAAAAGGACGCGCTGGCGGCGTATGACGTTTCCCATGCGCGCCCGTGGGGATGGCAAGTGCCGGCTTATTGTTGGACCAAGTCAATCGCGTCCGGCGCGCTGGCCGTGTCGGCCATAGCCATGGCGCTCGGAAGATTGTCGGGCGATCGGGTCCGGGATGTCGCGCTTGCGACCGTTGCGCTCCTGTTCACGGCGCTCACCACGGTGCTGCTGGTTTGGGATCTCGATCACAAAGAACGATTCCTGCGGGTGGTGTTCACGCCGCAGAGTAAATCGTGGCTGGCGCGGGGCGCGTTCATTCTGATTGCATACAGCGGGTTGTGTGGCGTGTTCTGGTTGGGCGCGGCGGCGGGATTTTCATCCGTTACGTCGCTTTTGTTGTGGCCCACGGTGCTGGCTGGATTTTGCGCGGCGGCCTACACCGCGTTTCTTTTCGGACAGTGCGAAGGGCGCGACCTGTGGCAAACGCCGCTGCTCCCAGCACATTTGATCGTGCAAGCGTTGCTCTGTGGAGCGGCAGTGCTGGCGTTGCTTCCCGATGCGATTGGGGGCTCGACGCAGGCGATATCCGTCGCCATCCCAACACTGATCGTTAGTTTGGGATTGCACTTGCTCATGCTGCTTGGCGAGGTTGCGATGCCACACACAACCGATAATGCGCGCTACGGGGCTCGACTGATGACGCACGGGCCGTTCGCACGTGCGTTCTGGGGTGGTGCAGTCGTGCTGGGCGGAGTTGTTCCGCTGGCGCTTCTGTTGATTGGTGGGAGCGATCGCATCACGGCGGGGTTAGCGAGCGTCCTCGCTTTAGCGGGACTTTTGATTTTTGAATGGTGCTTCGTGATGGCCGGACAAAGCGTGCCGAACAGCTAGCCGAGCGTGATGGATCATTCGGTGGAGCGTCTCGGCCGTCCCGCCGGGCGGGGACGCCCGGCGCTCCACCGACAAGGTTGGAATATGGAGATGCAGCGATGACCGAATTCAAGCGCGACGGCAGCCATCTTTCGTATTGTCCGCCGGTCGAGAAGTGGGACGACTGGGTCGAGTACGATGCCGCAGCCTGGCCTCGCCGCGTCGAAAAGCATTACCAGATCGTCCCCACCATCTGCTTCAACTGCGAGTCGGCGTGCGGACTTCTCGCCTATGTCGATAAGGCGACCGGACAAGTCGCCAAGTTTGAAGGAAACCCGAAACATCCAGCCAGCCGCGGGCGGCTCTGCGCGAAAGGCCCGGCGACGATCAATCAGATTCACGATCCCGATCGCATCCTTTATCCGATGAAGCGGTCCGGGCCGCGCGGCGGTGGGAAGTGGACGCGAACTTCGTGGGACGAGGTGCTCGAAACTTTCGGCGCGCGCATCCGCAAAGCGTTCCAGGAAAATCGCGGCGAAGAAGTCATGTATCACGTGGGCCGGCCGGGATACGACTTCACGATGGAACGCACCTTGCAGGCGTGGGGCATCGACGGCCACAACTCGCACACGAATGTGTGCTCGTCTTCGGCGCGGCTTGGTTATCTGCTCTGGCACTATGCCGACCGGCCGTCTCCGGACCACGCTAACGCGCGCTTTATTCTTCTGCTCTCCGCCCATCTTGAGTCGGGCCATTATTTCAATCCTCACGCCCAGCGCATTATTGAAGGAAAAATGGCGGGAGCGAAACTTGCCGTCATGGATCCGCGCCTTTCGAATACGGCGAGCATGGCGGACTACTGGATGCCGAGCTATCCCGGGACCGAAGCAGCGGTGCTGCTGGCAATGGCGATGGTTATCCTTAGGGAAAATCGCTTCGACGCCAAGTTTGTGAAGAGCTGGACCAACTGGGAAGAACTTGAAGTCGACGGATTTCGGGCGAAAGGCCAAAGTTTCGAAGCTCTGATCGAGGCGCTGAAGCGGCACTACGCGAAATTCACGCCGGAGTTTGCGGAAAAAGAAAGCGGAGTGAAAGCGGACGTCATCATCAAGACGGCGCGCGAGATCGCGGCTGCCGGAAGCCGCTTCGCATCGCATCTATGGCGGGGCAGCGCGTCCGGCAATCTGGGCGGATGGCAACCAGCCCGCGCCTTGATGCTGCTTCATGTGCTGACCGGTTCGGTGGGAACTCCGGGCGGACACAATCTGAATGCGTGGAACAAATTTGTGCCGCGTCCGTTCAAGAATCCGCCGCCGCAGAAACACTGGAATGAGCTGCTCTATCCGCCGGAGTGGCCGCTGTGCACGCATGAAATGTCGTTCCTGCTGCCGCACTTTCTCAAGGAAGGACGCGGCCGCCTCGAAGCTTATTTCACGCGCGTCTTCAATCCGGTCTGGACTTATCCTGACGGATTTTCGTGGATCGAGATGTTGCGCGACGAAGAGAAAGTTGGCTTGCACGCCGCATTGACTCCGACCTGGAGCGAGACGGCGTGGTTCGCGGACTATGTCTTGCCCATGGGCTTCAGTTCCGAGCGTCACGACCTGATGAGCCAGGAATCGTACGCGGGGAAATGGATCGGTTTTCGCCAGCCCGTGCTGCGCGTTCTACAGGAAAGGGAAGGAAGGAAATTCGATTACACGTATCAAGCGAAT
>PMMJ01000531.1:150-8303 GCA_003162255.1 Acidobacteriaceae bacterium | reverse complement strand
AGAATGACCTGGGCGACTTGCGGATCGGCGTGCGAGGGGAATAAGACAGCGGGTACCCAGGCGCTGGTGACGGGAAACTCCTCTTCCAGCCACGACAGGAATGCGCCCGTGCAACCCAGCGCCAGCGCGATGGTGAGCGGGCGAATCAAGAAGCCGCCACGCAGGTTATACATAGCGTGGCGAAGAATTAACGGCAGGCTTTTCCGCATGGCTTTATCCGCACAAGTGTAGCGGGTCGGACCTTTGCGTACAAAGAAAACCGGAGAGGCTGCCAGGTCCGGCCTGAGCGGGAAGTGGAGAGGGCGCTCTTACGTAGAGCTGACGGAGAGGCCATATCCATGCAACTCACTTCCACTGCGGCAGCCGCAATCTGGCGCCCCAGTTGCTGACAGCAAGCGCTCTTTTCTTTATGACTTCTTTACGTACTGCTTACCTCACTTTTATGGAGAGTCCTGTCTAATCCACGATGGCACAGGCACCAGCCTGCTATCCGATGGATGCCGGATCTTCGCAAGGATGAAAACCGGCTGAACGTCCTATACTGGTCGAGTTCCGATCGTGACGAAAAGTTTAGTTCGCGTTTGTTCGCGATTTGAAGGAGGTCGTGTGCAAGACCTGATCTTTGTTGTGGTCGCGATAGCGTTCTTCCTGCTGTCGCTGGGTTATGTGCAATTCTGCGATCGAATTCGCTGAGGACAAATCAATATGAACGCTGAATCGATCATTATGCTGATCATAAGCGCAGGTTTGATGGTCTACCTGCTTTATGCGTTGCTGAGACCGGAGAAATTCTGAAATGACAACCAATGGCTGGATACAGATTTTCGTATTTCTGGCTGTGATTCTGGCGATCACCAAGCCGCTCGGCGTGTTCATGGCAAAAGTGTTCAGCCGTGAGCGGACGTTTCTCGACCCCGCGGTTCGGCCGATCGAGCGATTGCTCTATCGTGTGACCGGTGTCGATGAAACGCACGAGATGCCCTGGACCGAATACGCTTTTGCCATGCTACTGTTCAGCGGCGCATCGATGCTGTTGCTTTACCTGCTGGAGCGGGCGCAGCATTTGCTGCCTTGGTGGAATCCGCAGAAGTTTGCCGGCGTGTCTCCAGCGCTGGCGTTTAATACCGCCGCGTCTTTCACCACCAACACGAATTGGCAGAACTATTCGGGCGAGTCCACCATGAGCTATCTCACCCAAATGGCTGGCCTGGCCTACCATAACTTCGCCTCCGCGGCGGTGGGGATTGCGCTGGCGATCGCATTCGTTCGCGGCATCGCTCGCAAGGAAAAAGAGACCATCGGCAATTTCTGGGTCGATATGACCCGCTCCGCCCTGTGGGTGCTGCTGCCGATCTGCATCGTCTATGCCCTGGCCCTGGTTTCGCAGGGAGCCGTGCAGAACCTGAAGCCGTACGACACCGCGAAGCTGGTCGAGCCGCAACAGGTGCAGAAGACTGGAACGGACGGCAAGCCGATGGTCGGGCAGGACGGCAAGCCGGTAATGGACACTGTGACCGACCAGACCATCGCGCAAGGGCCGGTTGCTTCCCAAGAGGCGATCAAGATGCTGGGCACAAACGGCGGCGGATTTTTGAACGCCAACAGCGCCCATCCCTTTGAGAATCCGACGCCACTTAGCAACCTTCTGCAGATGCTTTCGATCTTCGCGATCCCGGCCGGCCTTACTTACACGCTGGGCCGAATGACGGGATCACCGCGTCACGGCTGGGCGGTGTGGGCAGCGATGGCGATTCTGTTTCTGTGCGGAGTTACAACGGCATACTGGGCCGAGGCCAGAGGCAATCCTTTGCTCCACGGAGTTGACCAACACACCACCGCGATACAGCCGGGCGGCAACATGGAAGGCAAGGAAGTACGCTTTGGCATCGCCAATTCTGCGTTATTCGCCACCGTCACCACCGATGCGAGCTGTGGCGCCATCAACGGTCAACACGATTCGTTTACTCCGCTGGGCGGAATGGTGCCGCTGGTCAACATCATGCTCAGCGAGACCGTTTTTGGCGGAGTGGGCGCAGGCCTCTACGGCATCCTGATCTATGTGGTGCTGTCGGTCTTCATAGCCGGGCTCATGGTCGGGCGCACGCCTGAGTATCTGGGCAAAAAAATTGAAGCCTATGACGTGAAGATGGCGATGCTGGTCACGCTGGTTTTCCCGCTGATCATACTTGTGCTCACAGGCATTTCATCGGTCGAGGGATTTGGTACATCGAGCATCAGCAATCCGGGTCCACACGGCTTGACCCAAATCCTCTACGCGTTTACGTCGGCGGCCGGGAACAACGGTTCGGCGTTCGGCGGCTTGAACGGTAACACGCTTTGGTATAACACCGCGGGTGCGATGACGATGCTGGTGGGACGATTCTTCATGATCATTCCCATGCTGGCGATTGCCGGCAACCTGGCGAAGAAGAAAGCGGTGCCCGCTACGGCTGGCACGTTCCCGGTAACTACGCCCCTGTTTACGGTTCTGCTCGTGTCCGTGATTGTAATCGTGGGAGCGCTCACATTTTTCCCGGCTCTTAGCTTGGGGCCTGTGCTGGAACACCTGCTGATGATGGCAGGGAAAACTTTCTGAGGCGGCAAATGGCAGAAAAGAAAAGCAAGAGTTTGTGGGACGCAAAAATCATACGGCGGGCGCTGGTCGATGCGCTGGTCAAACTCGATCCCCGCACCATGATGAAGAATCCGGTCATGTTCGTGGTCGAGGTGGGCGCCGTGGTGACGACCGTGCTGTTATTTCGCGAAAAGCAGAGCTTCGCATTCAATCTGCAAATCACGCTGTGGCTTTGGTTCACGGTGCTGTTCGCGAACTTCGCGGAAGCCATGGCCGAAGGACGTGGCAAAGCGCAAGCCGACACGCTGCGCAAGGCCAGGTCTGAAACCGAAGCCAAGCGCTTGCTGCCGGACGGGACCATAGAAACGGTGCCGAGCGCCAAGCTGCGTTCGGGCGATGTCGTGACGGTTACCGCGAACGAACTCGTCCCGGGCGACGGCGAAGTTATCGAAGGCGTGGCCTCGGTGGACGAGTCTGCAATTACGGGCGAATCCGCGCCCGTGATCCGCGAAGCTGGTGGAGACCGATCGGCAGTCACCGGCGGCACGCGCGTGCTTTCCGACGTGATCAAGGTACGCATTACTTCGAATCCAGGAGAGACCTTCCTCGACAGAATGATCGCCTTGGTCGAAGGTGCGGAGCGGCAGAAGACGCCGAACGAGATTGCGCTCAACATTCTGCTGGCGGGTCTGACCATTATTTTCCTGCTCGCTGTGATTACGCTGCAGCCTTTCGCGATTTATTCGGGATCGCCGCAGACCGTATTTGTGCTGGTCTCTTTGCTGGTTTGCCTGATTCCGACCACGATTGGCGGCCTGCTTTCCGCGATCGGCATTGCGGGCATGGACCGCCTGGTGCAGCACAACGTGCTGGCGATGTCGGGGCGCGCCGTGGAAGCGGCCGGAGACGTGAATACGTTGCTGCTCGATAAGACGGGAACGATCACGCTCGGCAATCGCCAGGCAGCGGAGTTTATCCCGGCGCCGGGTATTACGACGGCCGAGATGGCCGATGCCGCGCAACTCTCTTCGCTCGCGGACGAAACGCCCGAAGGCCGGTCGATTGTGGTTCTGGCAAAAGAGAAGTACAGCCTGCGTGGCCGTGAACTGGCTTCGCACGAAGCGGTGTTTGTGCCATTCACCGCGCAAACGCGCATGTCGGGCGTGAACCTGGATGGCCGCGAGATTCGCAAGGGAGCGGTCGACGCCATCACCAAATACCTGCAGCAGTTCGGCACCTCGCTGCCGCGCGAGATTCAGGCGAGCGTCGAGCAGATCTCGCGCTCGGGAGGAACTCCGCTGGTGGTTGCGGAGAATCAGCGCGCCCTGGGTGTGATCTACCTGAAGGACATTGTCAAAGGCGGGATGCGCGAACGTTTCAATCAACTGCGCGCCATGGGGATCAAGACGGTCATGATCACCGGCGACAATCCGCTGACGGCGGCGGCGATCGCGCGCGAGGCGGGCGTCGACGATTTCCTGGCGGAGGCGACTCCGAAAGAGAAGATGGATCTGATTCGCCGCGAGCAAGCCGACGGCAAACTGGTGGCGATGACCGGCGACGGTACCAACGATGCGCCCGCGCTGGCNNCGCTGGCGCAGGCCGATGTCGGCGTGGCCATGAATACCGGCACGCAAGCCGCGAAAGAAGCTGGAAACATGGTGGATCTGGACTCGAATCCCACCAAGCTGATTGAGGTGGTGGCAATCGGCAAACAGTTGCTGATGACGCGCGGAGCGCTCACCACATTTTCGATCGCGAACGACGTGGCCAAGTACTTCGCGATCATTCCAGCGATGTTTGCCGGAACATTTCCGGTGCTGAACGCGCTGAACGTCATGCGGCTGCAGTCGCCGCATTCGGCGGTGCTTTCCGCGGTTATTTTTAACGCGCTCATCATCGTGGCCCTGATTCCGCTGGCGCTGCGAGGGGTCAAGTACAAGGCAATGAGTGCCGAATCTTTGCTCCGGCAGAACCTGCTGGTGTATGGATTCGGCGGCCTTGTGGTCCCATTCATCGGCATCAAGCTGATCGACATGCTCATCACCGGCGTCAAGCTGATTTAGGGGCAGTGGTCAGTGAATCGAGAAGATTATGAAGAAAAATCTGATTACGGCAATATTGATGACAATCGCGACGACGGTCTTGCTGGGAATTCTGTACCCCCTGCTGGTGACTGGACTCGCGCAGGTGATCTTCCCCAAGCAGGCCAACGGCGGGCTCATTCGCGGGAAGGACGGGGTGGTCATTGGTTCGCGGCTGATCGGACAACCATTTTCGGGTCCGGGCTACTTTCATTCGCGGCCATCGAACGCGGGCGCGGGCTATGATGCCACCGCTTCCGGTGGTTCAAACCTCGGCCCGACCAACGCGCAGTTAATCGCTCGGGTCAATGGAGACGTGGCCAAATTGCAAGCCGAAAACCCCGGCGTTCCCATCCCCATCGATCTGGTGACGTCATCGGCTTCGGGACTCGACCCGCATATCACCCCAGCGGCCGCGGAATTTCAGATTCGTCGCGTGGCTGCGGAACGCAAGATTTCGGAAGATGAAGTCGCACGCCTCGTCGTTGAAAACTCCGAGGACCGGCAATGGGGATTCCTGGGCGAGCCGCGCGTGAATGTGCTCGAACTGAATATTGCGCTCGATGCGCGCTACGGGCGGGTGCGCTAGGAGGCCGTAACTCTACGCTGTCATCCTGAGCGAAGCGAAGGACCTACGAATTTGTGTCAGCCGAATGCATAGGTCTTTCGCTTCGCTCAAGATGACAACCTAAACCCGTAGCGCGAAGTTAAGGGATCCTAGCGCGCCGAACAGATCACTCGCAGCGCCCCCGCGGCAACGGAAATCTCGGCGGGCGTCTCGCACACAAACTCCCCATCAGCGAAGATTTCGAGCGGAGTCTCGGTATCCACGCGAATCCGCTCCGCCCGTGAGTACTCAACCTCGGGCAGAAGCAGATGGCGCCCGAAGTAGACCGTCGGAAACATGCAAAACAACTTGAATGGATTCAGCGTGTGGATGCGGCAGATGTCGAGCTTGCCATCGGCAAAATCCGCTTCCGGCGCGATGCGCATGCCGTCGCCATAGAACTGCGTGTTGGCGAAGGCGGCAAGCAAGGTTCGCTTTTCAGCTTCGGTGCGATCCTGACCATTGATCTGCGTCAGCCGCATGGAATAAGCCGGAAGCTTGAGCAACCGCGGGAACAATGCCAGGGCATAGCCGCCGTTCCCGCGCAGCCAGCGGGGCATTCGATTGGCGCTCCGAGTGACGGCAGAATCCAGACCGCATCCAGCGACGCAGCAGAAATAGTGTGTGCGTTCCGGCGCATCGGACGGCACGATGACCCCGAGATCGATTGCCCGCGCCTGAATTTTCCCCGATTCGAAATCGCGCCAGAGGCGCAACGAGTCTCGCATCGAGCGCAGCTTCAGTGCGCGGGCAAAATCGTTTCCACTGCCTGCCGGGACGATAAGCACCGGAAGCTGGAGCCGCACCAGCGCGGGCAGATGACGGTGAATGGTGCCGTCCCCGCCAAAAATGAGGATGGCGTCGGCGTCGCTGGAGGAGGCGGGCAGTCCCTCCAGCCACTCGGTCGGAGAGCCGGATTGAAATGGCTTCAAGTCAGCCGGCGAAGTTCCCAACCCGAAGATGACAGCGGCGCGCATGAGATTAGCGTTCAACGTCCCGCGTTAATGCAAGTTCAGAGTTGCGGTGACGACAGGCAACTGCCGAGCTTGTGCTCGGCTTGGACCCTTCGACTCGCTCAGGGCAGGCTCGCGAGGGCGCCCGTCCCCACACGAGCACACGAACTATTTCGGCAGACACTTCCCCATGAAGTCCACCAGATCTTTTTTCATCTTGTTGTGTTCGGCGCGATCGATGTACACCATGTGCCCGGCGTTGTAGGTGGCGTACGAAACACTCTCCCGGAACTGTGGACTGAGGTCGAGGTGATCCATGGTCCAGTTGGCAGCGGCAAAGGGTGTGGCCAGGTCATAGTAGCCTTCCATCACCAGAATCTTCATGTACGGATTCTTGATCATGGCCGAACGCAACCCGCCTGCCGTGCTGGGAAAGCCCTGTTCGGCGTTGCCCCAGTCCCAGCTCCGGAAGCCGGGTTCGTCATAGGCGAAAACCCTGTAGGGCATGTCGGATTTGTAATTCAGTTCGGTGCGCAGGTAATTGTTGAACGCCGAGTTGTAAGGCGGCAGAATGGCGGCGCTCGTTGGATCATAGAAACGATCGTCGTCGGGATTGGGGCTGCTGAAGCGGCCGTCGAAGCGGCCCGAGACCAGTTTCTGGTTGAGCAGCAACTCTTTGGTGAAAGTGGGAACGTCGATGCGCAGGTTATGCGCTTCGATCACTTCCGGACGCAGCCCGATGTAGCGCGACAGTTGTTCGACAATCTTGCGATGTTCTTCGGGCGTCAGTGTATCGCCTTTGCCAAGCGCGAGCGCGTAATCATTGGACGACCAGCGCACGACTTCCTCGCGCGTTTTCGCCACATCCTGGGTGAGATCGGCGGACAACTTGTGATGGTAGCCGGCGATCATGTTGAACGTGGGAACGAGCAGAAAATAAGGCAGGTCGTTCGATTTGTTCCATTCCAGAGTCTGGAAATCCACGGCCATTGAGAGCAGGGTCACGCCGTTAAAAGCGATGCCATGATCGGCTAAGTATCCGGCGATGCCGGCGGCGCGCGTTGTGCCGTAGCTTTCCCCCAACAGAAACAACGGAGAGCTCCAACGGTCGTAGCGAGAAATGTAGAGGCGTATGAATTCCCCGAACGCTTGTACGTCACCTTTTACGCCGAGAAACTTTTTGGTAAGTTCGGCGGTCGCGGCCCGCGAGTAGCCGGTGGACATGGCATCCACCATGACGATGTCGCTGTGATCGAGCAGCGTGTCGGGATTGTCTTCCAGGCGATAGGGCGCTGCCGGCATGAAGCCGTTCGGCTGCAACACCACGCGCTTTGGTCCGAGCGCGCCCATGTGCAGCCATACCGAGGCGGAGCCGGGGCCGCCGTTGAAGGCGAACGTCAGCGGGCGCTTGCCGGCTTCCTGTCCGTCGAGCGTATAGGCGACGAAAAACATCTCTGCTTCCGTCTTGCCGTCGCCGCGCTTGAGCGGAAGCCTTCCGGCCGTCGCCGTGTAACTGAGAGTCTTGCCGTTGAGCGCTATCTGATGATGCGTGATTACGGGCGGGACCTTCGCCACATCGTAGTGTTCTTCCTTGTCGGTGGCTTCGGCCGATTCCGCTTTCGGCGGCTCCGCGGGCCTGCCGCTTTCCGCGGACTTGTCCGGAGTTGCAGCGCTGGCCGGCGTGGCTTGCTTCTTATCCTTCTTGGATGTGGACTGCTTCGCGCTCTCGGAAGTCGTGTCCTGGGATTGGTCTTGCTGCGCCACTGCAAACGGAATCGTCAGCACGGCGCAAAATAGAACTATCAAAATTCTCATGCTTGTCTCCCGAAGAAAAAGATTGGACCAGCATTATAACGTCTTCGCGAATGGCGCTTGAAAAAGCCAGGGGCAACTCCAGACGTGCTAGAATTTGATGCGCCTGAAACGCGTCCTCT
>PMMJ01000531.1:0-122 GCA_003162255.1 Acidobacteriaceae bacterium | reverse complement strand
TTGGATCCGGTGCTGGTTTCGAGCGTGGACGGCGTGGGCACCAAATTAAAAGTCGCCTTCGAAATGAAATTGCACCACACCGTCGGCGCCGACCTGGTGAATCACTGCGTGAACGACATCGC
>PMMJ01000177.1:14462-14613 GCA_003162255.1 Acidobacteriaceae bacterium | reverse complement strand
TGGCTTTGGCGGAAGAAACCTTCGCAATCAGCCGCGAGGTGCCAATCCCGATCGAGCAGTTCAATTGTGTAGCCGACTTCATCGCCGCGTGAAGCCGGTGCGCTGAATTGAGCGGACGGCCATGCAGTCGCTCGGTGCCGGTCATGTCGAG
>PMMJ01000177.1:0-14401 GCA_003162255.1 Acidobacteriaceae bacterium | reverse complement strand
ACGGAGACGAAGAAGGCGTCCATATCGACGTGAAAGATGGTGCGCAAAGAAGATGCGATCATCGGAGTTCCCGAGGGTCTCGCAGAAGTCGACCGAGACCGCCCCCAGCAACGAAATCACGAATTGGTAAACATTACACGGTAAAAATTACCTGCATGTCCCCCTTTTACCACACCAGCACCATAGCATTATCAATGACTTGGGAGTGGTCGGAAGGGAGATTTACTGACTATCGGTCACTCGAAACGGTCCGACGACCTCCCCGGATTCGCTTTTTGTGCGCCCCTACCAGCCCTGAACATGGAGATTATTATACGTACAAATTTGTCATGTTCCACGTGAAACACTGTACGTACAATCCGGGCAACCCGCTAGACCAGCACCGGCTCTTTTTTCAAGTCCGCGTCCGCGCTAGCCCGCGCCTGTCGCGCCCGCTCGTAGATCTTGCCGTACTCGCGGGCCGACGCTCCCCAGGAGAAATCGCGCCCCATCCCGTTGCGCATCAGCGCCTGCCACGACGACGGATCCTGATAGGCAAGCAGCGCCTGTTTAATGGTCGCCAGCAGCGCCTCTCCCGTGTAGTCGGAGAACTTGAAACCCGTCCCCTTGCCAGTGCGGGCGTCCCAAGGCTCGATCGTATCGTCAAGACCACCAGTCGCCCGAACGACGGGAACGGTGCCGTACTTCAGGCTGTAAATCTGGTTTAAGCCGCAAGGTTCGTAGCGGGAAGGCATCAGGAACATGTCCGCGCCCGCTTCGATTTTGTGCGCGACGGCGTTGTCGTACGCGACCTTGACGGCAATCTTGTTGGGGAACTGCTTGCTGAACTGCTGGAACATTTCTTCGTAGGGCTTGTCGCCCGCTCCCAGGGCTACCACGACCATCTCTTCGCGCGCCAGGCGGTCCATAATCTGCGCGATCAGATCGAAGCCCTTCTGCGCGGCGAACCGCGAAACGATGCCGATCACCGGGACTCTAGAATCGGTGTTCGTGACTCCGAAGGCGTGCAGCAAGTCGTGTTTGCATCTCAGCTTGCCGCTCAGATCCTGCGGCGAATACTTGGTGACGGTGAATTTGTCGGTCTGCGGGCTCCACTCGTCGTAGTCCACGCCGTTCAGGATGCCGGTCACGGTCGCCGCGCGCTGGCGGAGCACGCCTTCCAGGCCAAATCCATATTCCGTAGTCTGGATCTCCTGACTGTATTTCTTGCTGACTGTGGTGACGAAATCGGAGAAGACGAGCGCGCCTTTCAGGAAATTCACCTGCCCGAAAAATTCCATCTTCGAGATGGCGAGGAGTTCCCAGGGCAGCGTCAGCAGCGGCAAAGTTTCGGACGGGAACAAACCCTGGTATCCCATGTTGTGAATGGTGAAAACGGTGGCGACTTCGCGAAACGCGGGATCCTCGGCGTAGACGGTACGAAGCAACACAGGGATCAGCGCCGATTGCCAGTCGTGGCAGTGGAATACATGCGGCACGCCCAGAATCTTGGAGGCCTCAAGCACCGCACGCGAAAACAGAGCGAAGCGCTCGGCGTTGTCGGGATAGTCGCCGACCGGGGTCCCGTAGAGCGCATCGCGGTCGAAGTAGGCCGGATAATCCACGAAATAAAATCGCACTCCGGCGCTTGATCCGGCCGTCACCACCGAGCAGAAGCGATACTTATCGTCGAAAGGGACGGTGATGCTGCGGACGACCGTTTGCGGATCGTCCAGCTTGGTTTGGCGGTAGCGCGGAACATACACGCTCACCTGATGACCCAGCGCGGCCAGGGCGCGCGGCAAGGCGCCGACCACGTCGGCCAGTCCGCCAGTCTTGGAAAAAGGAACGCACTCGGATGCGGCGAAAGCGATATGCATTGCGAAGGAACCTCCCGAGCGATGACCCGACAGGCCTCGCTCACGTTATGATGATTACGGCAGAAACGCTGCTGGCCATTTGTAATTTCTAATCTGTAATTTGTAATTGAAAATCATTGCATTGTTCTTTCAATTGCAAATTACAAATTGCCAATTACCAATTCCACTTCAGTCTAAATGCCGGAAAGAAAGAGGGTCAACGTGCCAAAGGGCGCGGCCGCACGAACGAGTCCACGCAAACCCAAACTGGGCCAGCATTTTCTCACCAACGAAGCGGCCGCTCTGCGCATTGTAGAAGCCCTGGGGGATGTTTCCGAGGCCACGGTGCTGGAGATCGGCCCCGGCCGCGGTGCCATCACCGATTTGCTGGCCGGGAAAGCGCGGCGTCTGATCGCGGTGGAATTGGATCGCGTCCTTTCGGCGCAGCTCCGAATGAAATTCAACATGCACCATAATGTTGAAATCATCGAAGGCGACATTTTGAAGATCGAACTGGACACGGTCTTCGGCGCGAAGCCGGGAAGCCTTCGTACCGGGCTCAATTTCGCGCCCGAGCCGGCTCGGGTCATCGGCAACCTGCCGTATTACATTACCTCCGACATCCTTTTGCGGCTGCTGGAGTATCACCGTTACTTTTCGACGATTGTCATCATGGTGCAGAAAGAAGTTGCCGATCGCCTGGCGGCTCCGGCGGGAAGCCGCGACTATGGCCTGCTTTCAGCCACGGCGCAGTTGTATGGCCGGATCGAGCAACTCTTCACGCTTCCGCCGGGAGCGTTCGCTCCGCCCCCTAAAGTTCATTCGAGTGTGGTTCGGATTACGATCAAGCCTCGGCTGGAATCACTTCGAGTCTCCGAGGCAGAGTTCATCGCGTTCCTGAAACTCTGTTTTGGGCAGAAACGCAAAACGCTCTGGAATAATCTGAAGACGCGGTACGATGAAGACGCGCTGCGCGCCGCTATGGCGAAAAGCGGCGTGAAGCCCGTGATCCGGGCGGAAGCGCTGCCGATCGAGAGAACCGCCGCCTTGTTCCGCACGCTGAGCAACGGCAGTTCATAATTTTTCGCTGGGTGAAGTTTCGCGGGCGCGGGCCCCTTCGGCTTCGCTCAGGGCACGTCTGCGCCACACGATGTCTCCGCAAGGAGGCCACTGATGACTACCGCTGTACGAACTCCCGCCGTTGCCGGCAGGTTTTATCCGGGGCGCGCTGGAGAATTGCTGCGCGATGTTCGAGTCTACACTTCTGCGGGCGAGACTCAGGCTGAGACCGGCCGCATTGCCGCTATCGGATGTGTTGCTCCTCATGCGGGCTACGTTTATTCCGGCAGCGTCGCAGGCGCAGTGTATTCGCGCCTGGAGATTCCCGAGCGCTGCGTGATTCTCTGCCCGAATCACACGGGCAAGGGACGCCGGCTTGCGGTCATGACCGATAGCGCGTGGCAGACTCCGCTGGGCGAGGTCGCGGCGGACGCGGAACTGGGCGCTCGTTTACTGCGCCGCTTCCCGGCGCTCGAAGAGGACAGCGCGGCGCATCGCGGCGAACATGCCATCGAAGTTCAGCTGCCTTTCCTGCAGGCGCAACAAGCGGAGTTGAATATCGTTCCGATCGTCATCGGCACCAGCGACTTTGATGCGCTCCGCGGATTGGGCGAAGCGCTGGCGGAGGTGATTGCCGATCGTGAGGAGGAAGATCAAGAAGAGGATCGAGAGGAGGATCGCAAGAAGAAGGTCTTGATTATCGCATCCAGCGACATGAACCACTACGAGTCCGACGCGATCACGCGCGTGAAAGACCACAAAGCAATCGAACGCGTGCTGGCCCTGGATGGGCGCGGCCTCTGGGAAGTGGTGCTGCGTGAAGACATCAGCATGTGCGGATTCGGGCCGACGGTGGTCATGCTCACGGCGGCCAAGCTTCTGGGGGCAACTTCGGCCACGCTGGTCAAGTATGCAACCTCGGGCGATGTCTCCGGCGATTACGCGTCGGTGGTTGGCTACGCGGGAATTGTTGTGGAGTGAGAACTGTCGAGTAAGAAAGAGTTTGGTGAAGGAAGAAAGGCGGCCAATTTTTCTGGTCGCCTTTTTTCTCCGAAGTGACTCTTGCCTCAGTGAGGCCGCGACGGCGGTGGCGGCGCGGTCGAATGGTGCGTTGGCCCGCTCGTAGCCATCCCGGGGCGAGTCAGCGAACTCGCACCAAAGGAGGTTGGCGGCGGCGCGGACGGAACTGGCGGAGCCGACGAGACTACGACGGGACGAGAAGTCCGCTCCATTGTTTTCGAGAGGCGGTCGAGATGGCGCACTGATCCGCGCGGCACTCCGAAGGCGGCGGAGCCGGGGTTGATGGTCAGGTGCCGCGGCGCTCCCGACGGCGGATTCACGCTGAGGCCCTTTCCCACCATGACCGTCAACCGGCCGCGCGGCGGGGGCAACGGCACCGGAAATCGCTTCGGTGGATTCACCACCGGAGGAATCGCATACCAGCTGTTCCAGGAACCCGGCTGCCACATCCAGCCGCAGCCTTGCGCGAAAGCCCAGTTGCCATAGCGATACGGCATCCATCCCCACGGGTACGCCGACACAAAGATATAGCCAGATCCGGGATACCACGTCCAACCGCCATCCTGGAACGGGCTCCAGTTGGCGTCGATGAAGTAAGGCTGCCAGCCAAGTCCGTAGCCGGGGCAGTTCATGTAGCTGCCGTAATAATTCAAGTCGCTCACGCCGTAGGCATACGGCGAGGACAAACTGGAACCCCCGGCGGACACGTAGCGATCGTGATAGTCTGCCTGCTGGCGATCCCACGCGTCCAACGGTTCCGCTTCGTAATTCCTGGCGATCGCGAAAGTGTCTTTCTTGGCGGGATCGCTGAGGTCGATGGTTGCGCTGTGCTTCTCGGCGACGTCAAATTGTCCCGACGGTCCAGTGGCGCGCAACTTACCTTTGAATACGGCTAGAGTCGCTTTGCTGGCGCCATCGAACCCGACGCGGAAGTGCGCGGCCTCGGCCACGGCGACGGACTCATCGGCAAAACTCAGCAGGAACTGGTCGCTCTTGTTTTCGCCATCGTTCTCGCCTGCTTTCTCGCCAGCTTTCCCGCCAACCTTCTTCGGGTGAAGGCTTCCGTAGACGGTGCCGGAGACAAGTTGCACGGAACTGAGCTTCTGGCCATCGTCGCCGAGCGCGAGACGAGTGAAATCGACTTCGCTGCCGGGCGCGAGGCGCAACGCGCTGCCATCTTCGAATTCCACTTCCGCGCGGCCGTCCTTACCGGTCTTCAGCTTGGAGCCCTCGATCACGGGCAGATTGAGAAACGCTTTATCGAAACCGTCGCCGACAGCGCGGTCGATCTGCACGGTGCCCTGCACTTCGCTCAGGCGCACAATGCGCGCCTTCGATTCCGCCGAAGCCGAGACCACCAGAGACGCCGCGAGCACGGCCAATACTGCAAGCATCTTTCCGAGTTTTGGGATCGTCATATGCTTCTCCCGGGACTGGTTTGAGTCTGCGAGGGTGTGGGTCTTAAGTCAAGTGGGATTTTGGACAATGAATCCCGTTGGACCCGCGATCAGTGCACGCCGGCGCGCTCCAGCAAGCGTTGGGCGCGGGCTCGGGTTACGTTGATCACGGAGGGATCGGCGATGATTTGATCGAGGATCGGCCGAATGGCGGTGATCTCGACCAGTTGATCGGATCTGGCCATTTGTTCCATGCGCTTGAATTCTTGCTCGAGCGCGAGTTTCTGGTAGTGGCGATCGTACTGAAGACGATGCCCGAATTCGAGCGTGGCGGAGAGGCTTTGCATCAGGCTGGTCAGTTCCTGGACGGCAAGGTTGGTTGAATAGTTGTAGGTGCACTCACCGCTGCGCCGCGCGTCTTTGTAGGTGAGCACCTTCTTCCCAGTGAAGGCAATGCCTTTGTGATGGGCGTCGAGGTCCTTCTGAAAAAAACCTGCCTTCGCCGCCAGATCGAAGATTTTCTGGCGCGTCTCCGCAGTTGCGGTGAAGTCGAGATCGAAGCTGTCGGTTTCGTCGGAATCGGTCGAGAAGCGGCCGCTGGACTGATAGCGGGACGGGCCGTCGGATTGAATCCGAATCGAGTAGTGCTCGGGCTGGGAGGCTGGGAAATCGAGGGTGAAGGTGACTATGGCTGGGGCTTCGGTTTGCGAATAGGCGAGGATTGAAGAAAGTAGGATCGAAGGAAGTAGGAGAGAAGCAAAGATCAGCTGGCAGAAGATCTGAAATGGACGCGGCATGGGTCGCTGTAATGATTGGGGATGGAGGCTGGGAGTGTCAAGTCAGATCGGGTGATCGGGTCATCGGGTCATCGGGTCATTGAAAGTCAAAGACACACGGGGTTCGCACTTCAATCACCCGATCCAGCCAAGAGCTTACTTGCACACGGCGGTGAAGCCCAGGGTGCTGTTGGCGGGGAGATAGATCTGGCCGGAGATCAGGCCGTTGTTGTTGATGCCGCCGGCCATAGTGTAGCTCGCGCCGGAATAGACGATGTTTTTGAAGACTCCATTGTCGTAGATGAAGCCCAATTCTTTTTCGGCGGTAAGACGGTTGCCCACGATCACGCCGGAGTTGTTCACTCCGAGTAGAACGGTTCCGTAACTGGCATGGGGGGCATTGATGGTGGTGAAGGTTCCGTTTTGCCAGAGGAAGCCGTTGCTGACGGCGGTGCTGGCGTAGGTTCCCACGACATCGCCGTTGTCGTTGATGGCGAGGGCATAGGTTGCCTGCGCACTGGGATAGGCAATGGTGGTGTATTTGCCGTTCAGTCGCATAAATCCCTTGGTGACGGACGCGCTGGAGCTGAAGCTGCCGACCGTGGCTTCCAATTGGTTGATGCCGAAGAGCCAGGTATTGGCGGCCTTGGGATAATTGACGGCAGTGAAGGTGCTGCCTTGCAGCAGGAATCCATGAATGTGTTCGGGGTATGCGCTGTCCTGGTAGAAACCGGCATTGACGCCGCTGCCGTTGCGTCCATACAACCATGTGGAGGAGGATTTCGGGGCGGCGTATTCGGTGAAGACTCCGCTGGCGGAGCGCGTGAAGGCCACGACTTGCAGCGTGCTGTTGTCGAGCAACTGGCCAACCACGGCGTCGTCGTCGCTCACTCCGTTAATNNGCTGAAGGAATATCCCGCGGGCGCGGAGAACGTGTCGAAGATGCAGGAAGCATTCTGGGCGGCGTGCATGAGAAGCGAGTGCAGGAGAAGCGCGACGACGATGGCAGAGACGGAACGGGGAAGATTCATGAAATCCTCGGCAGGTATTCTTGAGTGCTTTTATTTCAGCATAGCTTGAGAAGGGTCGCGAGTCAGCAGCGGATGCACGAACGAGTGACACGGTGCGCGGCGGCTTTGGGAGTGTGACGGAGGTAACTTGACCGAGAGCACGGGGAGAATGCCTTGCCGCGGCGTGTGAGATGTTTAGGGCGTAGGGGGCCTTCGACTCCGCATCTCGCCTCGCAAGCGAGGCGGGCTGCTCCGCTCAGGATGACAGGCGATATTGCTCGGATGGTTNNTGGTTGTCGCCTTGTTTGCTTGGGCGATCTTTGGCCGGGGGATCTTTGCTCTCGCGTTTATCGCTCTGGCGTTCTTGGGTGGCGGCGGTGTGCAGATGGCAAATGGCGATGGCTAGCGCATCGGCGGCATCGGCGGGTTCGGGAATCTGGTCGAGGTTGAGAAGGCGAGTCACCATTTGCTGGACCTGATGTTTTTCGGCGCGGCCGTATCCGACGACCGCGGACTTGATGGAGAGCGGCGAGTATTCGGCGACTTCGAGTCCGGCGGAAGCGGCGGCCAGCATGGCGACACCGCGCACCTGTCCGAGCTTCAAGGCGGACTTCACGTTGGCGGCGTAGAAGACGTCTTCGATCGCGACCCGGTCGGGACGATGCTGGGCGATGAGTTCCTGAAGGCCGATCGAGATGCGTGAGAGGCGCGCGGGCATGGGGTCGCGCGGGGAAACTTTGATGGCNNCCGCAATCGATGCCGAGGACGCGCATGGGGGAAGTGTAGCAGGACAGTGGTCACTGGCCAGTGGCTAGTGGCCAGTCTCTCGCTCTCAACAACAGCGTGATAACCTATTGCCTTCCGAACCACTGCAACGTGGGGTGGGGGCGAATTGCATACGCTCAGGACGCGGGCTCGCATTCGTCACACAATCCCATCTTAAGGAGACGAGCAGGCCATGAGAATTGGAGTGTTGACGGGCGGGGGAGACTGTCCCGGGCTGAATGCGGTCATTCGGGCAATCGTGCGTAAGGGTACCTTTCACTATGAAGACGAGTTCGTGGGATTTGTGGAGGGCTGGCGCGGGTTGCTGGAAAACAAGACGATGGAACTCGGCCTTACGGCGGTAGGTGGCATTCTGCCGCGTGGAGGCACGATTCTGCGCACTTCGCGCACTAATCCGGCCAAGCATGACAACGGCCTGAAGCACTGCGCCGAGAACCTCCTGAAACATGGGTGTGAGGCGCTGATCGCCATTGGCGGCGACGACACGCTCTCGGTAGCGCAGAGACTTTGCGCCATCGACGTAAAGGTGGTGGGCGTTCCGAAGACAATCGACAACGATCTGTCGGGCACCGACTTCACCTTCGGCTTCGACACGGCGGTGAATATAGCCACTGAAGCCATCGACCGGGTGCATACGACAGCCGAGGCGCACAATCGCGTGATCGTGGTGGAAGTGATGGGACGCGATTCTGGTTGGATCGCGACTTACAGCGGCATCGCGGGCGGCGCTGACATCATATTGATCCCCGAAGTTCCTTTCGATATTGAGCAGGTGGCCGAATTGATTCGCCAGCGGCACGCTCGCGGAAGGTATTTCAGCATCGTGGTGGCGGCCGAAGGCGCGAAGTTTGCCGACGGCATCGAGAAACACGGTGGAGTGTCGGCTCTGGGAGCGGGGAAAGATGAGTTCGGGCATCTTCGGTTGGGCGGAATCGGTTCGACGCTGGCAAGCGAGATCGAAAAGCGGACGGGCTTCGAGTCGCGGTCGGTTGTACTTGGGCACATCCAGCGGGGCGGAACGCCCAGCGCTTTCGACCGCGTGCTGGCCACGCGCTACGGACTGGGCGCCATCGACATGGTGCACCGCGGCGAATTCGGGCACATGGCGGCGCTGCGGGGGAACAAGATTATTTCCGTCCCGCTGGCGGAGGCGGTCTCTTCGAACCGTAAGGTGGACAAGGAGATTCTGGACGCCGCGATCGGCATTCTTGACAAGCTCGATTACAAGGTTTCGAAAGCTTCCTGAGCGGGAAACGGGCTTTACGGGGATATGCGGCTTGCTGGGTCTCGCTGCCGGAGATGGGGCAAGCCTGTCTCTACAGGCCGGACAGCACGGGCAAAGGGTAGAGCCAGTGCGGGATTCGCTTGGCATGGGCTCGGGTTTGGGGGCATACTTACTCTGCATTCTCCGGCGCAGAATCCAAGACGCCTGCTTGCCCATGTTTCAGGACGAAAACCAGCCCGAGAACCATTTGGAGCGGTCGACGCCGCTCCCCTTGCCAACCCCATCGCAGGATGCGGAAGTGCAGCGAAAGCGGATGCTCATCGCGCTGGGGATACTACTGGTGGCGCTGGGGGCGGTAGTGCTGAAAGACTGGGACTTCTGGTTCCCGCCGGGAGCTGAAGTCCAGGAAACCGCGGTTCGGAGCAAAAGTAAGAGTAAGAATGCGAGTGAGAGTATAGCTGCGCCAACCGCGTCGCCGGCGACTCCGGCGCGGGAACGCAAGCCAGCCAAATCCCCCGCGCCAACTGCGGCCGAAGCTCCCTTCTCGGCCAGCGCCGAGCGCGCGGTACTACCTCCTTTGCAGGTGGAAGTCGTAGCCGGAAACCGGCACATCAAGTTACCCGCGAAAAGTAATGCCATTCATTTGGACGTGGACTCGGGCGCGACTTCCGCGTCCAGTTCCGCACCCGCATCGGCGGCGAATGCGCCAGCCAATGCCGGCAATCGGGTGCAACTCTCGCCGCAAACGGAGCAGAGTGTTAGCGTTTCTGTGCCCCCGGATTATCCCTTGCTGGCGCGGCAGATGAAGGTGCAGGGCGCAGTCAGTTTGCAGGCGCTCATCTCGCGCGACGGCACAATCCAGGAGTTGCAGATTCTCAGTGGGCCCACCATCCTAGCCGCCGCAGCGCGCGAGGCAGTGAAGCAGTGGCACTTCAAGCCGTATCTCCTGNNGCGCGCATCACGGTGAACTTCACTATTTCGACAAATTGAGCGCGGGCGGAATCGGAAGTCAAAGCCCGGCACCTGAATGGTTTGCAGCAGCGCGGAAGCGATGCCGGATACGCAAATGGGGTTCTGCGGAAAATTAAACGGGCGTCCGGATTCTTTCGAACCCAGGACGCCCGGGCAGCCCTCCCCCAGAACTGCTCAACTGGGAATGTAAGACGAAGCGGCGAATCTGAAAATGGCACACGGGTGCCAAACTCGCACCACCAAAGTGCCAAGCCCGCAAATCACAGATCGCAAAGGGGAATCCGAACCCGAACCGCGGCTTCTACTGTGAAAACACCATCATCCCGGGAGCCACTCCGATAGAAAAAGGCGAGCCCGATACGGCTGTGGGAACACCGGTATTTTGATTGTAGGTGTAGGCGGCAATGTTCTTTCCAGACTGGCTTCCGACATAAAGAAAGTCGCCGGTGGGGTCGGCGAGGGCGAACAGACCGCCCGCGGCGAAGCTGAACGGCGAGCTCGTTATCGCCGTCAGTGCCCCGGTCGTAGAATCGATCTCGAAACTCCAGAAGGAATAGCTCGATCCCGGAGTCAGCGCGAAAACAAAGCTGCCGGTGAGATCGACCGTGATCGCGGTGGGGCCGGTGACGCCCTCGGTGGAGTAAAACGGCGAGCCGAGCATGGGGGTCAGCGCACCGCTGCCGGGGTCGATATTGAAGCCGGAAATGTTGCCGACGGTGTTCTGATACGGTTGAGGGTTGCTGGCCGAAGGATTCACCACATAGAGGAATCGTCCGCTGCCATCCACGGCCAGTGCGGAGGCTCCCGCTCCCGAAAAGTATGGCGACCCGGGCAGCCCCCCTGGCACTCCGGACACTTGCGCGAGTACGCCATTCGAGAAGGAGAAAGCGGTGACCATTCCAATGCCCGGATTGGTCACATAGACGTACTGGCCGGAAGGCGTGATCAGAATCTGAGTTGGATTCGCATTCGCCTCGAAGGGCGAATTTGCGACCTCCGACAAAGCGCCGCTGCCAGGATCGATGGAGTAAACGGAAACACTGTTGCCGTAATTGTTGGTCACCAGCAAGTACTTGCCGGAAGGATCAATGACCGCCATATTGGGGCCGTCGCCGGCCGGAGTCGGAGCGGCAGTTTGCGTCAAAGTGCCGTCGTTGGCGATGCTGAAGATCGAGATCGTATTGGCGCGGGAATTCATCGCGTAGAGAAACTTCCTCGACGGGAGCAGCGCCAGGCCGGTGGGCGTCGTGTTCGCCACTTGCGGGGTTGACGGTCCGCTGGTGATGGCGCCGGTTACACCGTCAATGTTCAGCAGAAGCACCTGGCCGGTCGACGGCAGGGTTACGTAGGCAATATGGTTCGGTCCCCTGCTTTGACCTCTGCTGCTGCCGCAGGAAAGGGAAAGTCCGGCCAGAACGACGACCATGGCCACAAGAATTTGGCGAAGACCACTTTGACCTGGCAGTGCGGCGCGCGCTGCCCTCAGAAAGCTCATTGGCAAACCTACTCCTCAGTATCCACGGTGAGAATGAAAAATGTCGTGTTTACTATCCTGCACGAGAAGGCGGGAAGAAAGCAACTGCATCGGGTCATCGGGTGATCGGGCCATCGGGTCATCTAAAATCAAAAGCCTTTGAACTTCGATGGCCCGATGACCCGATGGTCAGATGACCCGATTCTGGATGTGTTCTAATCGTTAGTATTGCAAGTGATGTGTCCTGAGTGAGATTACTTCGTGATTGACATCCACTGCCACCTTTTGCCCGAGGTTGACGACGGCCCCAAGTCCTGGGAGGTAGCCGTCGAAATGTGCCGCATGGCGGCGGCGGACGGCATTACTCATGCGGTCGCCACACCGCACGCCAACGATCGCTACGCCTACGATCGCGGATATCTCTCCGGACTGCTCGGCCAATTACAGGAAAAGGCTGGCCCCGCGCTGCAATTGAGCCTGGGCTGCGATTTTCATCTTTCGTTTGAAAACCTCGAACGCGTGCTCGAGCAGCCGCACACCTACACGATTGGCGAAACCAACTATCTGCTGATTGAGCTCAGCAACTACAGCGTGCCCACCCGAATGGGCGACTGTTTCTTTCGCCTGGGAGATCGCGGGCTTACGCCGATCCTGACGCATCCGGAACGGAACCCGATTCTGCAGCAAACGCCGCAGCGCATCCTGGAATGGGCGGAGCAGGGCTGTCTGATGCAAGTGACGGCGTCGGCGCTGACTGGGTTCTGGGGAGAGCGGCCCGAAATCATCGCGCGCTGGCTGCTCGACCGCTCGGCGGTTCACATTCTTGCCTCGGACGCGCACGACACCAAGCGGCGGATTCCGAACCTTTCCGCGGGTCGCGCGGTGGCGGAAAAAATCGTTGGAGCCGAGTATGCAGAAGCGTTGGTCAAGGGCAACCCGGGGGCGGTCGTTGCGGGAATGCCGATTCCCTACTGCCCGCGGCCGGTGCTGGACTAGCGAACCTGGTATCGCGCTTGCCGACCTAGCTAATTCTTGGATTCCTTGTTGTTTACTAACCCGTACCCCCTACCCCCCCACCCCCCTCTTATCGTCTCTGGAATGATGGGGTTAGGGACGCCTACCTATAAAGATTTGAGAACAAAGGACTTATTTTCAAAATACTCCGGAATAAGGAGTTAGCTCGATTCCTCGCGCTTTTCTCTTAAAATTCATAGTTTCGGCAGCTTTTTGAGGGTCCGCTAATCGCCTCAAAATGCTTCAAGTTTAGTTATCAAAGAACAAACTTTGAAGGCTGGCGCAGTTCTGCACTGGCCCATCAGGGGATCATTATTGCATCGGGCGGGCTGGAAGTCTGTGATGGCGCACACCGGGTGATTGTGATGAAAAAGGCAGAGGTTAGAGCGCGGAATGGGAACGCTCGCCGCGGCAGTATCCATACTCCGCGGCTGAAAGCCGCTCACCTTCAGAGGTCCATTTGCGAAGCACTTTCTGAGAGTTACTTGGTCTCAATGATGTCTGGCAAGCATAAAGATGTAAGTAAGCAGCGCCACAATCGCGAGGCTGAAAGCGGAAAGCATCAGCGTTGGAATCCAGAACAGAAATATCCTCAAGAACTTATTTCCAAGTCGACTGGCCACAAAAAACGATGTGAAGAACAGAATCGCGAGAATCCAGAATACAGGCGAAAAACTGTTCGCTGCGAACCCACCCGCGATGGCGGCAATTCCAGTTGCCTTCTCCTTGCTGATGCCCCTAAAGGCAAGCCAAGAACCCGGACCAACACACTCCGCGAGAATTATCGCGGCTAATCCGCTGAGGATGCCCTTGACGTAATTCATAACTCTTGGTCGAACGCCGGATTATACGCCAGACCCGGGCCAGCACCTTTCACCATCGCAGCATGGCGAAGCGGTCGCTGTTAGGGCTTCTTACAACGGGATGATCCCGTGACTGCGGGGCTCGAACTTGCTAGAAGGGGCAGCATAGGCTTCGATGCGAGCGGGCAAATGGAAGGCTGGTCGCTCAGTTCGCGCACAGTGAGCGGAGAGCTGCCTTCCGGTTTAAAGTCTTGCAACCATTTGACGACGCTCATGGCCGAATTCGGGAACGGGCGCTCGTGGTTGGGATCGATCCAGACGTAATGCACGGTTTTGCGTTTACGAACAACTTCCGCAATAAACACTTCCGCGCCGTTGCGAGTAACGGCGCCCCCATTGGATTGGAAGTCGAGATTTTCCAACATGCCGCGGAAACGTAAGACTTGATCCTCGGACAATGTTCCTTGGAGTGTTTCAGTGCCTCTCTCCGTCAGTCTGGATACGCGGTAATAGCCGCTGCGATAGAGCGCGAAGCATATCTGGGGATTGCCTTGCTCCTGGCGCCAATCGACAATATGGCCACTGCTGTAGGAGAGTCTGGCGAACAACCTATCGTTATGCTGATCCGGATCATGGCCTTGCGTTCTGGATTGTGCGAAGGCCAAAGTCGAGATCAACAACATCATCGTTGTTCCTAAGGTAATCGCCTGCGGTCGCATCTCAATTTCCCTCCAATATAGATGAACGAACGCTGGTACTGATCCTTGCGCGAAAAGTCTGCCTTTGCGTGCGGAGGTCGAGAAGAAAGGGCATTTGCCGTTTGAGCTGCCGGAAACGGATGAGCCGTTCTGAGGCTCACGCGGGCGAGGGCGCCCGCTCCACGTGGGCTAAAGTCCCCAGGGGACGGTGCCGTGGAATCCCACCCTTGCGCACAGAACGCGCAAGGATGGGGCACCCGTGGTTTACCTAGGTCCACGACGAAGACCAAAAGAGACCGCAAAACCTAAAGAGGCTTCAGGCGGGCGAG
>PMMJ01000428.1 GCA_003162255.1 Acidobacteriaceae bacterium | reverse complement strand
GGCGTTGCGCGGCCACAAACGTCATCCTACCATCGAAGATCGGGTCACCGTGTATGCCGGCGCCACCATCATCGGCGGCGACACGGTGGTGGGCGCGGGCAGTACCATAGGCGCCAGTGTCTTCCTCACCACCAGCGTGCCGGCCAATTCGCTGGTTGTCCTGGAAGCGGCCAACGTGAAAGTGATTCCCAAGACGTCGCGCGACAGTTACGTGATGGACTTTCAGATCTGATGCGGGTCCGGCCGTAGCATTCGGGTAGAATGAGGTTCGGAGAGGGACCGAACCATGAGACTGATCACGCTTGCCGCGCTGTGCAGCGCCGGCATCTCGACCGCATTAGCCGCGCCCGGCGCCATCCACCTGGTGCAGAAGCCGGCGATGAACCAGACCGGGATCGTATTCTCCTACGCGGGCGATCTATGGCGCGTCGCGCGCGAGGGCGGCGTGGCCACACGGCTGACGTCGGGGCCCGGCTTTAAGAGCGATGCCGCCTTTTCCCCCGATGGCAAGACGCTGGCTTTCAGCGGCGAATACGACGGCAATGTGGACGTGTTCACCGTGCCCGCCGGCGGCGGCATTCCCAAACGGGTGACGTTTCACCCCGATGCCGACCGCGTGGTGGGCTGGACTCCGGACGGCGCGCGTATTCTTTTCCGCTCCAACCGGTTGAGCCAGTCGCGGTACACCCAACTCTACACGGTGGCGGCCGAAGGCGGCCTTCCGGAAGTGCTGCCGCTGCCCATGGGCTGCATGGGCGCGTATTCGCCGGATGGCAAACGCATGATCTACGCGCCGCTGGACGGCGGCCAGTTTGCACCCGGATTTACCAACTTCGTGGCCTGGAAGCGCTATCGCGGCGGCTCGGCCAGTTACCTGTGGCTGATCGATCTTGCCGGCTTGACTACGGTGAAGGTGCCGCGCACCGATTCCAACGACATCTATCCCATGTGGATCGGCGACAAGACGTACTTTCTCTCCGACCGCAACGGCCCGATGACGCTGTTCAGCTACGATCCGCAATCGAGGAAGGTCNNGAGCAGTTCGGGCAGATCCATATCTACGACATTGCGAGCGGCAAGGAGCACGCCGTTAAGATCGAGATTGCCGCCGACCTCCCCGAGGTGCGGCCGCACTTGCAGAACGTTGCGCGGGAACTGCGCCACGCCGCCATCTCGCCCACCGGAGTGCGCGCGGTTTTCGAAGCCCACGGCGAGGTGCTGACGGTCCCCGCCGAGAAGGGCGAGGTGCGCAACCTGACCAATACGCCCGGTGTCATGGAGCGCAACCCGGCGTGGTCGCCGGACGGCAAGTGGATCGCCTATATGTCCGATTACGACGGCGACGAGCAATGGGACATTTTCCTGGTGTCGCCGAAAACGGGGCAGGTCGTGAACCTGACGAACACGCGCGAGATCGCGGAAGAAAGTCCCGCGTGGTCGCCCGATGGGCGCTATCTCGCCTATATGGTCAAGCCGAAGACGTCGTCGGTGTTTGAGATCGACGTTTACGACACGGTTTTGCGCGAGGTGAAGCACCTGACCAGCGGAACCGCCAGCGACCGCATGAACGTTGCGCCGATCTGGTCGGAGGATGGCAAGTTCATCGTCTACACGCAGGAACAGTCGAAAGGGACGGACTCGAATCTGTTCGTCGTCCAGGTTGACAATGCGCAAAGCACGCTGCTGACACCGCACGATGGCGAACGCACTTACTCGGCTAATGATATCTCGCCCGATGGCAAGCACGTTCTGATTACCTCCAATGCCGGCGACGGTTACGATAATGTCGGCTTACTCGACATCGCCAGCAAGAAGATCCATTGGCTGACGCAAGATAAGTGGGAAGTTTCTGGCGAGAGCTTTTCTCCGGACGGCAAACTTCTGACTTACACCGCGAACGTAGATGGCAACACCAACATCTACCTGCATGATGTCGCGTCCGGAAAGGCGCACGCACTGCCCTTGCCCGCAGGAGTGAACTTCGTGGAGGGCAGGACTTCACCCTTCACGCGGGACAGTTCGCGGCTGCTTTATTTCCACGAGGGCGCGACCGCCCCCGGCGATCTGTGGGTCTATAACGTCGCTGACGGCAAGTCGCATCACCTTACTCATTCGCTCGTGGGCGGGGTCCGTTCCGAGGACATGGTCGAACCTTACCTTGTCCATTATCCGAGTAAGGACGGTAAGTGGACGATCTCTGCGTTCGTCTATGTGCCTTATAACTTGCCGCGCAATGGAGAGCATCCCGCGATTGTCTACGTGCGCGGCGGTCCTGCGGCGCAGACGATGAATACATTCGGTCGCTTCGTTCAGTACATGGCCAACCAAGGCTACATCGTGATCGCTCCTAACTATCGCGGCTCGACTGGATACGGAAAAGAATTTCAGCAGGCAAATCTTTTCGATATGGGCGGCGGCGATTTGCAGGATGTGCTGGCGGCCGCCGACTGGATCAAGCAAACCGGATACGTCGACCCGAAGAAACTCATCCTGATGGGCGGCAGCTATGGTGGCTACCTGACGATGATGGGCGTCACCAAGGCTCCGGAGATGTGGGCGGCGGGCGTTCCGATTGTGCCGTTTGTGAACTGGTTTACTGAGATACAGAACGAAGACCCCGTGCTGCAGCAGTCGGACCTTGCGACCATGGGCGATCCCGTGAAGAATAAGGCGCTTTACGAAGATCGGTCGCCGATCAATTTCGTGGACCAGATCAAGGCGCCGTTGTATCTGCTGGCGGGCGGCAACGATCCTCGGTGCCCTAAAACCGAAGCGCAGCAGGTGGTCGATGCGGTCAAGAAACGCGGCGGCGTGGTTGAGTACAAAGTCTATGCGAACGAAGGCCACGGCTTCGCAAAAGTCGAAAACCAGATCGACGCGTACAAGCGCGTGGCTGATTTTCTGAAGGCGCACGTTGCGCCGGCGGATTGTGGCTGCTCGCTGAATGAGTAAGGCAGCTCTCAGTTCCCGGTTCTCAGTTCTCAGTAAGGACTGGCCGGAGCCGCTCTCAATCATGCTCGGTTTCAGGCTGCGGTACCCGCCATGTTTACTCTTCGGGTATTAACGCGTGTTTACTACCACCCCCCCTCCCCCTAATCTATGGAATCAAAGGGTTAGGGCGCATCGAGCCGCCAAAATCTAGAGCGCAAAGGACTTAGTTTCAAAATATTCCGGAATAAGGACTTAGCTCGATTTTGCGCCTAAACCTACTGAAAAGCGGGGATTTTGCGGCTTTTGGCGGCCAGTCATCGCTTCACATTAAGTTGTCAAAGAGTTACTAACCCATTATGGGGCTGGGGCAGCTTCGAGGGCCGTCTTCCGTCTTCGGGGACGCCTCGGACCTGCTACAGGTCAAGGAATATTATCGCGCCGGTCGGATTAGAGGTCTGTGATGGCGCTCACTGGTTGGGTGTAATGAAAAGGTCAAGGGCCGACTCGCTCTCAGGACCCTTTAATGAGTGTAACCGGGATGTTACGCCAACGACCCAGATGCACCTCCAAATGACACCTGCTAAGGAGGGCCCTAATGTACCGGAGGCGGCAGGACAAAGTCTGACTACTACACGTCCTTACCCGATCAGTTGATTGCGACCACGTCGTACACATCCAGTTCCGGCAGAACGAACTCGACACGGGTTCCGTGCACGGAGGCGGCCTCGATCTTCACTGCCTCCCCGTCCGGCGAGAAAAGCTGAATCCGCTTGCTGTCGATCTGCCTGACCACCCCGTCCAGGTTCACACTCACCCGGACATCCTTGATCGGGGTGTGATAATTGACGAAATGCAATATGACCCGCTCACTATCCGTTTTCTTGACCACGTTGGCGGCAACGTAATTGGTTCCGTGAATCGTAATCACCTGCTCGCCGGACAGTTCGTTGATTTTGGCCAGTAGTTCCTGGCGGCCTGGCTCATTCTGTGCTTCGTCCAGCATCGACGCCGGTGATTGCAAATCAGCCAGTTCCCGCAGTTCCCGATTGCTTCCGATGGTGTAGATCTTCCCACCGTTCTTCTTGTATGTACGGATAGCCGCGATCTGGTCGGTATCCATATACGGGATGTTGGGAATGACGATCGCCTTGTAAGGCGAAAGCAGTTCGGGTGTTAAGCGGTGCAAGAGAACAACGTCGTACATGACGTTCGTCTCAGCCAGCGCGTTGTAGAGATTGTCGCGCTTCAGCGAGACCTCGAAGCTCGGAATGTGCGGCGGAGAGACCACCGCGATCTTGCTGACGCAAGCGACGTCCGTGTAGAGATCCTGATGGTCTGACAGGAAGCTGAAGTAACGGCTGATGTCTGCCCATGTCTGAACTGCGATCGGGTTGTCGTGCATGATCCAGCCGTGAAGCATTTTCTCGCCGGCTTCGGCGATTGCGAAATGGGACTGAAACGCCGACGCCTCGGCGATCGGCTTTCTCCACCCGACCTTCATCCCATCGCGCACATCGTGTGCTCCGGGATTAGGAACACCTGGGTCGGCCCCCTCGTATTTGCTCTCGTATGACTTCACACCGTAACCGGAGGCGTAATAGAACCTGGCTTGGGCGATGTTGTGTACCCATTTGCCGTCCCAGACTCCTGCTTCACTAGTGCCTTCGCTCTTGATCAGGTCCGCAACCTCATCCACCAGGATGTTGCCTTTGCAGTTGCCAAAGATCGAAATATTCTTTCCCTTGCTGGCAGCAAGTTGACGAACTTCGTCCAGGAAATGAATGACGTCGCCGGTTCCCCCGATGGACCAGTCGTAATAGAGTTCATCGACCCCGGCGTCGATGGCGACCCCGGCTTGTTGCAACGCGTTGCGCCGGTAGTCCTCGTTCTGCAAATCGGCGGAGAAGCTGTTATCCGGCGCGCGCCATCGCAAGTTGCTGTATTCATCTCGGCTGATCCAACTGCGTTTTTCGGGGTGCATCAGCACATCGCGAACGCCGAGACCTCCCAGGGAATTGAACGCCGTCACGCGGATATTGTTGGCGTGGCAGCGGTCGATGAAGGCCTTCACGCGACGATATTCTTCGCTTGAGGTGTCGCTGGGCACGTGGGTCGCGACCAAGTTAATGTGCGCTTCCTTGAACATTTCGAACATGCGGTCAAGATGACTCCAATCGATTCCCGCCCGATAGAAATTTACCTTTCCGCGACGCGCCCATGCCGGGATGCCTTCGAGCGAACGTTTCTTTTCACTTCTGTAGTTGAAAACAAAGTCGAAGTCGCGAATCGTGGCGGACCTTCCTCTGCCCAGAAGGTGATAGGTCTGGCCGATCAGCGTGGGGACAGTCTGGGAAACGGATTCCAAGCGTAGATCGATCACCTCGTACCCACCAGCATCGGGGCTCTTGAAGAACTCGATTTCATTGATACCAGCCTGCAGGTGGGCGGGACTGAGAGGTATCACGATCTTACCTGTAATGTCGTCTCCACTCGTAAAGGAATACCAACCCTCTTTGCCGGCCTGATTCTTTCCGGTGTCCCGGGCCGGTCCAGTCGTCTCTCCCATCTGGCCGGGAAGATCGTACTTGTGACCGTTGACGGTCACATAACCTTCCCCCGGCGCAAGGCCACTGACGAGAATCACCAATCCCGGCGAGGTCAGCCGCTCTGGCGCATCGAGCCTAACGACATGGCCCTTGACCCTGTCTTTTCGGCCAGACAGTTCGTACTCATACGAGGGCGCAACGACGTAAGCCTGGTAGAAGACGCTGTCCGATTTAGCCGCCTCCTGAGCGTGACAAACAGCGATATGGCTGAGGAGCACGAAAACCACGGCCCCCAGAAGCATGCGAACGAATCCTCTTGGCTCCATGTCATCCTCCACGCGCATCACTTCTTGGGCCAGCCGTTGGAATAGGCCGGGGCGTCCCCCTGACGGCGCAATTGTAGCTGTGAGAGGCGGCTTTGTCAGTTGACGAAAAAAGGGAGTGTGTGTTGAAAAAGGAACCAAAGCAGTAATTTCAGTGAATTTCAGCGTCTACGGTGAACGAACATTCAATTAAGTTACGAACCAACCTCGTTGTCGAAACGCCCAGAAAAGAGTTTTTCAACAGCCACGGGCGATAGCACCAACTATCCCGCACTGCATTATGAGATAGGTTTGTGGCCTCCAGCTTTTCGCGACGCAGTCTCGCCGCGGCGGCTTAAAGCCGCGTATTTGGCGGGATCTAGCGGCACGGCTGAAGAGGTTGCGGAAAAACTCAATATTAGGTGCCCAGGCCCTAAAGCGGCGATTGATCTCGAACCGGACTTGCGGTATCGCTAAAGCGATACCCTGATACGAAACCGGAGTTTTTCCGCAGCCTGTAAAGCCGACTTCTAGAACGCTAGTCACTTATCGCAGCGGTGAACGGCTGCGCCACCCTAAATCAAGTGCAACCAGAATCCCGAGCGGGACGCGGCCGTGGAATCCCACCCTTGCGCACAGAACGCGCAAGGATGGAGCACCCACGGGCCGCGTCTCTACCCACGCGATCTATCCAGACAGGCGATCTATCCCGACTGTGCCGAGTGCCTGGCTGCGCCGTGTTTTTTTGCTGCTTCCAGGCGCAACATCAGCATGTAGAGAACGATCAGGAGGTTGAGGACAATCACCAATAATCGAAACCCGCTGGGACGCCGGAGCAGATCGAACGCTTCAAATGGGATATAGATGGCGCCGGAGGCGAAGGCCAGCCACTCCGCCCAGGGGCGGACATTCCACAATCCATAGGCCTCGATGAAGCGAAGGGTCACGTAGATAGCTGCGACCGTGGCGATCTTCCATAAGCGTATGTCGCTGATGCGGTGCATCAGGGTGATAAAGACTCCAAGGAAGTGGTGGTGGTGAGGATCAAGGTGAAGAAATTCCAGGAAGCTCTCGGTCACTCCCCAGATATCTTTGTGGCGCATGGAGAAGACGCCGAGGCCAGCGAGGACGACGATGATGCCTTTGGTGAATTCAACGGTGGCGACGGTGCGCACGCCTTTGATGTGTCCGGGATCGTCGATTCGGGGATGCGGGATTCTGGGATGCATTTGGTGAAAATTGATTTTCGGTATCCGGCGCGTGATCGCGGATTCATTGTAAAGGCATGGCCCCTAAAGGGGCATCTCATTTCTATTCTCGCTGAGCGCCGGGCATCTCGGGCCGCCCCGAACGCTGGCGGCGCTGTGGCCGGGCGGGGACGCCCGGCGTTCCATCACGACTCTTGGCGGACGCTGGCTCGCAACTCCTCTACGATCTCCAGCGCGGCTTTGTGGGCGGCTTCGCTCTGGGTGACGTCGAACGAGATTGCGCCTACGCGGGCGTGACCGCCTCCGCCATAGCGCTCGCAGACCCGGGCTAGATTGACGGTGGGCTCGCGTTTTGACCAGGGGTTCGATCCGACTGAAACTTTTACGCGGAATGAACTCCTGCTGACGCCGATGCTGTAGACCGAATCGGGATGGAGATAGTACGGAATGAACTTGTTGTAGCCTTCCTGGTCGAGGTCGGTGATGTCAAAGAAAATCGTGCCGTCTTTTTCTTCCGTTCGCTGGCGAAAAATCTCGATGGAGCGGTGGTGGCGTTCGAGCAGCGGCGGCAGGACGGCAGCGACGAATGGCTCTTCAAGGATGCTGGCGAGAGGATGGTAAGCGAGCAGAGGAATCAGCTTCTTGACGAAATCCTGCTCACTGGCGGCTTCGATGGCCATGGTCAGCTTCATGGCGGGAGCTTTCATTTCGACGGCCGACTTCGCGTCTTCATACATGGCGCCGTCGACGATGTCGGTCCAGTGGACCAGTTCCGACACGGGGCCGGGATCGAAGCCGAAGTGCTCTTCCGCGATCATCGCAATGAAACTGGTGCAGGACTTGAAGGCCGGATCGTAGAACTTGCGGTCGCTTTGATCCTGCTCGAAGTGGGAGGCATCGGCGGGAGAAAGAAAAGCGCTTTCGTGGTGATCGAACCACCAGGTGATTTTGGGCGAACTGGAATATTTGAAATCGACGATGGCATTCTCGTCGCCGTCGAANNGCCGAGCAAGCCCCGTCAAAACACTTATCGTGATAAAAGACCCGCATTCGCAAATTGGCTATCCTTCACCCGCTTCTCCGGGCGTGGAGTGAAAAACAATTAGAGTTGCTGGTTTGGAGAATTATGTCAAGGGCGATATTGAGTGGAGAGGCAAAGTTTCGAGGTTTCAGAGTTTCAAAGTT
>PMMJ01000181.1 GCA_003162255.1 Acidobacteriaceae bacterium | reverse complement strand
GGCCGCGCGCACCGCGGGAAACATGCCGCTGGCAACGCCCACGAAGCCGAGAATTGTGGTCGCGATGAGAACGGTTTTTGGGGAAACGAGCAGCCGAATATCGCCCGCCTCGGCATGTGCAGCCATGGCGCTGTACAGGGTGAGGCTTCCCACGGAAAACGAAATTGCGTACGACAAAAGAATCCCAAAAACTCCCCCGGCCGCGGTGATCACCAAGGCCTCAGCTAGAAACTGAAACAGGATGTCCCTCCGCCGCGCGCCCAGCGCTTTTTCCACGCCAATCTCCCGCGTTCGCTGCGTGACCGAGACCAGCATGATATTCATCAGCCCAATGCCGCCGATGCCCAGCGTCACCGTCCCAATAAACGCCAGCAGGATTTTCAGGCCGATGGTAATCACGCTGAATTGCTCCAGCTGTTTTTTCGCATCGAAGACGAACACGGCGCGCTCGTCGTCGGGCTTGAAGCCGTGCGCCTCCGCCAGGGAATCGCGAATCGATTTCGTCACTTTCGTGTGGTCGAGGCCGAGCGAGTCGAGCCACAATCCGCCCACGTAATGCGTGCTCTGCAGCGTGTCCATCGAGTGGAACGGGATGTAGACCACGCGATTGTCGTCGTTGTCCGCTTCCTGCATGCGCGGATGCATCACACCCACCACCTGGAACACGACGCCATTGACGCGAATGTCTTCGCCCACGGCGGGCATTCCAGAAAACAGTTTGTCCTTCGCCTCCGACCCGAGCACGGCGTACATACCGTGGCTGAAATTGTCCTGATCGTCGATGAATCGGCCGGTATCGACTGTGAGATTCCAAATATCCTGAATGCCCGGGTCAATGCCGAAGGTCGTAAAACTGAAGGACCGTGACCCCGCCTGCACCGTGGTGGTCATATCAAGCGCGCGGGAGACATGCTTCACCAGCGGCACGACGTTGCGGATCATTTCCACGTCGTCTTCGGTGAAATGGATCTGCACACCGGCCTTGTTGCCGCCGGCCTGTTGCGAGGTGCGGCCCGGAAAAATTCCCACCGCCGTCGAACCATAGCTGTCCCAGATCGCCTGAATGGCGCGCCCGAAACCGTCGCCATACGCCAGCAGCAGCACTACCGTGGCAATACCCCAAGCCATACCCAGCATGGTCAGCACGGTTTTGCGCAGGTCATGCCGCATCGCGCCGTAGGCTTGCTGCAGCAGGTCTCGACCCAGCACTCGCCGTGGGTTGAGGTTGGGGCTCATGATTCTGTCTTTCTCATCAACTCTCTCATCACCGTCTGCTTTATCATTCTTTCCTCAGCGCATCCACCGGCTGCAGTGCGGCGGCCTGTCGAGCCGGATAGAGGCCGGCGACGATCCCTGCCACCGAAAGCGAGACCAGCGCCAGGATCGCACTCGAGGGCGCCAGCGTGGGTGGGTCCCATCCCGGAGGCGAGGGCAACTTACTTAACGCCGCCATGAGGGCCGCAGCCCCTCCGATGCCAAAGCCGCCGCTCAGCACTGTCAAGAACGCGCCTTCGGTAAAGAATTGGAACATGATGCTGTGGTTGGTCGCGCCCAGGGCTTTCCGCAATCCGATTTCACGGGTCCGATCGGCCACCGCAACCAGCATGATGTTGACGATCCCGATCGCTCCCAGGCTAAGCGTCACCAGTCCCACGCTGCCCAGAAACATGTTCATCGCGTCGAAAATCTTGCCCACCTGATCCGCGGTTCGAATGCTGTCCCACTCGTCGTAAGCGTCGGGCGTGTCGTAGGGAAAACCATGGTTTCGCGCCACCACCTTATTCATCTCCAGCCGCGCCGTTTCGTGAAGCGCGCGGACCCTCGGCTGGTACACCAGGAACGAAATCGCGTCGTCAATCTCGCCTACGTTCAGCGGCGGAAAATACTGGCGCATGGTCGTGAACGGAATGAAGATGCGCAAGTTCACATCGTTGTTGTTGCCATGCCCCACCCGCTTCAGCGTGCCGATCACCTGGAAACGAACTCCGTTCAGCAGGACTATGCTGTCAATCGCAGGCCGGCCTGGAAACAGCAACCGCCGCGTCTCGTCCCCCAGAATCAGCACCGACCGTTTTTGTGCAATGTCCATCTGGTTCAGCCAGCGGCCATCCTGTACCGGCAGGTAACGAATCTTGTCGTAATTGGCGAGCACGCCATTGAGTTGCCCGCTGCTCTGGAAGAATTCGCTCACCGCGCGCACGTCCCCCCGCGAGATCACGGGTGCCGCGGCCCGTATGTCCGGACAATCCGTGAGCAGGCCCTCGTAGTCCTTATAAGTGAGTTGATAGGAGCGCATGCTGGTGAAGCTGCCATTCATCGCGGGCGCTCTTCCACCCCAAATGAACATGACATCTTCGCCCAATTCGTTGAACTGTTTTCGGTTCCCGGAACGAAAGCCCTCGCCCAGGCCGACCAGCAACAAAAGCGATCCCACGCCCCACGCGATTCCAAACATGGTCAGGAACGAGCGCAGCTTATGTGCCCACAGCGTGCTCAGGGTCTGGCCAAAGATTTCCAGGAGTATTCGCACGGTTACTTCACTATACGGTAACGGCTGCCCACGAGTTTCCGTGGCAGCACGCTTTTCTTAGTGCTGCTTGGCTGAGGAACTGGCGGCCAGCTCGCGGAAGAGGCCGAGCAGCGCGGCTGCGGATCTCCGATCGGAAAGGTTTTCCAGCGCTACCGTAGCGGTGAAGTGCGGCGAGGTGGTGTTGAAGCGGACGCCAACGAAATCCTTGTCGCGCCAGGAGGCCAGCGCATTCACCACCGGGCTGAGTTCGACGGGCCAGTCCTCCTTCGTGGTCAGAATCACGGGACCAGGGCGGCTGATGGTCCAGGCGCGAGTGCCGGTCGAGTTCTTCGTCCCCGTATCTTTCGCTCCCGAGTGGCCCGACCAGCGATGGCGTATGACGTCGAGATGGAAGCCCGGGGGAAATCCCATGTTGGCTTCGAAGGTGAGAGTTTCCTGCTGCTGACGCCAGCGGCTCAGAGCCCACTGCACCGGGAGCGGGCGCGGCAACAGGCGAATGGTGAGGTGGGCCTCCTCAAACCAGCGTGACGATAAATGAAGAGTGGCGTTCAGACGGGAACTGCTGGCCTGCCATCGCAGATTAACGACGCGGCCCTTTCCCAGGCACGCCGCTTGGACCCATTGCAGAACATCGCCCGCCCGCCTGCGGTTGTAGTGGACAAACCAGGCATACCAGAGAAAACAGAGAGCAAGCCCCACGACTACGTCGATGAGAATGAAACGCCCCACGATGCCTCGTGTCAGAAATCGTACTTCTTATAGATGCAACTGCGCAAGAGGCCGGATGAGGAAAAAAGGGCGTGCAAGAGCGGGCTGTCGATGCCGGCGCTGGCTGCGGGCTTCGAGCCACGAGCTTCAAGCCAACCAGCGGCCACTTTCCTGTTTGCCCGCAGCTCGCAGCCCGGAACTCGAAGTTCACCAGCTACAATGGCGGCGTGCCGTTTCGCATCCGACCATTCGAGAAAGCCGATTTTGATACGCTGTGGCGGATTGACCAGGCCTGCTTCGATCCGCAACTGGCGTACTCGCGGCCGGAGATGGCTTTTTACATTCGCCGGCCTGGGTCGTTTACCTTGGTGGCCGAAGCGGACGCGGAAATTCTAGGTTTCATCGTGGCGGAGACCCGTGGCAAGAGCGGGCACATCATTACCATCGATGTGGTCGCGGAGGCTCGGCGAGCGGGCGTCGGCTCAGCTTTGCTGCGCGACGCCGAAGATCAATTGCTGCGGGCGGGCGCGCGCGCCGTGGCGCTGGAGACTCCGGTGAATAATGCGGCCGCCATTCGCTTCTACAAACAGAAAGGATATTTCGTGGAAAAGACCGTCACGGGATACTATTCTGGCCAGCTCGATGCCTTGGTCATGACGAAAGAGTTGGCGCGGCCGGTGGTGGGATGACTTGCAGATGAGGCGGTTGTGATTCCGGCTGCGAAGAGGAAATGATTTGATGAAGATTGCGATCCAGGGAGAACTTGGTTCTTTCAGCCACGAGGCGGCCGAAGCGATGTTGCCGCGCGCGACGGTTGTGCCTTGCGCGCGTTCGCTTGAGGTCTTCGACCGCGTGAAGCGGGGAACGGTGAATGGTGCGGTGATTCCGATCGAGAATTCCCTGGCAGGTTCGGTCGCCGAGCATTTCGATCTTCTTCTCAGCCGCGACGTTCATATCGTGCGCGAGTTTCGCCTGCGCATCGTGCACAACCTGATCGCGCTCCCAGGCGCCAGGCTTGGAGATGTCCGGCGCGTATTCTCGCATCCTGTAGCGCTCGATCAGTGCCGCGATCTGTTTGCTAAAAATCCGAAACTTGAGCCAATGCCGTTCTACGACACGGCGGGAAGCGTGAAGCACGTTGTCGCGGATGGCTTGCGCGATGCGGCGGGCATTGCCAGCCGGCGGGCCGCCGAAGTGTATGGGGGAAAAATTCTGAAGGCCGGCATCGAGGACGACAAGAAGAACTTCACCCGCTTCTTTCTCATCGAACGAGGAAAGATCGAACTAAAAAAGATCGAACTAAACAAGATCAAGCCGGCAAAGCCGCGGGCGGCGCGCAATCCAGACAAAGCGAAAGCGGAGAAGACTTCTTTGGCGTTCAGCTTGAAGAATGTTCCGGGCGCGCTGTTCAAGGCGCTCAGCGTTTTTGCTCTCCGCGACATCAGTTTGAGCAAGATCGAGTCGCGGCCCATGCGCGGGCGTCCCTGGGAATACGTGTTTTTTGTGGACCTGCTGCGCGGCGACGACGAAGACTCGCGACATGCCCTGCGGCATCTGAGCGAGGTCGCGGAACTGGTGAAGGTGCTGGGAATTTATCCCGAGGCGTGAGGCAGTGACCGGTGGTCAGTGGATAGCACCCGGTAACAGGTTACTTAATGACGCGACAAATGGTTGTCCAGTCTGACTCCGGGTCTGGTTATTTGTCACAACAGCCTGTGAGGCGGTGCACAGCGGGAACCCCACCTTCGGACTAGCCTGAAGGTGGGTCGTCATGGCCCGGAGCCAATTAAGGAGGGCTTGGTATGCGTCGTATTTCAGTAAGTGTTGTTATTTTGATGTGCGCTTTTATGTGTGTCTTTATGCTGAGCGCGTTGTCGGCGGCCGAGAATCAGATGGGAATTGCCGATAAGTATCGGGCGAATTTTCCCGAGCAGTTCCGGGTGGCGGATACCCTGCTGCCACAGGGAAACTACGAGATCGTTCACGTGATGGAAGGCGCGGACCACATCATGGTATTCCGGCAACTGGGCACCAAGAAACCGATTGAAGTGCGCGTAAAGTGCACGCTGGTTCCGTTGGGCGCAAAGGCCGATAAGGATCAGAAGATTTATCTCTTGAACGCGGCGAATGTGCGAGTTCTGCAAGAGATGGTGTTCAAAGGCGATTCCGCGAAGCACGTATTTTAAGTTGAGAGCATTAGAAAGTCGCTCGCTTGACCCGGGACGGGCAAATGGCGAGGCCCGTCCCCGGCAAGCACCCGCTCCGGCGGGGGCCGAATCCCTTCCGTGCCTTGCAAGAGACTAAAAAAAGATTATAGAATTCAACAACCTAGCACGAAAGCTGCATCTTTTTGGCATTTGACCTCATCCAAGGTTGAGTGGAACTCACTCAAGGGAAAATTATGAGCGATCCTATTTCTACCGAGCAAACTTATTATGAAACCACAGAGCGGTCGCTGCCCATTCTGCCGGTGCGCGACACGGTGCTCTTTCCCCATGCTGTGCTTCCGCTGACGGTCGGGCGGGAAAGCTCTGTGCAGTTGATTAACTCGCTCGGTGACGACAAGACCATCGTGGTGGTGGCGCAGCGCGAGGCGCGGGTGGACTCGCCGCAGCCGACCGATCTCTATTCCATCGGAACGCTGGCGGTGGTGCACAAAGTCGTCAAGATGCCGAATCAAAGCCTGTTTGTTTTTGCGGAAGGACTGGAGCGCGTGCGGCTGGCGGATTTCGCGCAGCTTACGCCGTTCATGCGCGCGCGCGTGACCGCGATTCCCGAGACGCTTCCGCCTAAGGATTCCGAGATTGAAGCCCTGCAGCGCAACGTGCTGACCCTGTTTCAGCAGATCGTGGCCGGTTCGCCCACGCTCTCGGACGAGCTTTCGACCGTGGCGATGAACATCGAAGAGCCGGGACGGCTGGTGGACTTTATCGCCTCTTCGCTGCCCTCGCTTTCGACGGCCGATAAGCAGGAGACGCTGGAGACGAGCGACGTCCGTGTGCGTCTGGAAAAAATCAATCAGCACCTGGCCAAAGAGCTGGAAGTGCAGCAACTGCGCAACAAGATCCAGTCGGAAGTCCAGGATCGTGTGCAGCAGACGCAGCGCGAATACTACTTGCGCGAGCAGATGAAGGCGATCCAAAAAGAATTAGGCGAGCAGGACGAAGGCCAGCGCGATACCGACGAACTGAAGCAGAAAATCGAATCCGCGGGCATGCCCGACGAAGTGAAGAAGGAAGCGCTGAAGGAACTTGGGCGGCTGGCGCGCATGTCGCCGATGGCGGCGGATTATTCGGTCACGCGAAACTACATCGAGTGGCTGGCGATCCTGCCCTGGGCCAAGACTTCAGGTGGAGAAATTGAAATCCCGAAGGCGAAAGAGATTCTCGACACCGATCACTACGACTTGCAGAAGGTAAAAGACCGCATCCTGGACTACTTGTCGGTGCGACGACTGAAGCCCAACATGAAAGGGCCGATTCTCTGTTTTGTCGGGCCTCCGGGCGTAGGCAAGACTTCGTTGGGCAAGTCCATCGCTCGCGCCCTGGGACGCAAGTTCGTGCGTCTGTCGCTCGGCGGAGTGCACGACGAAGCGGAAATCCGCGGCCACCGGCGCACCTACATAGGAGCCTTGCCCGGCCAGATCATTCAGGGCATACGGCGCGCCGAGACCAAAGATCCGGTCTTCATGCTCGACGAAATCGATAAGGTCGGACGCGATTTCCGCGGCGATCCGGCGTCGGCGTTGCTCGAAGCGCTCGATCCGGAGCAGAACGCCACTTTTCGCGACAACTACCTGGACGTGATGTTCGATTTATCCAAGGTGCTGTTCATTACCACCGCGAACATGCTCGATCCCATCGCCGAGCCACTGCGCGACCGCATGGAGATCATCGAGTTGCAGGGCTATACCGAGGAAGAGAAAGTTCACATCGCCTTCCAGTACCTGATTCCGCGGCAGATCGAGGAAAACGGAATCACCAAAGAGCAGATTGAATTTCCGGAAGAGACGGTCAGCCACGTGATCCGTCATTACACGCGTGAGGCGGGCGTACGAAACCTGGAACGCACCATTGGCACCATCTGCCGCAAGCAGGCGCGCCGGTTGGCGGAAGGGAAGACCGACAAGTTGGTGGTTACGAACGAGATTGTGCAGGAATTTCTGGGCGGCATCAAGGTCCGCAGCGAGGGCGAAATTGCCGAGCGCACCAAACGCCCTGGGGTGGTGGTGGGACTGGCGTGGACGCCCTCGGGCGGTGACGTGCTGTTTGTCGAAGCCAATCAGATGAAAGGCAAAGGCGGACTGACCATCACCGGACAGATTCAGGACGTGATGCGCGAGTCCATGCAGGCCGGGTTAAGTTGGGTGCGTTCGAACGCGAAGCAGTTCGGCATCGACGAAGATTTCTTCACCAACCATGACATCCACATTCACGTGCCGGCGGGAGCGATCCCGAAGGACGGTCCCTCGGCGGGCGTCACCATCGTGACCGCGCTGGTGTCGTTGCTCACATCCAAGCAGGTGCGCCCGCTGACGGCGATGACGGGCGAGATCACGCTGAGCGGGAACGTGCTGCCGGTNNTGACGCCCGAGCAGTTGACGGGATTGACCCCGCACTACGTGAAGACCATCGACGAGGTGCTGGAGTTTGCGCTGCCCACTTCGCCGCGCGAGGAAGTCCAGGACGCCGAGGAGCGCGAGAAAGTCCTGAGCAGCAGCTAAGACCAGTCGCTGGTCGTTAGTCGTCAGCTCTCAGTTCCCGGTCCTCAGTTGCGGGCCACCCTATCCAGATTGTCATCGAGCGGAGCAGGAACTTCACGAAGTGACGTCCCTGCGGAGTCGAAGGTCCCCTACGCCCTTTCACGCATAAGCGAAGCATCTAGGGAGTTCTCCCCGCGAATAGCGATTCGTGGCCATCACGGTAATCGTGTCGGGGTGCCCCAGGTCTCGCGCATTTCGAGATCTGGGATTCCACGGCCGCGTGGAGTTGGGGATTCTCCGCAACCCGAATCCAGCTTGTCATCCTGAACGGACCAGGAACTTCACGAAGTGAAGTCCCTGCGGAGTCGAAGGACCCCTACACCCTTTCACGCATAAGCGAAGCGTCAGGGAGTTCTCCCCGCGCACGGCGATTCGTGGCCATCATGGTATCGTGTCGGGTGCCCCAGGTCTCGCGCATTTCGAGACCTGGGATTCCACGGCCGCGTGGAGCTGGGGATTTTCCGCAACCCGAGAAGGCCGCTCGCCAAGACGACACAGAGCGCGGGAACTCCGAGCGAAGAGCGAACAGAGATTTTGATAGTGGCTCAGTTTGCGAAACCGTTAACCACCAAGGCCACGAAGGCACACGAAGGAAATATCCGAGACCGAAGGCCTTAGTGATACTTTGTGTCCCTGGTGGTTCAGCCTCTTCTCGTCTGCATCGCGAAACTGAGCCACTATCCATTTCTCAAGCTTGACCTGGCAACGAAAACCACGGCGTTAGGAGCACCCGGCTCTTGGTGATTTCGCGCAAAGAGACGACAATGGTTCGTCAACCATGGGAGCCAGTCCTAATCCGAAGCCCAGTCCGAAGCCCGCGAGCCCCAAGCCTAAGCTCGGCCTCCGCGCCTGGATGGAGCGGGTGCTGGTGGAGTGCGATCGGGCGGCTGCGGGGTTCGCGGCTGATCCGGTACACGATCTTCGAGTGGCGCTCCGGCGCTGCCGTTCTCTGGCCGATGGATTGATGGCGATCGATCCCGATCCTTCCTGGAAGGAGATGAAGAAGGCGGGGAAGAAGCTTTTCCGGGCGCTGGGCGAGTTGCGTGACATGCAGGTGCTGGAGGAGTGGATCCTGAAACTCGGCGCCCCCAGCGACTCGGCCGCGGCGGGAGACACACGCACCCTCGCGCAAAGAACGCGCAAGGATGGGGCACCCTCGGGCAATTCAAATTCGAGCGATCTAAGTTCTGACGATCCGGGTTCTGACGATCCAGGTTCGAGCGATCCGGTCGTGGTGAGGCTGCTCGATCATGTGCATGCGCGCGAAGCCGAATGCAAGCAGCATGCTTTCAAAGATTTCAATCAGTTTGACCGCAAGCAATGGCGGCAGTGGAGCCGGACTCTGCCGCAGCGCGCGGCGCGAGTGCGTCCGGGAAGCGCGGTGTATCTGCATCTGGCGCTCGAAAAGTGGACGGCCGCTTACGATCTGCACAAACACGCGCTGCGGACGCGGTCGCAGGTGGGCTGGCACCAGCTGCGCATCGGCATTAAGCGTTTCCGATACACGGTGGAGAACTTTCTGCCGCGCCAACACGCGCTGTGGGGCGGCGAGCTGAAAGAACTGCAGGATCTGTTGGGAGAAGTGCACGATCTGGATGTGCTGTGGGCCACGGCCCTCGAGAGCGATGTGAGTATGTTTCCCGACGTGGAGAGCCGCAGCCGCTGGCGGGAGAAGTTGGAGGTGGAGCGCGGCAAGAGAATCGAGCGCTATCGCGAGAAGATGGTGGGCCGCGAGTCGCTGTGGCGCGTGTGGCGGGCGGAGTTGCTGTCGGGTCCGCGGTTGCGCGCGGCGGCGATGAGCCGTCTTCGAGTATGGGCGGAGTATCTGGATCCCGACTTTCCGCATTCAGAGCGCGTCGCCCATCTCGCGCTTCTTTTATATGACGGGCTGAACGATGCTGGGCTGCTGGCGACGAGCGCGGCGGCGCACGACTCCGATCGCGACTCGCGCGCGGTGCTGCAGGCAGCGGCGTTCATGCATGACGTCGGCAAAGCCAGGGGCGCGGAAAACCATCAAAAGAATTCTTATCGCATGATCCGCGGGATGGCGCGGCCTCTGGGATGGAGTGCGCGAGAACTGGAAATGGCGGCGGTGGTGGCGCGCTATCATCGCGGGGTGTTGCCGCGTCCGCGGGGAAAGACCATGCAACTGCTGGATCTGGCGGATCGGCGGGTCGCTATGGAGTTGGCCGGCATTCTGCGGCTGGCTAACGCGCTGGACGCACGGAAGGGGCGCGAAAACGAGAACTCTCCGCGGATCGAGGTTAGTTTGCAGGACCGGCTCATAGTGGTGCGGGCGGCGGGATACTCGGCCCTGGACGATTCGGCGGAAGATATCGCCGCGGCGCGACATTTGCTGGAAACCGTGCTGCATAGGCCGGTGCTGGTGCGGACGTTGCGGAACTTAGTGGGAGACAACAGATCCACACGGCCCCTAAAGGGGCGATCGATAGCAGGCGGTTTGCGGCATCGCTAAAGCGATGCCCAGATACGAAGCGAGTTCCTTCCGGAAGCTGCTCGAAGCTACTCTGACACTTTTCAGAAGGGAGTTCCCCTTTCAAACTTCTTGTGTGACCCATGCAAAACTGGTTTCGATGGCGGTGCGGTGGTTGCGGCACTATCGCTGTGGAGTGGTGCTGAGCGAGCAGGCTTGCGTCAGCGGCGAGATGCCGGACGCCATTGGCTGGAAACGGGCGTGTCATTCGGTGCTGGTCGAGAGCAAGGTGTCGCACGCGGATTTCCTGGCCGATCGCGACAAGCCCTTCCGGCAAAAGCCGGAGATGGGCGTTGGATGCGAGCGATATTACCTGGCGCCGCGGGGGTTGATACGGACTGAGGAACTTCCTGCGGAATGGGGACTGCTGGAAGTGTGCGGGCGCGAGATCGAGCGGGTGAAGGCGTCGGCGAAGAACCTGCGTTCCGAGATCGGGTTCCAGAACGAGATGAATCTTCTGCTTGCGAGTTTGCGGCGGGTGGAAATCCGCATAGAGCCCGAGAGCATCACCGATTTCCTCAAGTGGAAGAATCGCATGGCGGAGTACAACCGGGGCAGGTTGCCGGAAGGACTGGTGGCCACGGAAGAGGAAGCCAACGGATTTCTGCTGGAAACGGCTGGCGACTGAGATTGACGGCCACCGGGCGTCCGATTTCCCGCGAAGACACGGCTTGCCGCGTCTCTCCAGAGTATTCTCTGAGCAAAAAAATGAAACCGGGTGGTTAGGCCCGGTTTCGGGAGCGTCGGTTGTGATGCGGTTACATCTTCCGGCGCTGGCTGGCTAGGAGATTTGCGCGGGCGCAGTTCACGTCCGCTTGTGCGTCTCGCGCCAGCAAAGTGTTCAAAAGGAGCGCGGAGACAATCGTTGGGGAAGCAGCAAGTATGTGACCAGTGTCGCATGCCGTACGATGATGGCAGTTTGTCGATGCAGGCGGAAGAAAATGAATGTTTTAGCGGATGTGTCGACGCGGCGGTTTTAGGGCTGCTCGCCCGCGAGTGTTCAAAGTATTGCACAGTTCATATGCATGGGGCGGCGCCCGATCCGTCTATCGGCGAGAGCCACAAGACTGTATAATCCTTGCAGAAGACGGTTTCCAGCCACGCCAGCCTGTGGGAACGAGTCCGCTTTTTTGGGTGCAAGTATTTATGATGGCGAACGGGAATCGGGTGGCACCGGAAGACAAGCAGACTCAGGAAATCAAGAAACCCTACAACAAACCAGCATTCCGATTCGAGCGTGTGTTTGAGACGCAAGCGCTGAGTTGCGGAAAAGTTCAAAGTGTGATGGCGCAGTGCCATCGTAACCGCAAGACTTCTTAGCAAGGCTGCAGGCCCGCTTGTCAGACTAAGGCGTCGCCGCATTTCGCGCAGACATGATCGTCCCTTTACTAATTAATGCCGACGACTGCAACGCTCGCACCGCATGCCCTTCTATGCACGACGTTCCACAAGCCCAAAGGGGAACTCTCCAAGATTCAGCGACGACTCTCCTCGTAGTGGGGCAGAAACCATCCATTACCCCGGTGATCTATCGGGTCTCTCTCAGTCTGTGCGATGCTGATCGCGTTCTAGCGCACGGTGCCCGTGCGCGTCGTCGTCGACAATGCGATGAAGGAGTCGTAACCGCCAGCGGTCAACTCGTCTCCGTTGCGCGTCGTGTTTCTCTGACAACTCCCGGGAGCTGAATATGAAACGTGTTGTCCTAGGTATTGTGTTCACGTTGACTGCGCAGGCGCTCGTGGGCCAGACCGCGCCGCACGTTCACCTGGGAATTGTTTCGGATTGGACGCAGCATCATGTCCTCTACCCGGATTCGAAAGACGATTCCGCGATGGCCCGGATCCGAAGAGATCCCCGCTGGGTGCAGAATTGGTATCTCCGCCATCGCGAGGTCTGGTGGCCGAAACGCCCTCCCGTGCCCCGCAAGGGCAGCCGCAGAGACTGGAGCGTGCCTCTGGGGGTGCCCGGGTTTGGGCCGCTGTGCGACTTTACATTCGCCATTGGTAGCATGACGGGGTATGGCAGCGTCGACACAACAGAAATTGCCTATAATGAGCCCTTCGGCAATGTCGGCGGGCTCCTCGGCACCGGCGGCACCCTCACGGTGACTGGCAGCAATGAGATTGGCACATACCCACTGTATCCAGGTGGGCCAGCCACGATATCTAGCCCAAGCGGGCAGTTCGAGTACGATAATGTTTTCCTGCCCTCGAGCGACCCTCAGATTGATACTGTCGGTGGGCCTCTCTTCCGCGGCGACGGGCTGGAGATCAACTTGTGGGCCACCGCTCCCGATAACTACACATTTTATGATTTCGATGGTACTAGTTATACCAACATCGGTAACAACGGATCATTCACCTTAAACGTCGATCCGGGCGGGGGCCAGACTTACCCCGCTAAGTTTGTATTTGACGTGACCGCGGCCCCAAGCTGTACGAACGACTTCGTGGCGATCGGCCTCCCGGCAACCCCCAAGTCGGGCGGTCAAGCCAATATCATCGGAGTGAACAACCTCTATAGCGGCAGCGCCGGTGCGCTGTGTTCGAGCGGGCCGAAAGTGATGTTCGCCTATGCCTCAGGCACCGGGCAGGTGCCGGCACCCGTGGTCATCTCGCAGAGTGGGAAACAGATTGCCTACGTTGAGAATCTCACTACGGGCAGCTCCTACTTCCACGTCATGACCATTGGCACCATGGGAACCAACGGGGCTAGCGCGACCGCGGCAGTCGTGCCCGGCAGTGCCGGGGGGAACAACGCCCTGGACCAGAGAGTGCTCCTTTCGCCGGACGGCGGCACCACCAACCAAAGCTCCACGAATTCCATTTTCGTCGTTTTCACATCCAACGATGACGACGATTTCGCCTATGTTACTACCTATAGCATGGCTGGGAGTGGCTCCGGCTACCTCTATAAGATCACCAACGTATTCAACGGCAGCGCAG
>PMMJ01000121.1 GCA_003162255.1 Acidobacteriaceae bacterium | reverse complement strand
AAAGAGGCTTCAGGCGGGCGAGGGCGCCCGCTCCACACGGGCTAAAGTCCCCAGGGGACGGTGCCGTGGAATCCCACCCTTGCGCACAGAACGCGCAAGGATGGGGCACCCGTGGTTTACCTAGGTCCACGATGAAAACCAAAAGAGACCGCAAAGCCAAAGAGGCTTCAGGCGGGCGAGGACGCCCACGCCACACGGGCTACTACTGGGGAATGTTGTTTTCTGCCGGAGTCTGTTTCGGCCCGGACTTCGGATCGCCCACCGCTGCGGACCCGGAGGGCGTCGTCATTGCGCTTTCCGGATTGAGCAGGTGATCGGGGCTGGGGCCTAATCCGAGTTTGATCAGGGCTCGGGAATCTGGCGTCGTCTTCGACTGCCATCCGTGATCGGCCTGATAGCGCTGCATCGCGGCCTGGGTGGCGCTGTCCCACTCGCCCGTTGGTTCTCCTTGCATGTAATGCTCGCGGATGAGCGCGGTCTGAATTTCGCGGGCGCGAGTCGAGTCGATCGCCTGCTGGCCGTGCTTTTTCGCAACCTGCCTGGAGCCCTTCTTGCCGCGAGTGCTTTTACCCTTCTGCGCTGAGGTACTCTTCTGAGCTGAGCTGCGCTTGTGAGCCGCGGTGTGTGAGGTGGTGTGGGTGGTGGTCGCCTGCGTCGTGGTGCGATGCGCTGGTTTCTTGGCGGGCGCCGCGGCGGATTGCGCCGGCTTCTTTGGAGGAGTCGAGGTCTCGGTCTGCGCGATGGCGAATCCAGGCACGGCCAGGCAGAGCAGGCTGCAGAGCCCTAATCGTCGCCAACGCGTAATTTGATCAGACCGTAGCATGTTTAGAGGCTTCAATCTTCCGTCACTCGAACCTTCCGTCACTCGAATCGTCCGTCACTCGCCAATCCCAGAACTGCTGCGACAACAGGCAGCAGCCGAGCTGCGCTCGGCCTGGACGGGCGAGGGCGCCCGTCCCCACACAGGCACTCTAATCTTGCGTCCAACAAAAAACCGGCGAAACCGGCCCAACCCTTATGGTCACTGAAATAGGGATAGAGTGCCAGTCTCGCCGGTGCACTGATCGGTTACGGAAGTGTACCTGCCAGGAAGATGGTTCCGTCCTGCGTCCTTGCACCTCGCGGACGCACCAGGAACACGACATCCTGTCCGCTCTTCAGCGACGCCTCGATCTTGGTAAAGTCGTCAGGACTGTTCACGGGCTGCTTGTTCACTTCCAGGATCACGTCGCCGCGATTCAGACCGAGATCCTCGGCGAACGATCCCTGCTTCACGTCCTGCACTACCACGCCCTTGCCGGCGGCAATGCTCAGGCGGTCAGCCAGATCGGGAGTGATGCTGCGAACCGTGACTCCGAACTTGCTGGCCTTGGGCGCTTCCTCGCTCTGGTTTTCGTCTTCTTCGCCCAGACGGGCAGCGAACAGTTTCGAGCGNNGAGCTTGGCCTTCGAGCCCGGCTTGCGGGAAGCGATGTCGGCCACCAGATCGTCGCCACTCTTTACGTCTTTGCCATCCACGGAGGTGATGGTGTCACCGATTTTCAGGCCCGCCTCGTCGGCCGGGCTGCCGGAGATCACGTTCGATACGGTCACACCCGATCCGTAGATGCGGGCAATGGCCGGGTTTGGTTGGGCGGAGAACTCGATACCAATGGAGCCGCGCGCCACGCGGTGCTCCGGCCCGATCAACTGGTTGTAGACCTGAGTGACCGTGTTCGAAGGCATGGCGAAGCCCACGCCCGCGTAGGAACTGGTCTCGGTAAGGATGGCAGTGTTGATGCCGATGACTTCACCGGCCATGTTTACCAGCGGCCCACCGGAATTGCCGGGATTGATGGCGGCGTCCGTTTGAATAAAAGACTGGAACTGCCGGTTGGGGACGATGTTGCGCCCCTTGGCCGACACGATGCCTGCGGTGACGGTTTCCTGCAATCCGAAGGGACTGCCGATGGCCAGCACCCAGTCGCCAACTTCCATGCCGTCGGAGTTGCCCAGTTTGGCGGCCGGCAGCGGATGGTCGACCTCGATCTTGATCACCGCCAGGTCGGTTTCCTGGTCCATGCCGATCAACTTGGCATCACGGCCCGGAGAAGCCGGGTTATCATCCTGCAACTTCACACGAATACGATCCGCCTTCTCGACCACGTGCCGGTTGGTAACGATGTAGCCCTTCGAATCCACGATCACGCCGGAACCGAGCGAGCGTTGGCGGATGGTGCCCGGTTCTCCGCCCTGACCACCTTGGCCGCCGAAGAACTTGTCAAAGAAATCCTGGAACGGGCTGTCATCACCGTTGCCTTGATCCTGGTCGTCCGGATCGGGACGCACGGAGCGCCCACGGCGGTGCGGATTCTTGACGGTTGACTCGGTATTGATGTTCACCACGCTCGGCTCGAGTTGCTTGGAAATCTGAGAGAAGGCGGTCGAGAGCTGTTGCGGAGCGGGAATGGTCAGCGGGGTGGCATCGGAAGACTTCTGCCCCTCCTTGCCTTTCACTCCCGAAGAGACAACCGTGCCAATCAGAATTCCGACGGTCAGCGTCGCTAGAATCGTAAAAGTGTAGGCCCAGCGGTTGGCCTTGAGGCGCACCCAAAAGGCGCCTTCGCGCGAATCCATTGATTTCCTCCTGAAACTGCCTAATTTTTTATTATACCTTCGCCCCAGGCAGGGATCGTTTCGAAGGGCGCTAAATCAATTAGACGCAGAAAAGGCGGTTGACGTTCACGGGTGGGCGAGAATGTTGTGTAGCTTCGCCGGCCGCGACGGGGCGGAGCCCCGTCACCACACAACCACGCTATAGTTTCAGTGTCATCAGCGCCAGGAACAGTCCGGTGTAGCCGGCTATGACCAGCAAGACTAGAAGCGCTCCAAAACTCAGGACGTTGAAGATTCCCCATGGCTTCTCGACCGCGCCCAGCGCCAGTTTCCATAGTCCGTAACTGCCCGCCAGCGCGCAGGCCGGCAACACGAACAGTCCGATCAGCCGCCCGTGCGCCACCTGGGGAAAAACGATCAGGAACACCACGGCAGGAAGGAAGACCAGAGCCGGAATGATGGCCAGCGGGGCGCCGATCAGGAACGCACGCTCGCGCTCTCGCCATCGGGTGATCGGGTCATCGGGTGATCGGGTCATCTCGCCATCGGGTGATCGGGCCATCGGGTCATCTAAATCAACTGGACTATTGCGAGTCGGGTTTTGGATCGCCCGATGACCCGATGGTCAGATGACCCGATTCTACTTGGCTTCGTACACGGTCTTGCCGCCGACTACCGTGCGCAGAACTTTCGTCTCGAGGATTTTCGACGGCAGAGCTGCGGTAATGTCGCGATCTAGAACTACAAAGTCGGCTAACATGCCCGGCTCCAGCTTGCCTTTTTGCTTTTCGGAGAACTCGGCAAACGCCGAGCCCATGGTGTAGGCGGCGATGGTCTGCTCAATATTCAGTTTCTGCGCGGGATAGTAGCTCTTCGTTCCGTCTTCGCTCATACGGGTAAGGGCTGCGTAGATTCCTCGAAACGGCGTGACCGGTTCTACCGGATAGTCCGTGCCAAAGGCCAGCACCACTCCGTGGCGAAGGAACTCAGCCCAGGCGTAGGAATGCTCGGCGCGCTTCGGTCCCAGACGGGACTCGGCCCAGCTCATATCCGTAAGCAGGTGACTCGGCTGCATGGACGCAATCACTTTGAGATCCTTGAAACGCTGGATCTGCTGCAGAGTGGTGACCTGCGCGTGCTCGATGCGAAGCCGGTAATCATTGTTACTGCCACCATCGGCCGCCTTCACCTTGGCGTCTTTTGCCGCCTTCTCCGCCTCGGCAAAGGCGTCGAGCGCCAACTGCACCCCTTTGTCGCCGATGGCGTGAAAACCGATCTGATATCCGGCCAGCACGCGCTCTTTCGTCATCGCATTCAGCTTGGCCGCGTCGTATTGCGGCAGTCCGCTGTTCTTCGGGTCATCGCTGAAGGGATCAAGCATCGCGGCGGTTTTCGAGCCGAGCGAACCATCCATGAAGCCCTTCAGCATTCCGGTGTGGAGCATCGTGTCGGACACGGGATGCGAGTCGCGCTTCTTGTTCAACTCTTCAACCGAGTCGTCAAAAGGTAGCCACTCGGAAATCCTCGCGGTCAGTTTTCCGTCGCGTTCGAGTTCTTCGTAGATCTGAAAGTCATCCCACTGCGAGTAATCCTGCGCGGAGGTGACGCCGTGACTCGCCAAATCCGCAAGCGCCAGTTCGATGGCTTGCCGGCGCTTGTCGTGCGTCGGTTTAGGAATCGCTGCATCGACCGCCTCTTGCGCTTTCTCACGCAGAATGCCGGTGGGCGTGCCCGCCTCGTCGCGATCGATCTTTCCACCGTCGGGATCGCGAGTGGCAACGGTGATGCTGGCCAGTTGCAAGGCGCGCGTGTTAGCCACCGCGATGTGCCCATCCACACGCGTCAGAAAAACCGGATGGCTGCTGCTCACCTCGTCCACATCCCAGCGCGTGGGCAGAGCCTTGACCGGCCACAGAGTTTCATCCCAGCCGCCCCCCACGATCCAGTCTCCGGGGTCCGCTTTTTCGACCCGGGCGAGGATGCGGTCGCGAAACTCGTCCAGTGTCTTTACGCCGGTCAAGTTCACGTTCATCTTCTCCAGACCTGCGCTGGCCAGGTGCATGTGGGCGTCATTGAATCCGGGCATGACGAAGTGGCCCTCGAGATCGACGATCTTTGTCTCCGGCCCCTTCAACTTCATGATCTCGTCGCGCTTCCCAACGGCGATGATACGGTCGCCGAGGATCGCNNTCGCCAGCGCCTCCGAGCGCTGGCCCGCACCCAACGAAGACGGCGCATCGACCACTCCGGTATAGATGTTGCCGTGGGTGAAGATCAGGTCCGCTTTCGGCTTCTGTGCGGTCTGCGCGGACACGCCAGAGGCCACGGCCAACAGAAGAATCGGAGCGATTCGCATCATCGTCATTACTCCCCTACTCCCGACAGAGTCAGCATGGTAAGTAGAATGCGCCTGAGCCCGAGGTCTCGTCCATTGCAATCGAACCATTCTTGCAACGTGTGGGCGCCGCCGCCGGAGCCGCCGCCGCCGATCGCAATGGCCTCGCGGCCGAGAGATAGCGGGATGTTGGCATCGGTCGAGGCCCGCTGCACCTGAGCCGTATTGCCCAAGTGGGCATCCACGGCGCGAATTACCTTTAGAAGCCGCGCGTCCGGCGCCAGTTCGCCCGCCGGACGACTCCCGATCTCGACGACTTCGCTCTGGACCACGAGAGGCTTCCGTGCTGCGTGCTTAGCCGCGGCCCGATTTTCCACGGCGACCGCCTGATCCAGCGCAGTGCGCAGCGCTCGCTCCAGGCGGTCAATTTCCGGCGTCGACGTGGAACGCAGATCGACTCTCATGCTGGCGGACTCGGGAATGGAATTCACGGAAGTTCCGCCGCGAATGACGCCGACATTGAATGTTGTTTTCGGCGAGGTGGGTACCGGAGTTTGGCTGAAGGCCTCGATCGCGCGGGAAAGCGCGATAATCGGATTGGGACCGCCGAAGTCGCTCCACGAGTGACCGCCGGGACCGCGCGCGATCACCTCGAAACGGCGGCTGCCCAAGGCCTCGGCGACGACGGTGTCCGTTCCGGCGCCATCGACCACCACGCTGTAGGCGATCGTGTCGCGCCAGCGCGGCGTCGCGAAAACGTGGCGCATGCCGCGCAGATCGCCCTCTCCTTCTTCGCCGACGTTGCCGATGAACACCAAGGGCAGGGCGTGCGAAATTCGGAAGCTGCCGAGGACACTGGCCACGGCCAGCATGGCGGCAATGCCCGCGCCGTTGTCGGAGACGCCGGGACCATACAACCGGCTGCCCTGCTGCCGGATATTCAACGGCGTCGCCGCCGGAAAAACCGTATCGATATGGGCGCTGAGCGAAACAAAGCGGCTTCCGTAGCCGGGACGAACGCCGAACACGTTGCCCACCTCATCCACTTGCACGTCGTTGAGGCCGAGTTCGTGAAAACGTCCGGCCAGCCAGGCGCCGCGCGCCGACTCTCCGAATGGAGGCGCCGCCACCCGTGTCGCCTCCATCTGCCAGAGGGCAAACTGCGATTCCTGCGCCCGGAAGCGATCAAATGCTGCGCGCACTTCCGGCGAGCCAGCGAGCCGCGCCACTTCCTCCTGCACCGGGGGATACGAATCGGAAGCTGCCACTTGGGGAATGATCTCCATGCCGTTCGCCTATCTTATAACGGCGGCGTCCAAGGGGAAGCCTTCGCTCAATTTTGGTAGACTGTCCACTTTGATGGCTTGTCCCCGTTCCCGATTCACTTCGCCCGCTGTTTGGATCACGCTTTCGTGATCGTGAGGAGGTCTCGCAGTGAAGCCCGTTGTCAAAGTTGCCGGCATTGTCGTCGTTCTATTGATTGTGATCGCGATCGTGCTTCCGTTGCTGGTAAACGTCAACAGTTTCCGTCCCCAGATCGAATCGAACCTCAGCTCGGCTCTGGGCCGACCGGTGAAAGTCGGCAATTTAAGCCTGGGCATCTTTTCCGGCAGCGTGCAAGCTGACCAACTCTCTATAGCGGACGATCCCAAGTTCAGTAACGCGCCGTTTATCCAGGCGAAAACGCTTCGAGTGGGCGTTGAACTGATACCGCTGATCTTCAGCAAACGACTTAACATCACAAAAATTGTCATCGCCCGTCCGGAAATCATTCTGCTGCGCGACCGCGATGGAGTCTGGAACTTCTCCTCGCTCGGAAATCAGGCAGCGCAACCAGCGAAAGCGAGTGACAAGAAGTCCGGCACACCGGCGAACGTCAACGTGGCCCAACTCGACCTGACCGACGGGACCATCACGCTTGGATCCACCACCGGGAAACGCAACCCCGTCGTGTACGACCAGGTCAACGTGGCCGTGCACAATTTTTCTTTTACCAGCGCGTTTCCCGTAGTCGTTTCCATCCGCCTCCCCGGCGGAGGCAGCTTGAAGATCGACGGCACCGCTGGTCCGATCGATTCGGCCGACACTTCGTTGACTCCGGTGCAAGCCATGGTGACTCTCAAGAAACTCGATCTCACCCAGTCGGCGCTGGTTGATCCGGAACTGGGTATCACGGGTTCGGCTGATTTCGCGGGCAAGCTCAATTCCGACGGCCACATCGCACAGGCCAGCGGTACCTTGAAGGCCACGTCACTAAAACTGGTTCCGCAGGGCTCTCCCGCGGGAGTGCCCGTCCACGTGGTCTTCTCCCTTCAGCACGACTTGAAAAGTGAGTCTGGAAAGCTAATGCAGGGTGACGTCGCAATCGGCAAGGCGCTGGCCAACCTGACCGGAACTTACGATATGCACGGCGAGACCACGTCGATCCAAACGAAGCTGCGCGGACAAGCCATGCCGGTTGACGACCTCGAGACCTTGCTTCCGGCACTGGGCGTTGTTCTTCCGACGGGTTCGAAACTCAAGGGGGGAACGTTATCAATCGAAATCGACTCGGCCGGTCCGCTTAACAAACTGGTCTCGACCGGCTGGGTAAAGATGAGTAATGCGGCGCTCGCCGATTTCAACCTGGGATCGAAGCTCTCGGGCATCTCCGCCCTGACCGGCAAGCAAACGGGCAATGACACTACCATCGAGAACCTGAGTTCCGATGTGCGGTATGCGCCCGATGGCACACGCCTCGACCACATCAACCTGGTGATCCCATCGCTTGGAACCGTCACCGGCGCGGGCACCATTAGCCCCAGCAAGGCACTCGACTTCAAGATGCTGGCCAACCTTGCCGGTGTCGGCGCCGGTCTCACAAAAGTCGCCGGCCTCGGTGCGGGCGGAATTCCGGTGAGTATCGGAGGCACTACCGCCAACCCAACCTTCGCGCCGGATGTGAAAGGAATGGTTGACCAGAAACTCAAAGGCCTGGTGCCCGGGGAGAGAAACAATCCCTTGAGCGGCCTTTTTGGAAAGAAGAAATCCAACTAGCGAACTTTCCCGTGAATTCCTGGTCTGAATTTGGTTCATCCTGAGGAAATTGAAGGATGTCGCGCTTCGCGAGTTCAAGTCCTATCGGTCGTTCGCGTTGCTCAAGTTGACAGCCGTGGATTTATGAACGCACTCAATTTCAGCGGACGCCGCGCAGCGCGGCCTCGGGGCGATGAACTGCATGCATCTCCATGCCGCTCATAATCATTGCGATTACGTTCTCGTCTCCAACCACAGTGTTGATCATCAGGTGATAAAGGGAGCGCGTCGGCCATTCCGCATTGAAGTAGTGTTTGATGTAGGCACTCCGCTCCTTGTCCACGTTCTCCACCAGGTCTTCGGCCTCTTCGCGGCGCTTGCCGGCTGCCACCAGGCGGCGAATCTTTTCGTCGTGCGGAGCATAGGTGAAGACGCGGAGAGTGTCCTCGCGCTCGCGCAGGAAAAATGGAGCGCCACGGCCGACAATCACCGCATCGCCTTCCGCCGCAATCGTGCGCATGATCTCTCCCACCATGGCCATCATGCGATCGGCATCAAATGCGTGCGAGGCATCCAGAGAAATGCCGCGTTCGTAACTGCCCCGCCAGAAAGCTTTGGCTAAGCGGTAGAGGCGGCTGTCGACGCGCTCATCGCACGAGGCCACGGCCGATTCGGTCACCTGAGCGCGCTGGGCGATCTGGCTGGTCAGTTGGTGGTCCCAGAGCGTCCAGCCCAGCCGGCGGGCTAGTTTGACGGCAATGGCTCCGCCGCCGCTGCCAAATTCCCGTTCCAGAGTAACGATGCGAAACATTGCGAACCTCCTTGGCGGAAGCCATGATCCACGTCGCTTTCACTTATCTGCTTCTGAGACAATCCACTTGATTCCTAGCCAGGTTCTAGGGTCGCGCCCTAGGTTCTCGCGTTTCCATCTAAGGCAGCATGTGATGCCACAGCAGCGACTCGCTAGGCCTGTTCCAATTCATCCCCCGTACTACTTCCGGTAGACTATGCCCCTTGATATATCGATTTCTATTCCCAGTCCTATCAATGCGACTGGACCAAATGATACTGGAATCTTTTCATCGTACGTCGTACCCTGATCACCCCGGAAGAGAGAAATGAATGGTTCGATGCCAATGTTCTGATCGAAGAGAGAGCGGCCGTATTCCTCCCATCGCCCAGAGATGGTTTTATGAAGGGTCACATGCCTTGGATACGGAGCGACTGAAGGTTTGTCATATTCCGTAAACTGCACCTCTTGCGTAAAGGTGTGATCTGCTCTCAGGATTAGAGTCGATTTGCCCCAAATTCCATCTGCATGATAGACGCCGGGAATTGCAGCACTACGAGTCTCCCAAAGCAACCAGGGTGGCCCTAGTGTTATTGCCGTCAACGCTGTAACACCCAGCGCCCAAAGCAGCGCTCTCATAGCAATCCGCATAAGGCCTTCTCCGACGATGTGAATGTCTGGTCCGTCAGTGAGCCACGATCTCGCCTGCGGGCTTCGCGTTCTTGATCAAGAACGCAAACGGGATCATGCAAAGGATCACGACCCCGAGCACCCAGAAATTATCGATGTAGGCCAGCATGGTCGACTGCTGGACCACATTCGCCTGCATCAACGCATAGGCATGCTGCTGCGCGGAACCGCCTCCGGAACCAGGCCCAGCGCCACCGCCCGAGAGAGCATTCGTCATCCCGTGGAGCGCCGACTGAAACTGCGGATTGGCGGCGTTCAGCTTTTCCACCAGCCGCACCTGGTGAAACTGGGCGCGGCGAGACAGGCCGGTGGTGACAAAAGAAATCCCGAAGCTGCCGCCAATATTTCTGGCGAGGTTCATCAAGCCGGAAGCGGCATTGTTCTTCTCGCGTGGCAGAGAGGCATAGGCGGCGATGTTAATCGGCATGAACAGACAAGACAGTCCGACCGCCTGGTAGACGCGCGCCATGATCATGGTATGGAAATCCACGCTCAGGTCGAAGGTCGTCATATGGAATAGCGAAAACGAGAGCATGGGCAAACCAAAAAGCAGCATCCAGCGCGGGCTGTAGCGCGAAAGCATAAATCCAACAATCGGCATCATCAGCATGATGGCAAAACCGCCCGGCATGAGTGCCAACCCGGAGCGTTCGGCAGTGTAGCCCAACATCGTCTGCATGAACAGCGGCAAGAGCAAGGTGCTGCCGAGCAGAACAAATCCCAGCATGTACATCAGAAAGTTGGAGGTGGCGAAGCTGCGCTCGCGAAATAAATGCAGGTCGACGATGGGATCCTTCTGGTACCACTCCCAGAAAATGACGAAGATCAGCGATATGGCGGAGACAACGCTCAGCCCTACGATGAAGTGCGACTCGAACCAGTCTTCACGTTGTCCTTTGTCGAGGACCACCTGCAGCGTTCCGAGGCCGAGCGCGATCAAGCCGAGTCCGATGTAGTCGATGCGGGTTTCGCTCAGCTTGCGGCGCCTGAAGTAGGGAGGATCCTGGATGAGCCGTTGCGTCAANNGGACCGATGGCCGGAGCCACCACCACCGCGATGCCGTAGACGGCGAATGCCATGCCGCGTTTGGCGGGAGGAAAGGTATCGACGAGGATGGCCTGTGAACTCGGTTGCAAACCTCCGCCGCCCGCACCCTGAAGAATGCGGAAGACGATCAACATGCCGAGATTGGGCGCCAGTCCGCACAAAAACGAACTGATCGTGAACACGACGACACAGCCCATGTAAAAACGCTTGCGGCCGAGGATCGAAGACAGCCAGCCGCTCAGCGGCAGCACGATGGCATTCGACACGAGGTAGGACGTCAATATCCACGTGCTCTCGTCCTGACCCGCCGAAAGACTGCCGGCAACATGGGGCAGCGCCACATTGGCGATGCTGGTGTCCAGCACCTCCATGAAGGCGGCCAGCGCCACCACGACGGCGATCAGCCAGGGGTTGTACTTGGGCTTCCATTCTTGCATTGCTTGGTTATCGGCCAAGTGGCACTTCCGATCAAGATTTATTATAAAACGAAATGGACCGTTTCATATATAATCCAAGCACTATAGTAGTACTACACTGAATCCGGTGATTTAATGAGCAAAAAAATCACTGATACCAGGCTGAAGCGCTCCGTCGGCAGGCCCCGCAGCGAGACCTCGCGCGCTTCAATTCTGGACGCGGCGTATGCCTTTCTGCGAGCCAAGCCCATCTCCGCCATATCGACAGTTCACATCGCCCGCAAGGCGGGCGTGAGCACGGCCACGGTCTATCGTTGGTGGTCCACCAAAGAAGCCTTGTTGCTCGATGCCTTTCTTCACACGGCGGACCACGAACTTGTGCTCAAAGGCGAAGGATCTCCCTTGGACCGTCTCAAGGAGTACGTGCTCCAGGTCGGACGCTTTTTCACCGGCGAAAACGGCATCGTCGTCGCCCGCCTGCTGACGGCCATTCAGGACAATCCGCTCCTGCGCAAGGAATTTCTGGAACGTGTTTACTCGCCGCGCGACAAGGAGTTTCGGGCCATCGTGAAAGAGGCGATCAAGAAGCGTCAACTTCCCGCCGACACGGAAGTGAGTGTCTTATTGGAAACGATCATTGGCCCCCTGCTCACGCGGTTGCTGATGCGCCATGAGCGAATCGATGAGTCGTTCGTAGTATCCGTATTCGATCGCGTTGTCGCGGGTGCGATTGCCAAAAGCGCAGCAGGAACGGCCCCAAGAATTTAGTGCATTGCCGCCCGATAGCGAGTAGACCGGCCAAATTCAGCGCCGCGCAGTCTGGGGGCGCACTGCGGCGACAACGAGAAGCGGATGGGATGACAGCGCTTGTACGGGTCCTATCCGCCACAGCTTTCGATGTACTCCCAGAAGGAGCCGGCCAGTCCGGCCCTGGTTGAGTGCTTCGAGTGCGGCTACGGTGCAAATAACTTCAATCTCGCCTGCGCCTTGAGGAGTAACATTCGAGCTGATCCCAAACACGTTCACAGACCTTGAGCTGCGTGGGCCATCCATATCCATCTGCCGGAGGAAGCACTCAGTGGAAAAAAGTACGTTGCGATTCTGTTTACGCGTGTCAGCCCTCGTTGTCTTCTTCACATCGACCGCCATCTGCGCATCGAAAACGGACTTCGTGAAGAACTACAAAGGGACCCCTTACCAGGACAGCCGTTATCGGGAAGGGGCACAGAAGATTCCCGGCATAGTGCATTGCGCCTACTACGATCTCGGCGGGGAGGGAGTGGCGTATCACGATTCGGACGCCGCGAATCATGGAAGTGGAGAGCTGAACCCAGCCAATGGAACCTATTTGAACGAGTTTCGCAAGGGCGAAGGCGTCGATATTTCCTACACCAAGTTCAAGCTGGACCCGCCGATCGACGACAACCCGTATGGGAAGGTGCGGCCACCGGCGGACCTGCTCTATGTGGGCTGGACCGAGCCGGGTGAGTGGTTCAACGTCACGGTCGATGTTGAGCGCGCCGGCGATTACAGGGCCGATCTGCTCTACACTNNAGGTGGAACCATTTTGGTGGATGTGAATGGAGAGGCGGTTGCTGGGCCGCTGACGATTGAAACAACCTTCAATGCCTCCGATCCGCTAGCCTGGCGGCAGTGGCATCACTGGAACATTGCGCCGGGCTTGGTGAAGTTGCGGCTTCCCGCGGGCAAGAGCGTCCTGACCGTGCATATTCTCACGGGAGGGAACATGAATCTGGCGACCTTCGACTTCAAGAAAGCCGAATGAACCAAACCGCGCCAACCGGTTCATGGGCGGCTGTGCTGTGGGGAGGACGGGGTGTCCACTAACGTTGTGCCACAGGCCACCTCAGCTTTCGATGTACTCCCAGAA
>PMMJ01000449.1 GCA_003162255.1 Acidobacteriaceae bacterium | reverse complement strand
CCGTCCAAGCCGAGCGCAGTTCGGCTTCGCTTCGACCGCCTGCGGCTTGCTAGACTCTGAATTTCGGTATCCAACGCGGCACCGACGCGCGATAGCGATCGTATTCCTCCCCGTACCGCTTGCGCAGAGTCGGCTCCTCATAAAAGACGACAAACAGATGGGCAGTCAGCAACATGCAGGTCATGTAGATCGCGATATGCAGCGAGTGGAACAACCAGGCTTGTCCTCCGATGACGAGCCCGACTCCGATGTACATTGGATTGCGCACGAAGCGGTGCAGACCTTTGACGACGAGGATTTTGGTCGGCGCGATCGGCGCGGGCGTACCGCCGCCAATCAGAGCGAAGCCCCAGAACGCGGTGTAGAAATAGATCGCAATCCCGATGGCAATGACGGCAACCGCCGCGCATTCTTCGGCGCCGGTCACGGGTGCTGCCGCACCCTGCCTCAGCCGCCACGGTACATAGCCCGCCACAGTTCCGGGCACGAACACGGTGAAAACCAGCGTCTTGGCAACTGCGGGAACGGCGGCACGCACTAAGGACTATCTTTGTCTGACCTTATCCCGGCGTCAACCCGATCGTCGGCGAGATGTCTCCTAATCTGTTCCTATTAGAGACACCGCTTCCCGCCAACCGCTAATATGGCGCAACTCAGCGTTGCAGGTTCTCATGTGCGCCGCTGGCATCTGTCATGTGGTCCACCGGAAATCCTGGGAATCGAGCGCTGGCGCTGCTGATCGGCTTTCTAGCCGTGTCTGCGGCCTACCTTTACGCGTTCCCGCAAGCGAATGTGTTCTATGCCGGAGTGGTGTTGCTGCACGCCATCGCGGGCGTCGTGGCTTCGGTCTGGCTGCTGGTGTGGCTGGTCCGCCGGTGGCGTCAGAGTGAGCCGCTGCTTCGCGCCGGAATGGTTTTTCTCTTCCTCGGCGCGATTCCAGGGCTGGCACTGATTTATACCGGAGCGCTGCGTTCCGACTGGACTCTCGTCTACGTTCACCTCGCCTTGAGCTTCCTCGGGGCCGGCCTGATCGTTGCCGCGCGAACCGGATGGCTGTCCCGCAATGCCATCGTTCGCGTCGCGGCGGTGCTCGCCGTGCTGGCGGTGCTCGCGCCCGTTGCCCGCTATCTCCGCGAAACTCGCTGGGTCCAGCATGGACGCATTGAGAATCCCGCCATGCCGCCCCTCACCATGAACGGCGAAGGCGACGGTCCCACCGGCCCATTTTTCCCAAGTTCCGCCCAGGTGTATGGCGGAGAAAAGATTCCCAGCAAGTTCTTCATGGAATCGGATTCCTGCAAGCGCTGCCACGAGGATATCTACAACCAGTGGAACAGCTCGGCCCACCATTTTTCTTCGTTTAATAATCAGTGGTATCGCAAGTCGATCGAGTACATGCAGGACACGGTTGGCACCAAGCCTTCAAAATGGTGCGGCGGATGCCATGATCCGGCGGTACTTTATGCGGGCAAGATGGATACGCCTATCAAACAGATTGTGCACACTCCCGAAGCCCAAGCTGGACTCGGTTGCATGATGTGCCATTCCATCGCCGACGTGAAAAGCACGATGGGGCAGGGCGATTTCTATCTCGAGTATCCCAAACTGCATGAGCTTGCGGCCAGCAAGAATCCCCTGGTTCGCGGCCTGCACGACTTCATGATCAAGCTGAATCCGGAGCCGCATCGCCGCGTGTTCCTCAAGCCCTTCATGAAGCAGCAGACGGCGGAGTTCTGCTCCTCCTGTCACAAGGTGCACCTCGACGTGCCGGTCAATCACTACCGCTGGATTCGCGGATTTAACGAGTATGACAACTGGCAGGCCAGCGGCGTGTCCGGTGAGGGCGCTCGCTCGTTCTACTACCCGGCAAAGCCGCAGCAATGCGCCGATTGCCACATGCCACTCGAGACCTCCAACGACATGGGCAACGTTGCCGGCAAAGTGCACTCTCACCGTTTTCCCGCCGCCAACACGGCGCTGCCCACGGCCAATGAAGATGCGGCGCAGTTGAAGGCCACCGAAGATTTCCTGACCAGCGGAGCTCTTACGGTGGATATTTTTGCGCTATCGCCAGCAAGCTCTCCGCTGAAAGCAGGAGCGGCCGCCGAACACGAACTCGCAACCACCTTCGCCGTGGGTGAAGAAGCGGAAGCCAAGATCACTCCCGCCACCGCTCAGCCTGCTCTCGTCACCGCAGCACTCACCGCTCCACTCAATCGCGTGCGGGCCGCCGTCCGTCGCGGCGACACGGTCCGCGTCGATGTCGTAGTTCGCACCAAGCGGGTCGGACATTTCTTCCCCGGCGGCACGGTCGATGCCTACGATACCTGGCTCGAACTCAAAGGTGTCGACGACCAAGGCCAGACGATTTTCTGGAGCGGCATGGTCGAGGACGACGGGAAAGGACCGGTTGAAAAAGGGGCGCACTTCTATCGCTCGCTCCAGGTGGACGCGCACGGCAACCCGATTAACAAGCGCAACGCTTGGGCCACGCGCGCCGTCGTGTACGTGCGCCTGATCCCGCCCGGCGCCGCCGACACGGTGCACTTCCGCATGAAGATCCCCGAGAAGGCAGGGAGCAAAATCACCTTGACGGCGCGGCTCTGCTATCGCAAGTTTGCGTGGTGGAACACGCAGTTCGCATTTGCGGGAGAGCGTGAAAAAGCGCGCGACAGCAATCCATCGAAGCCCGGCGTCGCGTCGGCCTCCGTCACGCCTGACTATGACGACACAAAATTTGCGTTCGCCGGGTCGCTCCAGGGAGTCTCCGCGAAGTCGGAGAAAATTCCAGATCTGCCGATTGTGGCAGTTGCGGAAAACGAAGTCGCTGTCGACGTCTTGCCCGCCAATGCCCCCGCGCCCAAGCCCAGGACCCAACTCGCCAAAGAAGACTGGCAGCGCTGGAACGACTACGGCATCGGTCTGTTGCTGCAAGGCGATCTGAAAGCGGCGCAGGCTGCCTTCGAAAAAGTCGCAGAGGTCGACCCGCAGAATCCCGACGGCTGGCTGAACATCGGACGCGCTGCCTTGCAGGAAGGCGACGTCGCTCGCGCCCGCACGGTTCTTGAAAAAGCGTTGGCGCTTAACCCGAAACTGGCGCGAACGAATTTCTTTTATGGATCACTGCTGAAGACAACGGGAGACTACGACCAAGCCGCCATGCATTTCCAAATCGTGCTTGCTCAGTATCCTCGCGACCGCGTGGCGCTGAACAATCTTGGGCGTGTGCTCTTTCTGCAGAGAAAGTATGCGGACGCGGTGAAAGTCCTGCAGCAGGTGCTCGCCGTCGATCCCGAGGACTTGCAGGCGCACTACAATCTCATGCTCTGCTACAACGGTCTCGGTGACGAAAAGATGTCCAAAGAGCACCAGGCTCGCTATCTGCGCTTCAAAGCCGACGAAGCTTCGCAGGCGATCACCGGTCCCTATCGTCAACTCAATCCCGAAGACAACAATGAACGCCAGAGCATCCACGAGCACGTCTCAGTCCCGCTGCCCAATTTGGTCAACACACCAGCCAAACGCCAAAATGCGAGCATTGTTACTGGCCGTGTGGGGACGGGCGTCCCGCCCGTCCAGGCCGAGCGCAGCTCGGCGGCAGCCCGCGCCACCGCGACTCCCGGGGCTCAAAGGTAATGCACTCCTCCAAAAGAAAAGCCACCACAGAGCCACAGAGTCACAGAGAGAACCCGTTCCTAGCCTTTAGCTTTTGGCCTTTAGCCAAAAGCCAAGAGCCAAAAACCAAGAGCGCTTTTCTCCGTGCTTCCGTGTCTCCGTGGTTACTGGTCTTTTCGGTCGTTGCGGCGAGCCATGCGCAGGAGCACATCACCTTCCGCGACATCACCGCCCAAGCCGGCATCCACTTCACGCACAACAACGGAGCCTTCGGCAAAAAATGGCTGCCGGAAACCATGGGCCCCGGCTGCGCGTTCATCGATTACGACAACGACGGATTTCCCGATATCCTCCTCGTCAACGGCCAGGACTGGCCCGGCCACGCACCCGTCCATAAAACGAGCGGCGCGACCACCTTGAAGCTCTACCACAACAATCACGACGGCACTTTCACCGACGTGACGCGGCAGTCTGGCCTCGGCATTTCGCTTTTTGGAATGGGCGTCGCCGTCGGCGATTACGACAACGATGGCTTCGACGACATTTTCATCACTGCCGTCGGCCAGAGCCATCTCTTCCACAACAACGGCAACGGCACTTTTACCGACGTTACCAAGTCCGCGGGACTGTGGGGTCCGAACGAGTTCTCCACCGGCGCTGCCTGGGTCGATTACGATCGCGACGGCAAGCTCGATCTCGTCGTCGCCAATTATGTCCAGTGGTCCGAGAAAACTGACCTCTACTGCACCCTCGATGGCTCGCACAAGTCCTACTGCACGCCCGAATCGTATAAGGGAACGTCGGCCCGCCTCTGGCATAACCTCGGCAACGGCAAGTTCGAAGATTCCACTCAGAAGGCTGGCCTTTACGATCCAACCTCGAAGGGTCTAGGCGTCGCGATTCTCGATTACAACAACGATGGATGGCCTGACATCCTGATCGCGAACGACACGCAGCCCAACAAGCTCTACCTGAATAAGAAGAACGGAACCTTCGAAGAGCGCGCGGTTTCCGCCGGCATCGCCTTCAGCGAAGATGGCATTGCCCGCGCCGGCATGGGCGTTGATGCCGTCGATTACGACCGCTCGGGCAGCGCCAGCCTGGTCATTACGAATTTTTCCAACCAGATGCTTTCGCTCTATCACAACGAAGGCAACGGACTGTTCGTGGATGAGGCTCCGCGCTCGGAGGTCGGCCGCGCGAGCCTGCTCACGCTCGGATTCGGCTGCTTTTTTTTCGACTACGATAGCGACGGCTGGCAGGACATCTTTATCGCCGACGGCCACATTGAAGATCAGATCGAGACAGTGCAAAAGCGCGTCAGCTACGCCGAGGCGCCGCACTTATTCCGCAACCTCGGAAACGGCAAGTTTGAAGAAGTCACGAGCAAAGTCGGGAGCGCCTTTGCGGCTCCGAAAGTCGCGCGCGGCGCCGCTTACGCCGACATCAATAATGATGGAGCGCTCGACCTTCTCGTCATGACCAACGGCGGTCCGGCGCATCTCTTTCTGAACCAGGGCGGCACGAACCAGAGCTTGCGCGTGAAACTCATAGGAACAAAATCCAATCGCGATGGTATTGGCGCCGTCGTTCGCGTCAGCGCTGGCGGCGACAAGCAGTGGCTCACTATGAAGACGGGCTCCAGCTATCTTTCGCAGAGTGAACTGGTGCTGACTTTTGGCATGGGATCGAAAACCAAAGCCGACACGGTCGAAATCGACTGGCCCAGCGGGCAGGTGGACAAACTGGCGAACATTGCGACCGGGCAGACAATCACCGTTCAGGAAGCGAAAGGTCAGATCGCCGCGCGCCCTTACGGCAAGAAATAGTCAGCAGCTCTCTTGCCCATCCAGGCATTCAGATAGAATTATTTCCGAACCCATGACCAGGACAATCACCATTGCTCTCATTCTCACCTTTGTTCTCGCGCTGCTCGCCGCGAGCGGTTCCTCCACTAATCCTCAGGAAGCGGCCCGGCTCAACAACATCGGCGTCGCCTACTTGAACCAGCAGCTCTTTGAAAAAGGTCTGAAGATGTTCGAAGCGGCGGCTGCCAACGATCCGGCGTTGGAGGCGGCTACCGTGAATCGCGGAGTGGCGCTGCTCAACCTGCAGCGCGGCGACGAAGCGAAGGCGCTGCTGGAGAACGAGGTCAAGAACAATCCCAAAGATGCCCACGCCTGGTACAACCTTGGCCTCTATTTCAAGAGCTCCTCCGATGTGAGAGCTGCCATCGAGGCGTTCCATCGCGTTACCGAAATCGATCCGAACGATGCCGACAGCTGGTATTTCCTCGGATCCACTTATGCGCAGATCAAGCAATATCCGGAAGCGATCGAGGCCTTCGAGCACGCGTTAAAGATCGACCCGCTGCACGCCTCTGCCCAGTTCGGACTGGCGCGCGCCTACCAGCAATCCGGGCAAGCCGATCCCGCCCACGACGCGATGAAAAAATTCCAGTACATCACGCAGAACAAGCTGGGCTCGCCCATCAGCCTGTCCTACGGCGAACAGGGAAAGTATTCGCGCGCGGAAGATTCGCCGATGGTGGTGGAAAAGGTGCCGGCGCAGATTGCGGTGAGATTCGTGGATGTGACGAAGGAGGCGGGGATTTCCTGGAGGGCAGTGCAGAATCCGAGTGACGAACCGCCTTCCTATTTTGGCCCGGGCGCGTGTTTTATCGATTATGACGGCGACGGAAGCATCGACATCTTTCTAGCCGACAATGGCCGGGACGGAGGCATGTCGCTGTATCGCAACGTCGGCAACGGCACGTTTGAAGACGTAACAAAGAAGGCTGGACTTGATCCCAATCTACACGCCATCGGGTGTACCGCTGGCGATTACGACAATGATGGAAGCGTCGACCTTGTCGTAACTCTCAAAGATCGCGTGCTTCTTCTTCACAATGAAAAGAACGGCACGTTCAAAGACGTGGCAGAAGCAGCGGGAATCAAGAGCGAGTGCCTTAATCTAAGTGCGACTTTCGTTGACTACGACCATGATGGTGATTTGGACCTGTACATTTCCCGATACAGTGAAGATTCATCCTTCGATCCTCGCCATCCAGCAGCGCAGACAGCGCCCGTTCAGGAGCGAAATGTCATGTGGCGCAACAACGGGAATGGCACCTTCACCGATGTGACTCAGTCAACAGGTCTCGCAGGGAATGCGCCGGGTATCGGCGCCGTGGGCACAGACATCAATAATGACCGAGCTGTAGATCTTGCCGTAACCAGTTGGGGAACTCCCACTGTCTTTCAGAATCCTAGAGAAGGAGCTTTTGAACCACTGCGGCCTTGGGCGGCAAATCCCTTTCACCCTTTTGGAGTTTCGATCCTCGACTTTGACCACGACGGTTGGATGGACGTTGCTTTCGCGGGGCGGGGTTTTACCAGTCTTCGCATGTTCCGCAATATTGGCGGAAAAACATTCGAAATAGTTCAAACTCTTCCCGAAACCAACTGGGTCCGCGCCTTCGGCGTCGCCGCCATCGACTACGACAATGACGGCTGGGTGGACCTCGTCGCAGTTGGCGAGACGAAAGACGGCAAGGGAGAAGTCCGGCTCTTCCGAAATCTCGGCCCTGACGGCTTCAAAGATGTCACCGTCGAAACCGGACTCGACAAAATTCAGCTCAAAGAGCCGCGCGCCATCATCGTCGGAGACTACGACAACGATGGAGCTGCCGATCTCCTGATCACGCAAAATCACGGACCCGCCTTGCTGCTCCACAACGAAGGCGGCAACAAGAACAACTCGCTGCGCCTCGCGCTCAAGGGACTGAACGATAACAAGAGCGCCATCGGCACGAAGGTTGAAGTCTTCTCTGACGGCATTCGGCAGAAGTTTGAAGTGTACGGATCGTCCGGATACCTCGGTCAGAACTCGCCCTACCTGACCATCGGACTCGGACAAGCGAAAGTGGCCGATGTCGTCCGCATGACGTGGCCGACCGGCGTGCTGCAGGATGAAATCGAGGTCGCCGCCAATATGCCTCAAACCTTTACTGAGATGGATCGGCGCGGCAGTTCCTGTCCCACGCTTTTCGCCTGGGATGGCCACGAATACCAGCTTGTCGGCGACATGCTCGGCGCGGGTGTCGTTGGACACTGGATGGCGGCGAATGAAGGCAAAGTCGAGCGCAACATTGCTCGTCCTACCGAATCGATCAAGCTCGGCCGTACCGCGCTTCGAGAAAAAGATGGCCAGCTGAGTTTCCGCTTCATGGAGCCGTTGGAAGAGTCGGTGTACCTCGACCAGGTGCAATTGCTCGCCGTCGATCATCCCGGCGATCTTGACGTTTATCCCAACGAATATTTCGCGAGCAATCCTCCTTACCCGCCATTCAAAGTTGTGTTCAGCAATAATAACGATGCGCGTCCGCCCGCCGGTGCCTGGGACGAGCACGGCCACAACGTGCTTCCCGATTTGCTCGCGCATCGTTATTTCGGCGACTTCAAGGTGCTTTCCTTCCAGGGATTCACCGAGCCGCACAGCCTGGAACTTGATCTCGGCGAGCCGTACCGCGGCGGTCCGCTGTGGTTGCTGCTGCATGGCGAGATCGAATATTTTTCCGCGACCAGCATGTACGCTGCCGATCAAGCGCACCTGCGGCCGTTTGCGCCGTATGTAGAAGCACAAGTCTCATCTGGAAAATGGGTCCGCGTCGTCGATGACATGGGATTTCCCGCTGGCGGCGCGCGCACTATGACCGCCGATCTTACCGGCAAACTTCCGCCGGGAACGCAGCGTATTCGCATCACCACGAATCTGCAGATCTATTGGGACAACATCATGATCAGCCGGACCAGTCAGGACAATAGGCATGATCAGAGTGCCCGCTTGACGCCGGTGCCGCTGGCTCGCGCCGATCTGAATTTCCACGGATTCCCGTTGAAGATCGAAGACCAGCCGCCGGGCAACGTGAAATACATCTACGAAAAGGCCAGCGCCACCGGCCCTTACACGCGTCCTGCCGGCGCTTACACGCGCTATGGCGATGTGCGACCGCTGCTCGAATCGATCGACGATAAGTTCGTCGTCTTCGGATCGGGCGATGAAGTTGCGCTCGATTTCGATCCGGCGAAGCTGCCTGCCTTGCCGCGCGGTTGGGTGCGCGACTATTTCTTTGTCGCCAACGGATACGAGAAAGATATGGATTTCTACGCCTACCACGGCGATACGGTTGAGCCGCTGCCATTTGGCGACATGCGCGCCTATCCGTATCCCGGACAAACCTTTCCGTCCGATGCCGAGCACCTGAATTACTTGCTCGAATACAACACTCGGTTCATGTCGGGGAACGAGGCGAGCGGATATTCGTTCCAATACCCGAAGTGATAGTTGGTCATTTCTTGCGAAATCAGGACCCGCGCGTTCCGGCACTGCCGCAAATGCATAGGCCCTTCGCTTCGCGCAGGATGACAACATACCTTACAATCACTCTTCATGCGGGCCGGACAGATTGCCATTTTATCGATCGCCTTCACCGGCCTGCTTTCAGCGCAGACTGAGACCCAAGGGCCGATGGGACCTCCGGCAAAACTCCCGCCTGCTCGCGTTGAAAAGAAATCGACGGCAGCCAAACTCACCGCGCCCGTTCCCATCTTTCGCGATATTGCAGTCCAAGCCGGACTGACCGCCTCCCACATTTCCTCGCCCGGTAAACAGTACGTGATCGAATCCATGAGCGGCGGCATCGGCTTGTTCGATTGCGATAACGATGGCAAGCTCGACATCGTCATGGTGAACGGCTCCACGGTGGATCGCTACCGCCAGGGCGGCGACCTGCTGGTCACGCTCTGGCATCAGGATGCCGATCTCAAGTTCACCGACATCACCGACAAGGCCGGACTCACGCGCAAAGGTTGGGGTATGGGCGTCGCCGTCGCCGACTATGACAACGACGGCAACCTCGATCTCTTCGTGACTGGCTACGGCGGCAACGCGCTCTATCGCAACAAGGGCAATTGCACTTTCGAAGATGTGACTGACAAGGCTGGAGTGCGCGGAGGCGGCTTCTCCACGGGCGCGGCCTGGGCAGACTACGACCGCGACGGCAACGTCGATTTGTTCGTGTCACGATATGTCTACGTAGACATGAACGATCTGCCTGAATTCGGCTCGACCAAGTTTTGCCACTTCAAGGGCGTTCCCGTGCAGTGCGGACCGTGGGGCATGGAGGGGGAGACCGATCTGCTCTACCACAACCGGGGAGATGGCACGTTTGAAGAAGTTTCGAAAAAAGCAGGCGTTGACGATCCCGAAAAATACTACGGACTGGGCGTTACCTGGGGCGACTACGACAATGACGGCTGGCCCGATCTGTTTGTCGCCGATGACGCCACGCCCAATCATCTCTATCACAACAATCACAACGGCACGTTCAGCGACGAGGCCATGGCCGCGGGCGTCGCTATGAACGGCGAAGGGCAGGCGCTCGGATCGATGGGCGCGACCTGGGGCGACTACGATCACAGCGGACGCCTCTCCATCTTCGTCACCGAATTCGCCGACCAGCCCAATACGCTTTATCGCAACCAGGGGACACGCGGGTTCGAAGATGTCGCCATGGCATCGCATCTCGGCCAGCGCAGCTTGCCGTTCCTCGGCTGGGGCACGACATTCTTCGACATGGACGACGACGGCTGGCTGGATCTGTTTGTAGCCTGCGGACATGTCTATCCGCAAATGGACAACGTCCAGGCGAGCGCCAGCTACGCCGAGCCGATGCTGTTGCATCGCAATTTGCGCGATGGCACGTTCGAAGAGGTTTCGAAGGCGGGGGGATTAGCCGATATGCCGCTGAGATCCCGGCGGGGCGCTGCTTTTGGCGACATCGCAAATAACGGCAACGTCGATATCGTCGTGCTTAACGTCGGGGAGCCGCCATCGCTATTGCTCAACACGAATAAAATCGCAAACCATCGTGTGCTCTTCCGTTTGCAGGGAACAAAGAGTAATCGCGCAGCGATCGGCGCGCGCGTCACCATTCACGCCGGAGGAATGACCCAGTTCGACGAAGTGCGCGGCGGTGGGAGTTACCTTTCGCAGAACGATCTGCGTCTTCATTTTGGTCTGGGATCGGCCATGAAGATCGATTCGTTGGAAGTGCGCTGGCCCACCGGCAAGACGGAAAGCTTCAAAGACGTGGCCGCAGACAAGATCTACGCCATCACCGAAGGGCAGGGAATTAAAGAGACGGCCGCATTGCCTGCCCCGGAGTCGATTTCTTTCTAGCCTGGATTCCGTCGCCTTGTTTCAGTGCTGCTGCGCTTTCGCCAGATCTCTCCACGTGACCAGTACGAAACCTTGCTCCTTGAGAAACTGCCGGAATTCCGCACTCTTCACCGTATCAAAGTCGCGTTGACGCCAGGCTGCTCCCCAATCGGGATGGTCCCAGGTGGCGCCGCGCATTTCTTCGTCGTCGTAGGACAGATGCACGATGAGTTGATATACGCCCGGCGGAAGTGGCGACAGTTGCTTCTTGTACCAGTCGAGCCAGTCCTTTTCATTGACGCCCGGTTCCATGGTCACAATGCGCTGCACCGTGATCTCCTCCGCGGGCACAGAGATCCCCGCGGGCGTGCCATGAGTTCCCGACGGCTCCAACAGAATCGGGAGTTTGTAATCGTCCCGCAGTTTTCGGTACACGCCGAAGAGTTCCGCTGAGGACACCATGCCCGCCATGTGCATATCAAGGTGTGTGATCGGAATGCCCGCGCTTTTCGCGCGATCGATCTGCGATCGCAATTCGTATTCCACGTCTGGAATCTTGGCGTTTTGGTCAACGTCGGGCGTGTCGAGCGGAAGGTATCCGTGCGCATCGACGAGGCTTGGGACTCGGCCCGCACCGCTAATCGGACCCCAGCGCAGATCAGTCCACTCACTGGTCAACGCCAGATGGATGCCGAGATCAGCGTTCGGATGTTGTTTCGCCCAGCGCGCCACCTCGGGAAACCAGGGGCAGGGAACGAGGATGCTGGCCGAAGTAATCCATCCCTTATCGAGAGCCTCAAGAGTAGCGCGGTTCACGGAATGGCTCATGCCAAGATCGTCGGCGTGAATCGCCAGTAGGCGTGCAGAGGCCGGATAGCCCAACCGCTCCGCGACGGTTGTTGCCTGCGCGGTTTTTTCCTGGACGGTCTGGGCTTGGACGGGCTGGGCGAGGCTCTGTGCCAAAGTGACAAAGAGAAACAGGAATAGAGAATGCATTCTGTGGTTCATGACCGTGACTCACCCTCCTTCAAAACTCCTGAGTTCACTAAACTCGGCAAGAATCGTTTTAATACAGGCATTTTTCCATTGACAGAATATCCTTTCCGTATAGAATTCGAGAGGAATTTTGTGGAACTGCGGCAGGGTAGCTCTAATTGCGAACCCGCGAGCCACGAGTGACCCTTCCCCGAGCCCCGTTATCTCCGCAGGATAATGGGGTTTTATTTTGAGAGCGTGAATTGAGCTCTACTGCCAACCCGCCCGTTAACGCCCCGCGCCTGAGGCGATCGCTCACGCTCTGGGATCTGATCATGTACGGCATCATTGTGATCCAGCCCACGGCGCCCATGCCCGCGTATGGAGTCTTCAGCAACGCCGGCCAGGGCCATGTGGTCACTTCGATTCTGATCGCGATGGTCGCCATGGTATTCACCGCCATGAGCTACGGCCGCATGGCGCGGGTGTATCCCAGCGCCGGCTCGGCCTATACCTATGTGGGCCGCGAACTGCATCCCTCGCTCGGCTATGTCACCGGATGGAGTATGACGATGGATTACATTCTCAATCCGCTGATCTGCACCATTTGGTGCGCCAAGGCGATGGCCGATTTGTTGACCGGGACCAGCCTGCAGATTCCTTATCCTGGCCTGCTTTGGCCCTTGTTTTTTGCAGGGTTGTTTACTGCGCTCAATCTGCGCGGGGTCAAGACTTCTGCGCGCATCAACAATACCCTCTGCGCCATAATGGGCGCGGTCATCCTGGCGTTTTTCTGGTACACGATCCGATACATTTTCCATCTGCCGCAGTATCCGGAAGCCTTTTTTCTCCGCCCGTTCTATAATCCGCAAACTTTCACCGTGAACCGCGTTTTTCACGGCACCTCAGTGGCCGTGCTCACCTATATTGGATTTGACGGCATTTCGACTTTGTCGGAAGAGGTCGAGAATCCCAAGAAGAATATTTTTCTGGCGACGGTACTGGTCTGTGTCATCACGGGATTTCTCGCTGCTGCCGAGGTTTACGGCGCACAATTATTGAGCTTCCACCGTTTCGGCACAGACTTCGGTGTTTTCTCGCAGTTTGGCGATGAGAACGTATTCAGCCACGTCGCCGGAATTGCCGGCGGACTTCTCATGACCAGGGTCATAAGCTTGACCCTTCTGATCGCTACCACCGGTTCCGGCATGGGATCGCAACTGGGCGCGGCGCGCCTGCTTTACGGCATGGGAAGAAGCAACGCCATTCCGAAGAAGTTCTTTGGCGCTATCCATCCGAAGACCCACATCCCCGCCAACAACGTGATGTTCGTCGGCGCGATTGCGCTGGTGGGGGCCTTCCTCATTACCTACGACAACGGGGCGGAGTTGCTCAACTTCGGTGCCCTGATTGCATTCATGGGCGTCAATCTGGCGTCGCTTACGCACTACTACATTCGGGGCGCGGACCGCGCTTTATGGCAATTAATCCCGCCAGTGCTCGGCTTCCTCATCTGCCTTTTCATTTGGATTCACCTGTCTCATTTGGCCCTGATCGTCGGTTCAATCTGGATGGTTTGCGGCATCGCCTACGGCGCGGTGAAGACGCGTGGCTTCCGCGGAGACCTGGTCAACTTCGATCTGCCCCCGGACGAGGAATAGGAGGTCAGAGGTTAGGAGGTCAGATTGCAGAGGTGACACCAGCGACAACTCCGCCATTTTCCTCAGGCCCAGACATCAAACTTCTTGCCTCTGCAATCTGACCTCTGACCTTCCGCTATTTCACGTTCCAACCGCTCACTTCGATCTCAGGCTTAGCCGCTCCCAGGCCGCTGGCGCGGTAGGTTGCCGTGATCTCTCGCTTCTCGCCGGGCAACAGCGAGATGTAGTTGTCCTGCCAGACCACCGGCAGTATTTCCTCGCCGCCTTTGCCCTTGTCGAGCTTCAGGCGCACGAAGAACGCGAGGGTCTTGCTGGGATTTTCCACGGTCACATGAGTCACGGCATCTTCGCTGCTGCCCTTGCGCTCGCTGCGGCTCGATACGTTCAGCTTCACCTTCGGCAACTGAGCGAGCGAAGTATAGTCCGCATATGACTTGGTCGGAGTCGCAAACCAGTTCCCGCCCGTCCAGTCGAGCGTTTCCGGTTTCGTGGAGAGCCAATAGAAGTTCGACCCGGCCAGCTTGCCGCCGGCATCGGTGATGCGAAGATCGAGGAAGTAGGCCGGCGAGAGTCCATCGACCGGTGGGAGCTCAAACACTTTTGCCGTGCTATCGGCGGCCGCATCGAGGGTAACGTCCTTGGAAAATTTCTGCGTTCCATCCAGATTGAAGACCCGTGCGGTCAGCTTAAGTCCCTTGGCATCGACATATTGGCTGCTCACCAGCCACACGGAGTGGTCGTCGTATCCATAGACTGGGTCGAGCGCTTGCAACGCCTTCTTCGCGCCGAAATATCCGCCGCCCGGCCGCAGATAGTAGTCATAGAGATGCCAGATCATCGAAGGCCACGCGTTATTCAGCATCCACTGGATCACGCCCGTCGAAGTGTACTTATTGCGGCTGTAGGCCTCAAACATGGCCCGCACGCCTTCGTAGGTCATGAGCTGAGACTTCTGGGTGAAGTCTTCCGCGCTGCCAGCCTTGCCGTAGCGCGCATTCAGCGCATCGGTGAACACATGCATGGTCTTGAACGAGCCGCCGCCGGCGTGGAAACTCCAGTACTCATCCAACGAACCGTCCGCCGTCCAAAGATGATCTTTGGGAACCATGCGCTCGACGCTTTCGATCGGCGGAACCGCCGGTCCCATGCTGGTTTCGGTCTTGAAGCCGTAGGCGCCGCCACAGCCGGCGGGACTGCAACTCTGCTGTTCCGAGGGGCGACTCGCGTCCACCGACCAATATGAAGGCGCAACATATTCATACGGGCCAGTCATCTTTACACCGCTTCCGCCCGTCACCGTGGTCCTATTCGCCGTCGCTGAAGAAACCACCGGATTCGGCCACAAGAGGTCGGCTTCGGTCTTCAGATACATCTCCTCCACGTCGGGTGGGGGAGGATTGTCGCTGCCGTTCAGCCACATCACCAGGCTGGGATGGCTTCTCAGGCGGTAAATCTGATCGCGCAAAGAGGACTTCGCTATCTCGAAGTCTTCATCTTTCCAGTTTCCCCAGTGCTCCCAGAAATCGCAGCAACACCATCCAGCCATCACCAGGATGCCTTGCTGGTCGGCTATATCAAAGAACTCCTCAGTTTCAAGCTTGCCTTCAAGACGGACGGTGTTCAGTCCCAGGTCGCGCACATAGCGGAGTTCATCGGCGAGCCGCTCCGGGGTTTCGCGCAGCATCATGTCGGGTGTCCAGCCACCGCCGCGAATCAGGATGTTCTTGCCATTGATCTTGAACACGCGTTTCGATCGATTCAGAGGCAGTTCGGTGACTTCGGATGTGATCTCGCGAATGCCGAACTTCGTGCGGGACTCATCGGAGAGTTCGCCGTTCACTTCAAACGCCAGTCTCAGATCGTACAAGTTCGGCGTCCCCATCTGCGCCGGCCACCACAGCCGCGGATGGCTCAGGTTGAGGTGCGGATATTGGTCAGGCTTGAAGACCACGTCTTTCGACTCTCCCGCCGCCAGTTCGACCGGTTGCGCGAAGTCGACGTTTTCGATGCTGCCTTTCAGCGTCCCTTTGACCGGGTGATCACTGCCATTTTTCAGCAGCGCGGCCACCGTCAAGTGGGCGGCGTCATTTGCCGGCGAATCAACCTTCGAAAGCACAGTCGGATGCCGCAGCGCGACCGGCCCGCTGTTAGACAAATACACCTCGCGCCACAGGCCCATGTTCTTGTCGGGCGGGGCGGGATTCCAGTCCACGAACGTGATCGCCAGGCTGTACTCGGTTGGCGCCCAGACCTGCACTGCGAGCGCATTCGCTCCGGGCTTAACGGCGGAAGTAACGTTGAACTCGTAGGTCCGCCATGCTCCAGCGACATCGTTCGTGTTAGCGATCTGCTTTCCATTGAGGAAGATGTTGGCGCGGTAGTTGATGCCGCGGAAGTTCAGCCACACGGTTTTCCCGGCGTACGCGGCGGGCAGCGTAAATTCCTTGCGGTACCACCACGAAACCGCGTAGGGGCTGTCGGGCGGCATCGGGACATTTGAGAAATTGTTGCCGATGGGATAGCTGACCCCCGGATACTGCCGCAGATTCATGGCGAAAAAAGGATCGGGCAGCAGTCCTTTCTTCACTTGCGCGGCCACTACCGTCGTCGGAACGTCGGCTTGGATCCAGTCGCTGGCTTCAAATGACGCGCTGGCGATGACCTCGCCCGTCGCCGTGACCTTCGCCGAAGATTGCAGCGCCCATCCTTCGCGCAAAGGGAGGGTCGATGCAGGAACCGGCTGGGAAGTGGGCTGGGCGGCTGCGATCGCGAGTGAAAAGAACGGAATCAAGAGACGGAGCATCTTCATAAAAGTGTCCTTGAAGAAAAATGTTGAAAAATGGAAAGCTGGCGGCCCATTCAGCGAGAGTCGCCCCCACGTTCATAACACTTTTATTAATTCGTTTCAATGGCGTATTTCCGCGCCGTTTACCGCAGCGGCCCAAGGCCCATCTTGACCGGTTCGGGGTTGCCCTCCTTCGGCTTCGCTCAGGGCAGATCGTGAAGCCGTGCCCGGTCAGAATTCATGGAGACGACACTAGTTTATAATCATAAATTCTGGCTTCCAGCGTGGAGCAATCCAACGGAGTTATCTAAATTATGATTCGACAGCTTCAAAATGCAGGGCCAACCGTGAAGATCATTCTCGGCGCGCTGCTCGTCCTCATCTGCGCCTCGATGGCGATTACGCTCATTCCCGGCGGGATCGGCTCCAGCTTCGGCATTGGCGCGCCTCCGGCGGGCGTCCTGGCCTCGATTGGCGACCAGCAAGTGACCGTGGCGGAAGTGCAGCGTGAGGCCCGGGCCATGATCCGGCAGCAGTTTCCTCGCGGCGGGGCGCAGGCCAGCATGTTGCTGCCCTATTTTGCCAGTCAGGCTGCCGAGCAACTCATCAACGAGAAGGCGCTGGTGGCCGAGGCGCACCGCATGGGTCTGCGCGTCAGCGACGACGAACTGCGCGAGGAACTCCAGCACGGGCAGCTTGGCGCCATGCTCTTCCCCGATGGCAAGTTTGTCGGGCAGGAAGAATATGAAAACTTCGTTCAGCGCAACGACATGACGATTCCGCAGTTTGAAGCGCTGGAGAAGGACTTCATTCTTGTCCGCAAATTGCGCGCGCTGGTTTCGACCAGCGCCTTCGTCGGTGACACGGAAGTTCGCGATGAATTCACCCGCAGCAACACCAAGGTGAAGTTCGAATATGCCGTGATCACACAGGCCGACATTCTGAAGGGACTGCACCCCACCGACGAGGAACTCAAGGCGTTTTACGAACGCAACAAAGCGACCTACAACAACTCCATCCCCGAGAAGCGCCAGATTAAATACGTGGTCGTCGACAGCGCGAAAATCGCGGCGGCAACGACCGTTGCCGATCAGGACCTGCAGTCTTATTACGATCAGCACCGCGACGAGTACCGCGTGCCCGAGCAGNNTTTGCCAAGCTCGCGGAAAAATACTCAGACGATCCCGGCAGCGCCAAAAGTGGGGGCGAACTGGGCTGGATCGGACGCGGCCGCACCGTCCCTGAATTCGAGAAGGCCGCCTTTTCACTGGGCAAGGGGCAGACCAGCGGTCTGGTTAAGAGCAGTTACGGCTTCCACATTATCCACGTCGAAGACAAGCAGGACGCTCACCTCAAGACGCTCGCCGAGGTGAAGGGCGAGATCGAAGAGAAAGTGAAGCNNTCAACGAAGCCGACAAGGCGCCGCCCGATGTGGTGCAGGTTCCGCAGGGTTACGTGGTTTTCCAACTGCTCGCCATCAAGCCCCCGGCTACGCCGACGTTCGAGGAGATTCGTTCGCGAGTTGAGAGCGAGTTCAAGAACCAGCGCGCCGGCTTTCTGCTGCAACAGAAGACGCAGGAACTCTCCGATCGCGCCAAGGCTGGGCACGATTTGAAAAAAGCAGCGAAAGATCTGGGTGCGGCGGTGAAGACGAGCGACCTGGTTCTGCCCGACGGCCAGGTTCCCGACATTGGTTCCATGGCAAGCGCGAGCGCGATTTTCTCCCTGAAGCCGGGCGAGATTAGCGGGCCGATCACTGCCGGCGGCAATGGCGTGGTCGCGCAACTTCTGGAAAAACAGGCGCCGACGGATCAGGAATTCACCGAGAAGAAGGATGGGATCCGCCAGTCGCTCCTTGAAGCCAAGCAGAACGATTTGTTCGGGCTCTTCGTTACGAACCTGCGCAAGGACATGGA
>PMMJ01000380.1:36072-48161 GCA_003162255.1 Acidobacteriaceae bacterium | reverse complement strand
CTGAGGCGACGATATAACTGTGCGGAATCACCGGGCTCAGAATCGCGGTGAAAAACGCGAACGATCCGTAACCGAACAAGGTATTCCAGGCACCCACCAGCAGGTATCGCCCGAACTGGCCGGGCGGAATGTGGCCCGCCAGTTTCGTGCTCCATTTGTTGGCAAAATCTGAGACGCTCATCTCTTTACATCATTACACAAGCAAAATCCCTCACAAATAGTAGAACATGTTCAGTTCCGCCCTGCTCTTTAGGACACATATCAAGAACAGGGCTGAAACGCAGCCGGGCAGATTGGGGGAGGAGATGCGATATGATCAAGAGTTCTTGCAGTTTTTCGCACATTTGATGAGTCGCAGAACATTCAGTGTTGGAGCCCGAATGGAGCCTGATCAGCAATGAAGCTTTCGGATTATGTTTTTCGCCTCGTCGCAGACAGCGGTGTGCAACATGTCTTTCTGGTACCCGGCGGCGGGGCCATGCATCTCAACGAGTCCCTCAGCCGCTGTAGCGGGGTTGATTTCGTTTGCAATCTGCACGAGCAGGCCAGCGCAATTGCAGCAGAGAATTACTCGAAGGCGACCAATCATCTCGGCGTGGCGCTGGTGACTACTGGTCCGGGTAGCACAAATGCGATCACCGGCCTGGCCGGCGCCTGGCTGGATTCAACGCCGTGCCTGTTTCTCTCTGGTCAGGTGAAACGGGCGGACCGTATGTTTGCGCCCGATGGAATGCCGCTGGGTGTTCGCCAAGTTGGAATGCAGGAGGTTGATATCGTTTCGATTGTCCGCCCCCTGACCAAGTACGCGATAACGATCGACGATCCCGGCTCGATCCGCTACCACATGGAGAAGGCACTTCATCTTGCAAAATCGGGTCGTCCGGGTCCTGTTTGGATTGATATTCCGCTCGACGTACAGGCTAGCCCCATCGACCCGGAAACCCTACGCGGCTTCGATCCGTCCGAGTGCGAAGTTCCTTCACAAATAGACATGGACGCCCTCGTCGGGGAAACGATCCGCGCATTGAATAGGTCCGAGCGGCCCATGCTTCTGGCAGGCAACGGCATTCGATTGGCGCGTGCGGAAAAGGAGTTTCTGGAACTGGTCGAAGCGCTTGACATACCGGTCGAGTCGACGTGGCTCGCGATCGATCTGATTGCCGACGACCATCCCTTATTTGTCGGTCGTCCCGGCTCTCTTGCACCGCGCGGCGCAAACTTTGCTGTTCAGAATTCAGATTTCCTGCTCGCGCTGGGCGCGCGCTTGGATCGCGTGATCACGGGCTACTCTCCAGAGCGATTTGCCCGTGCCGCTCACAAGGTGATGGTTGACATTGATCCCTTCGAACTGGCCAAGATGGGCGATTCTATTCAGACAAAGGTGCAGGCTGACGCAGGCGAGTTTATTCGCGCCCTGCTTCGCCGCAAGTCGGAGTTTCAGCGAAAGGATCGGTCGCCCTGGAAGCAGCGCTGTGCGGATTGGAAGAACCGCTATCCCGTCATCCAGCCTGAACATCGCAAGCCCGAAGGGCGAGTCAGCATGTATCACCTGGCAGAAGCGCTTCAGGACGTGCTGCCGGGGAACACTCCCATTGTTTCAGGGAGTTCGGGCAGCGCGATTGAACTCTTCCTGCTGGCGTTGCGGGTCAAGACCGGGCAGAGGGTGTTTCATACCACGGCGTTGGGAGCCATGGGATACGGCATCGCCGCTTCCATTGGGGTCTGCATGGCAAACGGCCGCCGCCCGGTAGTGTGCGTAGATGGCGATGGAGGTTTTCAATTCAACATCCAGGAACTGGAAACTGTTTCACGGCTTAGGCTACCCATCACGTTCTTTGTGTTGAACAATGACGGTTATGCTTCCATTCGGGCTTCGCAGACGAACTTCTTTGGCGCACCGCGGATCGGGTGCAGCCCCGAAACAGGGCAAACTCTACCAGATATCACCAAGGTCGCCCAGGCTTATGGGTTGCAGACCGACGTCATCCGCGATCAATCCGATCTCCGCGCCGATCTGCGGCGAGTGCTTAACCGTGGCGGACCGCTGGTTTGCGATACGTTCATTATTCCCGATGAGTCCCGCGGTCCGCGACTTTCCTCCATGCAACGGCCGGATGGATCGTTTGTCTCCAAGCCGTTGGAAGATCTTTACCCGTTCCTCTCGCGCGAGGAATTTCTTTCGAACATGTTGATCCCTGTGGAGGAGGAGTAACATTCATGCGAATTGCGGTCATGCAGGGCCGACTTTTGCCACCTGTTGAAGGACGCCATCAGTCCTTTCCCAGCAAGCATTGGAGAGAAGAATTTGCCCTGGCGGCAGCGGCCCACGTGGACGCGATCGAGTGGATATACGACTCCATCAGCGAGAGTGAAAACCCGATCGGCACCGATAGTGGTCGAGCGGAGATGCGCCAGCTGTCTGAGAAATACAATATCGCTGTCGTTTCCCTGTGCGCGGACTACTTTATGGCGCGTCCGCTCGCGAAGGCCGTCGCGGCGGAACAGGAAGAGAGAGTCAATAAACTACTGTGGCTCCTTGATCGTTGCCGGCTGGCTGGCATTCACCGTGTTGTTCTCCCATTCTTGGACAATTCGAAGATTGAGAGCGATGCCGAGGAGCTGCAGGTTGTACAAGTAATGCGTCGCGCTCTTACACACGCCGGGAAGTCCGGTATCGAGTTAGACTTGGAGACATCGCTCGATCCGCACCGCCTCACCATGCTCTTGGCCAAATTGCCACAGGTGAAGGTGAACTACGATTCCGGAAACAGCGCTTCTCTTGGCTACGAAGTGCGCGAAGAGATGGCGGCCTATGGCGACCGAATCGGTGGCGTACATATAAAAGACCGGATTCGTGGCGGTGGAACGGTTCCCCTTGGAACAGGCAATGCGGAAATTCCGGTTTTGCTCTCCCATCTGCACAAAATCGGATACAAGGGAGACTTTGTAATGGAGGCTGCGCGTGGCGAAGCTGGGAAAGAGCTTGCATGGGTTCGGCATAACCGGGAATTTGTGCTGAGCCAGTTGCAGGCAGCGGGTTTCGTTTTCTGAGCGAACTGATGAAGATATTGATCATCGGACTAGGGAGCATCGGACAGCGACATCTGCGAAATCTACGCGCGCTGCTTGGCGATGACGTTGAGATACTTGCCTATCGCGTCCGAAAGCTTTCCCATGTGATTACTCCCACTATGCAAATTGACGGGGACCGCGACGTCGAGCGAGAGTATCGGGTCCGCGTCTTTGCTGACTTGGAGTTGGCGCTGGAGGAAAAGCCTGACATCGCATTTATCTGTAACCCCAGCGGCTTGCATGTTCCTGTGGCGTTAGCTTGCGTTCGTGGCGGCTGTGATCTCTTTGTAGAAAAGCCGCTATCGGACAGCGTGGCAGGTCTGCCCGAACTGCAAGCTTTGGTTGAGAAGCAGGCCCGGGTCGTCATGGTTGGTTATCAGTATCGTTTCCATCCTTGCTTTCTGCGCCTGCGGGAGATCGTGGAAAAAGGTCTGCTTGGCAACCTGCTTGCAGTCCGCGCCACGGTAGGTGAATACCTGCCCGGCTTTCATCGTTATGAAGATTACCGGCAGGGCTATGCCGCTCGGGCAGACTTGGGCGGCGGTGTAATACTCTCGCAGATTCACGAGTTCGACTATCTCTACTCCTTGTTCGGCAAGGCGAAGCGTTTGTTCTCAATCGGCGGGCACTGGAGTAATCTTGAGATCGACGTTGAGGATGTAGCCAGCACACTGATGGAGTGCGAGTTCGCTGGAAGGCCACTTCCCGTCCACTTGCAGCAGGACTATTTGCAGCGACCGCCGCAGCGGCAGTGTGAGGTGATAGGGGACGCGGGCAAAGCCATCCTCGATTTCCCAACGCTTTCGGTCACCCTGTATGGCGTCGAAGGAAACGTAGCGGATCGGTTCGCTTGCGAGCAACTGGACCGCAATCAACTGTTCATCCTTGAGATGCAGCATTTTCTTGACTGTGTGAAAACGCGGACCAAACCAGTGGTTGACTTGGGTGATGGTATGTGGAGCCTCAAACTGGCGCTGGCCGCGAAGGAATCGATCGCAACCGGCCGTGTGGTGGAGGTTTCCTGAAGAATCGAGAAAGTATGACAGAGCGTGGGAATCTCTTTGACTTATCCGGGCGCGTTGCCGTAATTACGGGTGGTGCGGGACTGCTCGGCGAGCAACACGCCCGAGCGATTGCGGCCGCGGGCGGCATCCCGGTCCTGGTCGACATTCAACGGCAGGGCGCCAGCGAAAAAGCGGCCGCACTGTCGCACGAGTATGGTGTTAGGGCAATCGGCTGCGCTGCGGACATAACCAAGCAGCCGGAAATTGAAGCGCTGCGCGCCGAGATCCTGGCCCGCTTCGGACGTCTCGATATCCTTGTCAACAACGCGGCTAACAATCCCAAGATGGAGGCCAGCACAGAGGTTAACTTCTCGCGGCTGGAGAATTTTCCTTTGACGCAGTGGGAAGCGGACATTGCCGTAGGCCTGACCGGCGCTTTCCTGTGCAGTAAAGTGTTTGGAAGTCACATGGCCAGCAACGGCGGCGGAGTCATCGTAAACGTGGCGTCGGATCTCGCGCTGATCGCTCCCGATCAGCGCATCTACCGGCAGCCCGATGTGCCGGAGCAAATGCAGCCCGTCAAGCCCGTGACCTATTCGGTAGTAAAGTCAGCGCTGGTGGGTCTAACGCGATATCTGGCCAGCTACTGGGCCGACAAAAAGGTACGCGTCAATGCCATTTCGCCTGGTGGCGTGTACAACGGCCAGCCGGAAGATTTTGTTGCTCGCTTGACAACCCTGATCCCACTTGGACGCATGGCTGCGATTAGCGAATATCAGGGTGCCATTGTGTTTCTATGTTCGGACGCATCGTCATATATGACGGGCACGAATCTCGTGGTGGATGGTGGTAGGAGTTGCTGGTGAGAGAGCCATGAAGAATCTTTTGCGTCCCTGTCCGGTTTGCGATGGCAAGTGTGGAGATGTGCTGCATCACCAGAGATTTGCAGTCTCAGACGATTATCCACTGCCGGATGAATACGACGTCGTGATCTGTTCGTCATGCGGTATGGTGTACGCTGACACCCCCGCCACGCAGTCTGACTACGAAAAATTCTACGGTACCTGCTCCATTTACGAGCAGCCAGCCGGAGCCCAGACGGGGACGACTCCCCCGGACGATATCGCCCGTCTTGAGCAAACCGGAACGCTATTCGCCAATCACATTCCTTCCAAGGGGGCTCGCATCCTCGATGTAGGGTGCGCCAATGGGGGGCTGCTTCAGGTGCTGGGTCGCCTGGGATTTTCAAATCTCGTTGGGGTCGATCCTTCTCCTGCGTGCGTGAAAAACACTCGCAACGGGGGTTGTCAAGCTTATCGCGGAGAGCTTGCTCATCTTCCTGCAGAGATAGGCTGTTTTGATGCCATAATACTAACCTCTGTTCTCGAGCACGTTCTTGACGTAAAGAGTGCAATCGCAGCATTAGTGGGTGTTTGTAGTGACAACGGCCGCATCTTCCTCGAAGTGCCGGATGCGGCTGGGTACGCGGACTACCTGCATGCCCCATTTCAAGACATCAATACTGAGCACATCAATCACTTCTCCATAGCCTCACTGCGAAATTTAATGGTTCAGTTTGGATTTGCGCCAGTACTCGAGAAACGCGTGCTGGCGACCGGGCCATCCGGCCTGGTGTTCCCCGGCCTCGAAGTGGGGTACGAGCGTCGTACCGCTCAAGTTCAGCAACCTTGGCTCATCGACAGCGCATTTCGAGGGCAGATGGAGCGCTACATCGATGAATCCCGGGCCATGATGCAAGAAATCGATCAGCACCTGCGGAGTGTGCTTGCATCTTCAACAGAAGTGATCATTTGGGGGACGGGCCAACTGACCATGAAGCTCCTGTGTGATACGGCGTTGAAGGATGCTAAGGTGGTTGCTTTCGTGGATGGAAACCCGGTCCATGTCGGAAAAACGTTGCGCGGCGTGCCAATCATTTTTCCCGATCAGTTGGAGAACCAGAAGGCGCCGATTATCCTTGCGACCTTGTTGCATACCCAAGGCATCCGCAACCGGATTACTGCCCTCGGATTAACCAACCCGGTGGTTACGCTGCGTGAGCGTTGACGCGCGAGTTTGCGGCCCAGGGTCAAATTCTCACGGGCCCGTTCTCCAACGCAGCGGATGAGGAATGTCTCTTAGAAACCGGCTTCGCCCAAGTAAACATCTGGCCAAATTTATCCGACGACCAAACCTCATATCCGATACTGGAGAACAGTTTCTCCAAAGGTCTCCATGTCCGCTCTCCATCGACTGGGTGATAGCTCTCGATTGCAAAATTGACCGGATGTGCCTTCAGAAATTCTTGCGAGCTTTCGACTGTGGCGACCTCTGCTCCTTCTATATCCATTTTTACGTAGGCCGGAACCTCGCCGAATTCGGCACACGCGTCGGCGAAAGTTACGGTCAACACTCTTTGGAATTTGTCCTTTTCCGAATAGGTGAGATAGTCGGTTAGTCCCGCGCTCATGGAGCCGTCCATGCAAAAGTCAGCCGTACCGCTGGAACCTGAAAGAGCCTTTTTTACCGGGATGACATTGTGCAGTTTGTGCAATTCGATGTTCTGCAAGAGGTAGCTATAGTTATTCTGGTCGGGCTCAAAGGCATAGACTCTGCCGCTGGGTCCTACCATCTGCGCTAAGAAATAGGCAGTGGCCCCAGCATGTGCGCCAGCATCCCAAACAACGTCGCCAGGTTGAGGTGCATAGCCATGAGTATATGCGTCCATCACATCATCTTCAGGAATTGACGGAAAACGGAATGCCGCGCCACTCTTGCGGTAGCGTTGGAGACCGGGCCGGGAGAAGTCGAGGACTGTTCGACCTTCACTAGCGTGGCCCTCGACGGTGTCGAAAAATAGGTTATAGCATTCCATCATTATCGGAACCTGAACGTATTGAGCTTTGTTCAGTATCATTTCCCGCTCAGCCTGGCGAAGCATGATGACATCATTCGCAAATTCGACACGATAACCACGACGAAATCCATACATCCGCAATGCCGCTTGAACCAGCACACTATTTGGCCCAAGCCGGACGAGGTAGTCCTTTAGAAATTGCATGAATTCATTCCGTTCGCTGTCCCATCCGGACATCTGTCGCGATAGACACAACCCATCATTTTTTCGCTGCGGCAGTCAGGGTACCGAGGAGTCACGGCTTTGCCGCCATTTTGGCCGACCCGAGCAACATGTCCACGACCTCGCGCACGGCGCCGTTACCGCCGGGGAGTTTGGTGACCACCTGGCAATGCTTTCGGATCGAAGGGCGCGCATCCGCAGGACAGGCGCCGAGGCCGGCGATGTTCAGCGCGGGTAAATCGTTCACATCGTCCCCAATGAAGCAAATCTCCTGCAAACCCAACCCGTGCCGCTCCGAGAAGGCGCGCAGCGCGCTGGCTTTGTCCTTGCAGTCCTTGTCGACGTCGCCGATACCAAGTTTACTGGCAAACCGGTCGACCAACGGGCTATTCTCGCCCGACATCAAACCAATCACCATTCCCGATTTTCGTGCTAGCGAGAGTCCCATAATGTCGGCAAAACAGAATCGTTTCCACTCTTCGCCGTTCGGTCCCCACCACACCCCGCCGTCGGTGAGCACGCCATCCACATCCATCGCTATGGCCTTGATCCTATGCATGCGCGGCGCGCACCCGGCGCAGTTTGTTGATGATCGGCTGCTCGCGCTCGAGCACGCGCTTCACTCCATCCCCCATCGACTTCTCGATCAAACGAATGTCGCGTACCAGGCGCGTGATTCCGTTGGGCTCGAGCGACGCAGCGTGATCCGAACCCCACATCGACCGGTCCAGGGTGATATGCCGCTCAATGATGCAGGCCCCCATAACCCGCGCCGCCACGCTCGAAGGCAAACCCGTTTCGTGCCCAGAGTAGCCGACCGGCACTCCATAACGCTCGATCAGCGTGTCGATAACCCGCAGATTCAGTTCTTCGTAATACGCTGGATAAGTGCTGCACGCCTGCAGCAGGACTAAGTCCTTCTTGCCCAGGATCTCGAGGGCGTGGTCGATCTGGTCGAGCGTGCTCATGCCGGTGGACAGGAGGATCGGTTTTCCGACTGCCCGCGTGTGCCGTAACAGATTGTCATCCGTCAGGGAGGCCGAGGCGATTTTGAAGCAGGGAACATCAAACTGCGCGATGAAATCGACCGACCCTTCATCCCAGCAGGAAGCGAACCAATCGACTTTCACTTCTCTGCAATAACGGTCGATCTCCTTGTACTCTTCGAGCCCGAACTCAAGCCCACGCTTCAGATCGCCATTGGTCGGTCCGAATGGATTTTCGCGCGGTTTCGCCAGTTCCTCGGCAGAGTAGACAACTTCGATCGTCCGCTTTTGAAACTTGACCGCGCTGCAACCGGCGCCCACCGCGACGTTGATCAATTGCTTGGCAAGATCGATGTCGCCGTTGTGGTTAATTCCGATTTCAGCGATGACATAGCAAGGCTGTCCCGTTCCGACCACCTTGGAGCCCAGTCGGACTTGCGTGTTGTTGGCTGCGGATCTGTTGTCAGTTTCGTGCTGCATCGGCATGCACTCCCTTCGAAACCATCGAACCTAAAGTCTCTGACATGTACTCGATCATCTCGCCCGTCAGTCCCGGGTAGACTCCGATCCAAAATGCTTGACTCATCACGCGATCGCTGTTCTTCAGATCGCCGATCACCCGATGACGAATGTTCTTGTAGGCCGGTTGGCGCAGGAGATTGCCGCCGAATAGTTGCCGGGTTTGGATCTTCTTCGAATCGAGGTACTGAACTACGTTCTTGCGTGAGAATGGCGCGTCCTCGCGGACCAGCAGGGGGAACCCAAACCAGCTCGGATCTGAATTCGGCGTCGCCTCCGGAAGCACGAAATGGTTCTGCGCGCCGGCCAGACCTTCCCGAAGCGCCGCGTAATTCTTCTTTCGGGCCGCGATGAAGGCCGGCAGCTTCTTTAGCTGTGCGACGCCGACCGCGGCTTGCATGTCCGTCGCCTTCAGGTTGTAGCCGATGTGCGAATAGATGTACTTGTGGTCGTAGCCGTGCGGCAAGGCCCCCAGCCGCCAATCGAAGCGCTTACCACAGGTGTTTTCCTTGCCGGGAGCACACCAGCAGTCGCGGCCCCAGTCGCGGAAGGACTCAACGAGCGTGCGCAACCGAGGGTGGTTCGTCAACACGCAACCACCTTCGCCCATGGTGATGTGGTGCGCCGGATAGAAGCTGAAGGTGGCGAGATCGCCGAAAGTTCCGACTTTCTGTCCGCGATAGGTGGCGCCGAGCGCGTCGCAACAGTCTTCGATCAGCCACAGGCCATGCTTCTTTGCGAAGGACGTTACAGCATCGAGATCGAACGGATTGCCCAGCGTGTGCGCGAAGATGATGGCGCGGGTACGATCGGACAGAGCCGCGTCGAGATAACTGACGTCCACATTGAAAGTTGGAATGTGAACGTCGACGAACACGGGCACCAGGCCGTTCTGCACGATCGGATTGACCGTGGTGGGAAATCCCGCTGCCAAGGTGATGACCTCATCCCCGGGCTTTAACTGCCGTTCGCCCAGATTCTCCGAAGTCAACGCCGTGAGCGCCAGCAAGTTCGCCGACGATCCCGAGTTCACCAATACCGCCTCGCGCACACCGGCAAATTTTGCGAACTCGCGTTCGAACTGCTCGGCAAAGCGCCCGGTCGTCAGCCAGAAATCGAGCGACGAATCCACCAGCAGTTCGAGTTCCTGTTCGTCGAAAACACGACCGGAAACGGGTACAAGCGACGATCCTGGCACGAACGAACGCGCGGGAAAGGCCTCCCGATAATACTCGCCCACCATTTCGCGGATCCGGTCGCGCAGTTCGTCTGCTCGTGACATTATTTCAGTGCCTCCCGGTACCACGCGATCGTCTTCTCCAGTCCTTCATCCAACGTGAATAACGGCTTCCAGTTCAATTCGGTGCGTGCTCGCTCCGCGCTTAGGAACTGATGGCGAATCTCATTCGACGCCTGATTCTGGATCTCGGGCTTTAACTTCGTACCCATCTTCGCCAGGATTGCGTTCACCATTTCGAGCACGCTGACCTGCGCTTCATTCGAAAAGTTATAAGCAACGCTGCTTAGCTTCGGATCGCGGATAAGCCGCTCCGCGAGGAGCATGTATGCCGCGGCGCCATCTTCCACGTAAAAGTAATCGCGCACATACTTGCCGTCCGAGCGAATGATGGGCCGCTCGCCGCGAATTACAGAGCGGATAGTGCCGGGGACCACGCGGTTCCAGTTGAGGTCGCCGCCACCGTAAAAATTGCCGCAGCGCGTAATCGCCAGCGGAACGCCGAACGTGTGCGCATAGGACTGTGCAATCAGGTCCGAGCACGACTTACTAACGTCGTAGGGATGTTTTCCCTGCAACGGCATATCTTCCTTGTAAGGAAGTACGGCCTGGTCGCCATAAGCCTTATCCGACGATGCAACGACGACCGACTTCACCAAGGGCGAACGCCGGCAAGCCTCCAGCACATTCCACGTCCCGCGTATGTTGCTCTCAAAGGTCGAGAGCGGATTGCGGTTCGCGATCCCCACGATCGTCTGGGCCGCGAGATGGAAGACGACCTCGATCTCGTATTCGCCCAGCACTCGTTCCAGCAGGGTAGGACTGCTCAGCCCCCCGCGGACTACGTTGACACGCTCGGCCAGTCTCTGGCGCGCGAATTCGCTGGCCGGAACCCAGTCCCGTACCAGCGCCGTAACCGACGCGCCCTGCTCCAGCAGGTGCTTGGTCAGCCAGCCGCCCACCAGTCCGGTGGCGCCGGTGATAAAGACCGTCCGGTCACGCCAGAAGCTGTTCTTCATTCCTGCCAAACCTTCCATGGCGCCTGCTTCGCGTTCCACAATTGGTTCAAGTATTCGTATTCGCGGTAGGTATCCATCGCGTAAAAAAAACCGTCGTGCGGATACGCCATCAACTGTCCCTCGTTGGCCAACCGCTCCAGTGGCTCCCTCTCGAAAATGCAATCGTCGCCGCCGAGATAATCGAACACCCGACGATCGAGCACGAAGAAGCCTGCGCTGGCGCGGCCGCTGGTCTTCGGTTTTTCTTTGAAATTTGTTACCCGTCCTATCGAGTTCGCCTCGATAACTCCGAAGCGGGAACTCGGAGTGATGGTGGTGACCGTGGCGAGCTTGCCATGGCTCTTGTGGAACTCCAGCAGTTCGGGGATGTTCACATTGCCCACCCCGTCGCCATAGGTCAGCATGAAGAGATCTTCACCGACATACTTTTCAATCTTTTTCACCCGTCCGCCCGTCATGGTGTTCTGCCCAGTATCGGCAAGCGTGACCTGGAAGTCTTGTTCGTGATGGCCGTTCTTGTACTCGATCTTCGAGTTACGCCCGAGGCAGATGGCGAAGTCGTTATTCATCGCCTCGTAGTTCAGGAAGTAGTCCTTGATCATGTTGCCGCGGTAACCGAGGCACAGGACGAATTCACGGATCCCATAGTGTGCATAGGTCTTCATGATGTGCCAGAGGATCGGCATCCCGCCGATCTCGACCATCGGCTNNGGTTTGGGGCGGAATTCGGTCTCTTCCCGGAGACGGGTACCTAATCCACCGCACAGAACGACAACCTTCATAACTGGGTCCTCGGCACGTAGGCGTGCGTGCGCCAGCGCTTCTTAACTTGGATATTTCTCGTCTAAATCTCGGCCGCACCTCAGTTATCGCACACGTGCGCCACTGAGGGAGGATTACGAAAGTTACCCATGAAGCACAGCGGCGGGGTTGTAAGTAACAGGGCGAGTCAGGAGGTACGCAACAAAGCGCTGAGCAGCGGTATTGGGGCGGCAAGGAGCAGATCGTAAGTCAACATACCGTGGGAGGGGCATTTCCTCGTCTTGGACAGGGAGGTTACTATCGTTACCTCCAGCAGCAGCGGAAAACCGGCGGCTACCCGCCCAAGGGGGCAACGGCTCGTTTAGGGAATATGTCGCCGACGCGGCGGACTTCCGCGCCCAGGGTTTTTAG
>PMMJ01000380.1:0-35976 GCA_003162255.1 Acidobacteriaceae bacterium | reverse complement strand
TCGGTGGGAAAGCCGGGATATTCTTCCGTATTCATGTCGGCGGCTTGGAGCGGCTGATCGCCCATGACCCGTACAGAGTCGGCTTTCACGGTAGTTTTGACGCCGGTCTCCGCGAGCTTCTGCAAGATACCGGCAAGGTGCGCGGGATCGCATCCGGCCACGTTGACGTCTCCGCCGGTGAGGGCTCCGGCGATGATGAAGGTTCCGGCTTCGATGCGGTCGGGGATNNAGGTCTTCGGTGCCGGTGACGGTAATTTTGTCGAAGACAACTTCAGCGCCACGAAGACGGCCGCCTTTCAGGGGATCAACGACGGCCTCGACGTAGCCATGCTCTTGCGTGATCTTCGCGCCCAGACGCTCCAGTCCCTTGATGTGGAGATCGATGGGGCGGGCGCCAATGGCGCATCCCCCGGGCAGGGAAACACGGGCGCGGCCACAACGGGCAACCAGCGGCCCCAGCACGAGCGTGGAGGCGCGCATGGTCTTGACCAGTTCATACGACGCTTCGGGAGCGGCGAGTGTGCGCGCGCAAATCGTTGTCCGATGATGGGCGCGTCCATAGCCGAGTTCGACTTCCGCACCCATGGCGGCAAGCAGCTTGCGCGTGGTCTCGATATCGCGCACCTGCGGGATGTTTTCGAGAATCACCGGTTCGTCGGTGAGCAAGGCGGCCGCCATGCAAGGGAGTGCGGCGTTCTTCGCGCCACTGATTCGGACGGTGCCGAGCAGCGGGTTACCGCCGCGGATTACGAGCTTATCCATAGCTTAGGTTCCCGAACAATTGAAGCGCCGCTTTCATTCTAACTACGATTGCGGGACGGCGGCGGTTCGAAATGTCCGGTGGAGTTTAGATTGTAACGGCGAAAAAAGCCTGACCACAGGGAGCACAGAGTTTCACAGAGGAAGGCGCGCGGCCGCGTTCACGGGATTCCTGCCAGGGTTATCGCCCTGCGCACTTGAGCTTGCGATGCTCTCAGGGCAGCGACTGCCTTGGCGCGATTGACTCCCGCTTTGGCCATCACCAGCGCAACGGGGACGCGACCTCCGGCAGCGGCGATAAATAAGCGCGCTGCCCGGCGCTCGAGACCGGCGGCTTGTTCCAAAATGCCCACTCCGCGTTCGACCAGCTTCTCGTTCTTCGGACTGACGTTGACCATCAGGTTGCCGTAAACATAGCCGAGACGCGTCATCGCGCCAGTCGTGAGCATGTTCAGAATCATCTTCTGCGCCGTGCCCGCTTTCATGCGGGTCGAGCCGGCGACCACTTCGGCGCCGACCTCCGCGACGATGGCCACATGAGCTGCCTTGCCCAGCGGTGATTTCCGGTTGCAGACGACGGCAACAGTCTTTGCGCCGTGGGCGCGCGCATATTGGATGGCGGCGATAGTGAAGGGAGTGCGTCCGCTGGCCGCAATCCCGATGACGACATCTTTCTTGGTTGGTTTCTTTTTCGCGATGGCTCTGCGGCCCAGTTCACGCGAGTCTTCGTCGGCTTCCACGGCTGCTCCCAGCGCTTTGGGGCCGCCAGCGATGACAAATTGAACCATCCGTGCGGAGATGTCAAAGGTAGGCGGACATTCAACGGCGTCGAGGGCGGCGATGCGTCCACTGGTGCCAGTGCCAACGTAGATGAGGCGTCCGCCTTGGGAGAGCGCCGCGGTGATCAGATTGATGGCGTGCGCGATTTGCGGGAGAACGCGCTTCACGGCCGCTGCGACCTTGGCATCTTCCGCGTTGATGATGCGTGCGATTTCGAGCGCCGACTTGCGATCCAGACCGGCGGAGGCGCGGTTAGTTTTCTCCGTGCCGAGACGGCGGAGTTCTATGCTGCTTGCTTCGTATTTCAAGACTTTTCGCTTCAATCTGGTTTCCCCAGAGCTTCCACAACCGCGTCATAAAACGCGGGGCGAACCTGTTTAATCGACTGATTCTGGCAGTCGGGCCGGGTGCGGTTGGTTAGCAAAGCTATCGAAAGTTGGCGCTCCGGGTCGATCCACAGGGACGTGCCGGTGTAGCCGAGGTGTCCGAAGGAACGGGACGAAAAGTGCTTACCGGATTGTGAGGGCGCGGAAGGCGTGTCCCAGCCCAGCGCTCGGGATGTGCCTTCTGGCACGGATTCTCGGCGTGAAAACAGTTCGACAGTCGAGGAGCGCAGAATGGGATGCCCGCCGTTGAGCATGGCGTGGGCGAAAATGGCCAGATCTTCGGCGGTGGAGAACAGGCCGGCGTGTCCGGCAACGCCGCCGAGGACGCTCGCGTTTTCGTCCTGCACCTCGCCTTGAATGATGCGGTGGCGGAAGGTGCGATCGTCGGCGGTTGGCGGGATAGAGTCTTTCAAGGCGGCCGTGGGATTGAACGTCGTTTGCGTCATGCCGAGCGGTCCGAAAATTTCGCGTTGGCAGAATACGTCGAGAGATTCATCGGCCAGACGCTCGAGGACGACGCCCAGAATGATGAAGCCGATGTCGCTGTATTCGGCACGCGCACCGGGAGCGTCGGCCAACGGCGCGGTGAAGGCGGCTTGCAGAAGCGCTTCACGAGTTTGCGCGAGCAGGAAAAGCTTTTCGTAGGCGGGCAGGCCGGAGCTGTGCGCGAGCAGCATGCGCACGGTGACTTCGCGGCGGCGCGAGTCATCATTGTCATTGTCCAATAGGCTTGCGAATTCGGGGACGATAGCGGTGACCGGAGCATCGAGATCGAGCAGTCCGCGTTCATAGAGGATCATGGCCATGGTGGTCGTCGCGACGACTTTCGTGAGCGAAGCGAGATCGAAAAGAGTCGTGGTCGTGACTTCGGGCGACGCTGAATCGTAGGTGAAGTGGCCAAGCGCCTTGTGGGCGACGAGTTCACCGCGAAAAGTGACGGCGAGCGAGCAGGCGGGGAAAGCGCGGGCGGCGATGGCCTTTTCGAGGACGCCGAAAGCGCTGCGAAAGAGGTCTTCCTGCGCGACAAAATTGCGCACGAGGAAGGAAAAGCCAGATTCTCGATTGGGCAGCGTCAGCTCCAAGGGTATTTTGTGAACTGATGGGGTTATAGCAAACGCGGCGGGCGGAGGCAAACGGGGAGTTACCTTGAGAGCATCGTTTGTAACGTTCGCCCTTGAGCCGCATCTCCGGGGTCATGTAGAGTCACAACAGCCGTGAAACACTTACTGAAACTTCTGCTGCCGTTCGCTCTGCTGTTTTCTGGCGCCGCGATCGCGCAGACTTCGCTTAATTCCCGCCTCGCCGTTCTCGACCCCATCATCAACGACGCCATCGCCCAGCAACAGATTCCAGGCGCCGTGCTCGTCGTCGGCCACGACGGGCAGGTGGTGCATCGCAAAGCTTATGGCAGCCGGGCGCTGGAACCTCGGCGGGAGGCGATGACGCTCGATACGGTGTTCGATTGTGCGTCGCTAACCAAGGTCATCGCAACTACGACGGCGATCATGCAGCTTTGGGAGCAGGGAAAGTTCCGCATGAGCGATCCGGTCGAGAAGTATCTTCCCGAGTTTGGACAGAACGGGAAGCAGGATATTACGATCCGGCAGTTGCTGGTGCATTACTCAGGGCTCGCTTCGGATCTGGATTTGGCGAAGGCGTGGGAGGGCAAGGAGACAGCCTATCGGATGGCGTTTGAGGAAGCTCCGGGGCGGGCTCCAGGATCGGCGTTTGTTTATAGCGACATCAACTTCATCGTGCTGGGAGCGCTGGTGGAGCGGCTCTCCGGCGAGTCGCTCGACGAGTATGCGGCCAGGCATATTTTTGCACCGCTGGGTATGAAGGAGACGCGGTTCGTTCCTCCTCATTCGTGGGAGCCGCAAATTGCGCCGACTGAAGAAGACGAAAACCATCACCTATTGCGCGGCGTGGTGCATGATCCCACGGCTCGGCGGATGGGCGGCGTAGCGGGTGACGCGGGAGTATTTTCCACCGCCGACGATCTGGCGCTTTTTGCGCAGGCTTTGCTCGATGGCGGGCGCGGCGTGCTGACTCCTCCGACGATTGCGAAGATGACTGCGCCACAGCAGCCAGTGAATGGAACGTCGCTGCGGGGATTTGGCTGGGACATCGATTCTCCTTTTTCGACCAACCGTGGAGAGTTGCTGCCGGTGGGCGGTTACGGACATACCGGATTCACCGGCACTTCGCTATGGATTGATCCTGCGACGAAAACTTATATCGTGCTGCTGACGAATGCCGTGCATATGAACGTGCTGCCGGCGAAGGAGAAGGGAAGCGCAATCTCGCTTCGGACCAAGGTCGCGACGGCCGTGGCGGCGGCGCTGGCGCTCGATCCCGCCGAAGCAGAGAAGATGCGGGTGGCGACGATCACCGGTTACAACGAAATGCAGAGCGCGGCCCGCAAGCTCGGGGTGCGGAATGGAACGGTGAAGACGGGAATCGATGTGCTTGAGGAGACGAAGTTCGCCGCCCTGCATCCGAAGAGAGGTGGGGCTCCGAGAAGTATTGGACTGGTGACGAATCAGACCGGCGTCGATTCGGAAGGGCGCCGGACGATTGACGTGCTGGCGAGTGTGCCCGGCATTTCGCTGGATGCGATTTTCAGTCCGGAGCATGGCGTTACCGGGACGCTGGACACGACCGACGTCAAGAACGCGAAGGATGCAGCGACCGGAGTTGCGGTCTACAGCGTGTACGGGGCCAGCGACGCGGCGCGGCGTCCGCCACTGGATGTGTTGAAGCGGCTGGATGCGGTGGTGATCGATCTGGCGGATGCGGGCGCGAGGTTTTATACCTACGAGACTACGGTCGGATATTTTCTGGAGGCTGCGGCGAAGGCGGGAGTTGAAGTCGTCATTCTGGATCGGCCGAACCCGATTACAGGATCGTTTGTGCAGGGGCCGGTTTCGGATGAGGGGCGCGAGAGTTTCACGAATTATTTTTCCGAGCCTCCGCGCCACGGCATGAGTTTGGGTGAGCTGGCAAAGATGTTTAATGCCGAGCGGCACATTGGGGCACGGCTCGATGTGGTTGCGATGGAAGGCTGGCAGCCTGGAGACTGGTTCGATTCGACCGGCCTCGCATGGGTGAACACTTCGCCCAATCTGCGGGATTTGAACGAGGCAACGCTTTATCCCGGAGTGGCTTTGATTGAAGGAACAAATGTCTCGGTGGGCCGGGGGACGGATACGCCGTTTGAAGTGGTGGGCGCGCCCTGGATCAAGAGCAGGGAATTGGCGGCGTACTTGAACGCCCGCGGAATTCAGAGTGTGCGGTTCGTGCCGATTGTTTTCACCCCGTCATCGAGTAACTTCGCGGGGGAACGGTGCGAAGGCGTCAATCTGATTGTTCTGGATCGAAATACTCTGGATTCACCGGAGTTGGGAATCGAGCTGGCATCAGCGCTGCACAAGCTGTATCCGAACGACTTCAAGCTGGAGCGGATGGCGGACCTACTGGTGAATCAGGCAGTGTTCGAGGTGATCGGGGCGGGAGAAGATCCGAGACGGATTGCCGAGGACTGGCAGGAGCGGCTGGAAGAATTTGTGCGCCTGCGGGAAAAATATCTGTTGTACAAATAGCGGGCGCATAACCTCCAGTACACACACCAAAACTTGATTTGGAACCTGCGATTTATAATCCATGGCCCAGCACCTCCTCCTCAGCTACAATGGCCAGAACATCCGGGTGGGCCATGAGCGAAAATCTGTTTCTCATTCCGAGTCCGTTTTACCGCTGCGCCGGTCCCAATTGCGGGGTGCTAAAAGGCGGGAGCGACCGCTGGTGGGTGATGTGGAGCTCATTTGGCGATTATGAGCAGCCGGTAATGCACCTGGCGCCCTGGGACGAAAAACTGGCGGTGCAGGAAGGCGCGATGCATGTTTGCGGCGAGGGCTGCGCGCAAAAGCTGCAGTCGCAGTTCATGGGCAATGTGTCGGTGAGCCGCGGGCGGAAAAGCAACGGTTAGGGCAGGTCGCGGAAGAACGACTCCCCTTTTCTTACGACTGACGTTTCTCAGCTAACCGGGCGCTCCGGTCGCCGCATCTCAGAGTGCAAGCGTGTTGCTAATATCTTGAAGAGGTAGGATTCGATGAAAATCCGCTCTGCTTCGATTTGGGTTGCGCTGCTCTCGGGGATCGCGTTCGCACAGTCGTCTCTAGCCCCGGACCCGGCGGCGCCTTCGGTGGAGTCTGCCAAGCCAACGCTGACCATTCCGGCGGGAACCAGGGTTCCACTCACACTGAAGCAGGCGATTTCAACGAAGACGGCTAGAGACGGAGATCCGGTATACGCGGAGACTGCTTTTCCCTTTGTGGTCAACGAGCGGGTCGTGATTCCGGCGGGGACCTACATCCAGGGAAAGATCGAGCGCGTACAGCGCGGCGGGCACGTCAAGGGGCGCGCCGAGGTGCTGATCCACTTCACTTCGATGATTTATCCCAACGGCTATACGGTGATGCTCGGCGGCTCGGTGGAGAACACTCCCGGGGCGGAGAAGACGTCGATGAAGGATTCGGAAGGGACGATTCGCCAGGACAGTGACGCCGGAAAAAAAGCTGAGACCGCCGCAGGCACGGCAACCACCGGAGCGGTGATCGGCGCGATAACCAACGGAGCTAAAGGAGCCGGCATCGGAGCGGGAATTGGAGGAGTTGCTGGGCTGGCGATTGGAATGCTCTCGCGTGGCGCCGACGTGCGGCTGGAGCCGGGAACGTCGATCGAGATGGAGATCCAGCGGGAAGTGACAGTGGACGCGAGCCGGGTTTCCTCAAGACGTGAGGTTGTTGTTCGCAACGATTAAGTCGCTATAGCGAATCCAGAGTTGCTGTGGCCACAGGCAACTGCCGAGCTGCGCTCGGCTNNCGAGGGCGCCCGTCCCCACACGATCAGTGAGAGGGAATCTGGAGCGCGCGATCGAGACGGACCTCCAGGGTGGTCCCTTTTTCGAGCCGAAGGTCGCGATTGGCGAGCAGGCTGGCCATGGCTCCCGCACTTGCTCCGGTGGCCGCTCCCGATCCGGCGTCTTTCGCGCTACGGGCGGCTGCTCCGGCACTGGCGCCAAGCGCTGCTCCGGCGGCCGCGTCTTCGACCGTTTGCTTCGCACTCGTTCCCTTGCGTTCGATTTCACCCTCGGACTCCTGCGCCTTGAGACCGCGTTCGTTGGGAACTCCTATGACGGTGGCGATCAGCGCGACCCATCCGTGTCGGGTTTCGATTTCGTCGAAGCTGAGCAGCAGGCGTGCATTCAGGCCGTGCTCCACGGAGCTGACGTGACCCTTAATCTTCTTGCCCCGGGGAATCATTTTGCCGTTGGCGGCGACGAGGTCTTCGTCCAGCTTAACTTTGAAGTGTTGGCCGGGATGCAGTTCGGCGGTGTCGAGTCTGTCCTCGAGACGGACCAGGAAAGTGGTGCCCTCCGGGACAGCATTTGGCCGGGGTATGGGCACAACGGCTGGAGCGGTTGTCTGGGCCAAGAGCGAAGTTGCAGCGATCAGTAAGAGGATTCCTGCCCACGATGTGAGTCGGTTCACGATGGCCTCACAAAATTTCTGCCGCGCCAAAGTATAACCCGGTCTGCCCGCCAGATGTGAAACAGGCACATTCTGGCGGGCACGGGTTGTTCCCCCAAAACGGCAAAGCATGACCGTGGGGTCCGTTTGGATTGACTTCACTTGTCTCGTTGGATGAGGCGCTCGCGCCAAAACGATGCCTGGCGGTTGGACGGGAAACCAGAGTTGCGAGTATGGCGTGGTTCAGTCGTATCCGCAATCATATTTTCGGGAACGACGGAGTCTGCCCGTTGATGTCTTCCCGCAAGTCTTCCCAGATATTGTCGGGCATCTCCAGGAAAACCTTGACGATCTGGGGATCGAACTGGCGACCCGACCATAGTTCGATTTCCTTGCGTACGGCTTCAATGCTTTGGGCGTCACGATAATCACGCTTGGATCGCATGGCATCCAGGGTATCGGCAATCGCAAAAATTCNNATCTTGCCGATGTCGTGCAGGAAGGCTCCGCGGGCGATCACGTTGATCTCTTCTTTTGGCAGGCCCATTTTGCGCGCAATGGCGATGGTGAATGCGGTGACGCGCCGGGAGTGGTGTTGGGTCTCGGCGTCCTTGAGGTCGAGCGCATCGCCCAGGACTTCGAGCGTGATGTCATACGACTTTTCGAGGTTGGAGAGCGCCGTTTTCCATTGCTGTGTACGGGCGGCAACCAGCGCCTCCAGATTGGTGCGATAGGCATCGTTCTCGCGCTTCAGGCGCCGATTCTCGAGCGCGCGCCGGACGGTGTGCAGTAATTCCTCGCGCTCGAAAGGCTTGAGCAGATAGTCGTACGCCCCGTTGCGCAAGGCCTGCAGAGCCACCCCGATGTCGTGGACGGCCGTGACCATCACGATCGGCATGTCCGGGTAACGTTCCTTGGCGCGCTCCAAAAGGGCAATCCCATCCATTTCCGCCATCATCAGGTCGGAGAGGACGAGGTCGAATTCATCGCCCGATTCCAGAATCGCCAGGGCTTCGACGCCATTGGCGGCCGAGCGCGTCTGATAATGCGCTAAGCCGAGCGTTGAGGAAACAATTTCGCGGATCGTTTCTTCGTCGTCTACTACGAGAATGCGTTCATTGGGCATGGCGCTAAGTGAATGTATCGCCTATTCTAGGCCACGACTTCACATTCCGAAAGTAACCAGCTGAACACGGAAATCCGATAACGAGGGAGCCCGAGCGTGGTATTTAAGAGATTGGGCGTCCGTGCGCCTGTTTTCGTGTGCTCACTATGGATCCTGCCTTGCTATTTGGGAAATCGGTTGGCCTGTTGGCCGTCCCTTGGCTGACGGCGCGGGAAACGGCCGCCCTGATCGCGGTGGTTGCCAGTCTGCTCTTCTTCCGCGTCTTTCGGGAACGATGCCTGCTGGCGTGGGGAGCCGGCTGGTTCGCCTACGGGGCCTTTCTTTGGCTGACGGGCAGGGGCGAGTTGCACGCCGCCTCCAAATCGATGGCGGCATTCGCGCAGGCCGACTTTGTGCTGGCCATAGGGTTGTTTGCCGCCGCGGCTCTGATTTCTGCGAACGCGCGGCGAGCGCTGACGGCGCTCGCGGCGGTGGCATGGGTGTTGATGGTTTGCGCCGCCATGCGTCCGCTGTATTTTCCGGATTCGAAGGCGCTCGGCCTCGGGCTCGAATTATCCTGCCGGCTGATTGCGGTCGGGGCAGCCGTCGAACTGCTGCGCTACCGCTTCGGGCGGATTGGGTTGGGGCCCTTCGTGTACGCTGCCGGGCTGCTGACCCTGAATCTTCATTGGCCTCGATTTACCAGCCATGTTCCGAACGAAGGTTACCTGTTAGCAGAAGTGCTGTTCGGTTCCAGCATCTTGCTGGTGGTGCTGGATGACTCGTGGCTCCGCACACGCCGACTGGCGGTGCTGAACGAGCTAGCGGCCACGATTGCGCGCAGCCAGAATCACGGCCCCATGATGCAGACGGCGCTCGAGAAACTGAGATCCATCGTAGGAGCGAAAGCGGCGTGGTTCCAGTTGATGGACGGCGGCCATCTCGTGCCCACGCAGCACGTCGGCTTGTCGCCGGAATCTCTGCGGGCCCTGGGTCAAGCGGGGACGGCGCAGGCTGGAACCGATGAAACGCAGGCCCACGTCCTCCAGGAAAACCGCGCGGCGGTGATCAAACTCTCGGAGATGTCGGAGCCGGCGCGGGAACACCTGGGGAAGCGCGGCATTCATCATGTGGTGATACTGCCAGTACACGGTAAGAAAGCGGTGATCGGGATGCTGTCGCTCGGCTGCTCCCGCAGCCGGCGCCAGACGCGGGAAGAAATGGAGTTCCTGGAAACCGCGGCGCAGACGCTGGGGATTGCGGTCGAGAATCTGCGCTTGCTGGAGCAGGTGCTGCGCTCGCAGCGGCAGTGGATGAATACCTTCGATTCCATCCAGGATCTGATTCTGGCGCACGACGCGGATTTCCGAATCCTCAAGACCAATCAAGCCTTGCTGCAGCGGCTGGAAAAGGCGCCCGCTGATGTATTGGGCAATCTCTGTGAGGAGGTTCTCCCGCAACAGCGCGCCTGGAGCGGATGCCCCTATTGCGAACGCGGCTCGGGGCTGTCGGAAGGAATGGACCCGTGTTTCGGCGGCCAGTCGGTGATCTCAACCTCATCGTATGCCGAGCAGGGAGGCCAGGAGAAGGGCACCATCCATGTGGTGCACGACACAACCGCGCGACAAGTTGCGGAAGAAAAGTACCGCATGTTGTTTGAGCAGGCGCAGGAAGGCGTATTCGTAGCGACGCCGGATGGCGACCTGCTCGATTGCAACGACGCCTTTGTCACCATGCTTGGGTACGGCAGCCGGGATGAGTTGATGGCTCTCGACATGGGCAGTGTGCTGTACTCGGTGGCCGAGGAGCGCGAGGCTTTCCGTAAAGAAATCGAGGCGCACAACTACGTGCGCAACTTTGAAATTACGGTGCGGCGAAAGGATGGCACGTTGCTGGTGGTGGCGCAGAGCTGTTTCGCCACGCGCGATCCGGCCGGAAACATTGAGCGTTATCAGGGCTTCGTGCTCGACATCACCGAGAAGAAACGCTCGGAAGACGAGATGCGTCGGCGCAACCGCGAGTTGAACGCGCTCAACGCGATGGCGGTCATCGCCACCCAGTCGTTCGATCTGGATGAAATTTTGAACCTGACGCTGCGCCAGGTGATCTCGCTGTTTGGCGCGGAGACCGGCTCGGTGTATCTGGCGGCGGAGCCGGACAACACCTTCCGGCGGCGTGCAGGTTGGGGTCCGCGCAGCGAAGCGCGCGTGCGCATGGCCGATGTCGTGTTTCCCGAAGGCTTGGGCGAACTGGTGATGCGCTCGCGAGCGGAAGTGGTGACCCAGGATTTTCTGCCGCACCTGCCCCCCGCGGTAGTGGAGTTCGTGTGTGCCGACCGATTGCCCTATTGGATCTGGGTTGTGCTCTGGAGCAAGGACAAGCCCATCGGCATCATGGGGATTGCCAGCAAGGAAGACCGGCACTATTCGAGTAACGATGAGAATCTGCTGGTCGCCATCAGCCGGCAACTGGCAACGACCATCGAAAAGGTGCAGCTCTACGAAGAGACGTGCCGGGCGTACGAAGACCTCCGGCGGACGCAGGAGCAACTCCTGCAGAGCGAGAAGATGTCGGCCGTCGGCCAGCTGATTTCCGGCGTGGCGCACGAACTGAACAATCCGCTGACCGCAATTCTCGGTTACGCGCAACTGCTGGAAGGTGCGGGTCTCGATCACCAGTCGGCCGATTATGTGCGCAAGCTCTTTAAGCAGGCCCAGCGGACGCACCGCGTGGTACAGAATCTCCTGTCCTTTGCTCGCCAGCGCAAGCCGCAGAAGCAGGAAGTAGATCTGCGCAAGGTGCTGGAAGAGTCCCTGACGCTGCGTGAATACGATTTGAAGGTCAACAACGTTTTGCTGGAACGCGACATTCCCGAGGATCTGCCCTCGGTGGTGGCCGATCCGCATCAGTTGGAGCAGGTCTTCCTGAACATCGTCAACAACGCGCTCGATGCCATGGTGGAGGGAAGCGGCAGCGGTGTGTTGAAAGTCCGCGTGTTCAAGAAAGATGCCTACGTGTGTGTGGAGTTCCATGACAGCGGTCCGGGAATCAAGGACCCGAGCCGGATTTTCGATCCCTTCTACACCACCAAGTCGGTGGGCAAGGGAACGGGCCTTGGTTTGAGCATCTGCTACGGGATCGTCAAGGAACATGGCGGGGAAATCGTGGCGCGCAACCGCGAAGAAGGCGGAGCGACGATTGAAGTCCGTTTGCTCGCGAGCGAGAAACCCGCGTTGCCGGAAGCAGTGGTCTCCACGCGGCGCGATTCGATGTTGACCGGGCGTGTGCTGCTGGTCGAGGACGAAGAAGCGGTGCTGGAATTTGAACGCGACGTGCTGGTCGGTGCGGGGGCCGAAGTCGCTACTTCTATGAGTGTGGAGGACACGCAGCAACAACTCCTCCACGGCTCTTTCGACGTGATCGTGATGAACGGTCGCATGCCCGGCGGAAGCAGCGCCCAAGAAATGTACGAGTGGATCTCGAAGAACTGCCCCGGTCTGGAGAAAGGGCTGCTGCTGACGTTTTCCAGCGTGACCGATCAGCAGACGAGAGGTTTCCTGCAAGAACACGGTGTGCCCTCGCTGGCCAAGCCCTTTGAGGTAGCCGACCTGATCTCACAAGTACGTGCGCTGAGCCAGAGGGAAGGGAACTCGTCAACAAAGCCGAAAGAGAAGAGCGAAGAAAAAGCTTCCATGGCGGGCGCCGGAGCATAGTCGCAACCGAACCGGCTTGCGCGCAAATCCGATTCGTATCAGGGCATCGCTTAACAGGATGCGGAAAAACTCCGGTTTCGTATCAGGGTATCGCTTCAGCGATACCGTAAGCTCTTCGAAATCAGACGCCCCTTTAGGGGCAGGGCATCGGAAATCGAATTTCGCCACGGCCTCCTAAAGTTGTCCCTTCAGTCCTCGCATCATCTCCGTAATCAAGGTTTCGTTGCGCCGGTACCAGCGCCAGTGACCTTCTCTCTTGGCTTCCACCAGGCTGGCCTTCTCCAAAATTCGCATGTGATGCGAAACCGTAGGCTGCGCCAGTTTCACCCGCTGCTCGATATCGGCAGCGCACAGCCCGGTTTCCTTGCCGAGGGAGCATCCGCCTTTCTCCTTGAGCGCGCGCAGAATCCGGCGGCGAGTGGGATCGGCAATGGCGTGCAGGAAGCAATCGAGATTGGGAGCCATAAGATTTGTAATTGGTGATTTGTAGTTTGTAATTTAAAAACCTAAGATCACGGTGCGCGGGAGACTGCGCTTAAATTGCAAATTACAAATTGCCAATTACAAATTCCTCTCATTTTTTCACAATCGGATTGTAGCCATCGCTGATGAGCCGGGCGCGCATCGCCTCGGCATCCTTCAGTTCGGCGTAAGGTCCGACCTGTACGTGATAGAACTTGTCGACGGGAGTACTGCTGGCGGTGAAGGCTGGATACTGCTTCTTTTTCAAAGCTTCGACCAGCGCTTCGGCATCTTCCTGCCGGCTGACTGCGGCGACCTGCACATAGTAGCCGCCGCTCGTTGTCGTCGATGGCGCGGACGCCGCGGTTGCGCCGTCGGTAGGGGCTTTTGGCGGCGCCTCGGCGCCTGCCGCAGTCGAGGATGCCTGTTGCGCCGTCGAACTCTGGGGCGTGAGCGCGGAGTCGGCGTTCTTCTCGCCTACCGCCTTGTAAAAGCTAAAATCGTTGGACTGAGACTGTGGCGTGGGCTGAGGGGTATTTTTGGCGGCCGACGGTCGAACCACGGTCGCCGGAACTCCAGTCGGAGCGCTCTGCAAGATGCCCGTGCCCGCCATGGCGGTCCTTCTGCCGAGCGAAAAGCCGATCGCAAAGAAGAAAGCGCAGACCAGGACAAAGGTGAAAAAGATGGCCAGCATGCGGCCGGTGCCAAGCGTGATCTCCGTGTCCTGCTGCGCCTTGGCCATGTTGAGTAGCGTCAACCTCTAGCAGGCTGTTGAACAGCCTGTGTTTCGTATCAGGGCATCGCTTCAGCGATGCCGTAACCTTCTCGAAATCGGACGCCCCTTTACGGGCTGGCTCGAATATCGAACTTTCCGCAACCTCTACTTTCCTTCCGGCGGGGCGGGTGCTTTCGCGCCTGCGAGCAAGTTCTGCAAACCGGAGAAGAAATCGATGGGCACCGGGAACACGACCGTCGTATTTTTCTCGACCCCGATTTCGGTAAGCGTCTGCAGATAGCGCAACTGGATGCTGATCGGTTCGCTGGACAACAGATGCGCGGCATCGACCAATCGCTGGGCGGCGGAGAACTCGCCTTCGGCGTGGATGATCTTCGAGCGCTTTTCGCGTTCCGCTTCGGCCTGCTTGGCCATGGCGCGCAACATGGACTCGGGCATATCCACCTGCTTAACTTCCACGTTGGCGACCTTCACGCCCCAAGGCGCGGTGTGCGTATCGAGGATGCTTTGCAGCCGCAGATTAATCTTGTCGCGGTGCGCCAGCAATTCGTCGAGTTCCTGTTCGCCCAGCACAGAGCGCAAAGTAGTCTGGGCAAACTGCGAAGTCTGGTAGGCGTAATTCGATACTTCCACCACGGCCTTATTGGGATCGATGACGCGCAGGAAAATGACCGCGTTGACTTTCAGCGTGACGTTGTCGCGGGTGATGATGTCCTGCGGCGGAACTTCCAGCGCTTCCTGCCGCAGCGAAATGCGCACCATGCGGTCGATCGGGCTGAAGACCAGAATGATGCCTGGGCCTTTGGCCGTTCCCAGCAAGCGGCCGAGGCGGAAGATGACGCCGCGCTCATACTCGGCCAGAATCTTGATGGAACTCAGCAGGTAGATGATGACGATGACGATAGCGACGGTGATCACCGGGAATCCGAGATCCATAAATGCCTCCAGGCAAATCGCAATTCAGAGTCTCAGCGGATTGTAGCGCATGCGAGCGCTTATGGCTGTGAGGAACGAGCCCGCGCCATTGTTGAGGATGATGCGGGGCGGCGAAAAGCGAAAAACTCGAAATCACTTCTGGGGCAATGTTAGTTCTTGCTGGCCGGGATGGAGGTTGTAGATTTTTTTGTCCCAGATCAGGTTGCCGGAAACACTTGCAGGCAACACGATTACGGCTTCCACTCCCGCGTTGGTTCGGGTGTATTCGACTTTGATTTCTCCCTTCGGAGTGGGCACTGCGCCGGCTACATGGTGCAGGGTCCCAAGATGGGGCTGGATGGTGACCTGGGTGAAACCGGAGGTTTTGGGACGGATGCCGGCTACGATGGTCAGCAGATCGAAGTTGGGATGGGCGCTCCAGGCGTGCGAATCGGAACGGGTGGGCTCAGGGGTCTCAGCCCACGTGGTTAGGCCGAGGGCGGTCATATCTCTCCAGGGCTGGAGCAGCGGAAGATATCCGTCTCCCATGCCGGCATGGTCGAGGGCCCGGGCGAGATAGAAGCGGAAATAGTAAGTGGATTTTGAGATGGGCGGCAGCGGCTCAGTCTTGGCCGTTTCAGGCTGGATTGGGTTTTGCTCCGACGCGAGAATCTTTGCCAGCACGGTCTTTTGCTGTGGGCTGGGAATTACGTCCAGCCACGCGGCGAGAATGTTGGCGTGCTGGCTGTAGTGGGTCTGAGCTGGAGTATCGGCGACCAGGCCATATTGCTTGTTCCAACATAGATTTCGTACCGCGCGCACAGCACGGGCTGCCGCGGATTGATATTCGGCTGCTTGTCTCGCGTCTCCCATGACGCTTTCCAGTTCTGCCGCGTTGCGCAGCGCTTCCACGTACTGGAGAGTGATGGGGACGGAGCCGCCGTTCTCATCTTGCGGTGGAACTCCGGCATCGAAATCTTTTGCCCAGTCCACGAATGGCCACCAGGGCAACTTATCCAAGAGTCCATCGGGTCGCTGGTGCTGGCGGAACCAGGCCAGTACGGTGCGTGTGCCTGGGAGTTGCTGGCGCACAAAATCCTGGTCTCCACGGTAGAGCCAGAAGTCGTGGATCATGCCGATCCAGAGCAGGGAGAAGGTTGGAATGAATTGGCTGGAGTTGGACGGGTAGCGGCTTTGGGTGATGCCGTCGGGGATGCGCGAGTCGTTGAAGGACTGGATGGCTTGGCGGGCGAGGCGGTCGTCTCCGGCAATGGTGTAGGAGAGCAGGGCCTGTATGCGGGTGTCGCCGATGTATTGCAGGCGCTCCCAGTACGGAGTGTCCATGTAGGTGTCATGGGCGTCGAGGCGGGCCGTGCGCCAGCCGATTTGCCAGATGTCGGATAGATTGGGATCGTCGGAATGGAAGAATCCCCGCTCTTCGAAGGGAAAGGCGGTAAACCACGCCCGCAGGCTTTCTACTTTCAGGGACTCGTTGCCGGTTGCGATATCGAGCTGCAAGTAACGCCAGGCTCTCCAGGCTAGCGGCATGAAGGTCCGGGTCGGGCCGTCGGGGAAAAAATCGTCAGCGAGGCCGGCGATTTGCTTGCCTGCGATTTCGTTGCGATTGCCTTTCTGGTTTTTGCCGTCGTACAAAGCTTCGGCGTAGGTCTGGTGGATGCTGGCGCCTTGGCCTCCGCTGACCGTAAGTTCGGGGTAGGCCGTGGTAAGGTGTCCTACGTCTGCCAGTACGCTAACTTTCGATTGCGGTGGGACGGTGAAGGGCTTGTCGGGGAATGCAGTGATCTCTAGGCCTGAGGTGCGGACGGTCTTGCCGGCGGAAATCAATTCCATCGCCATGGAGGGGAGTGGGTCCGGTACCAGTTGCCAGTTTGTCGACTGCATCTGGCTGCCTCGCAGCGCAGGATTGTCGATGGCTACGGCCTTCTTCCACGCAGTCGGCCGATCCGGGTCATTATTGGTAGTGGTGGGCTCGGCGTCCCACTGCCAGTCGAAGGACTGGGCCTCGATGCGCTCGCCGGGTTCGGCTCCGTAAAAATCGGAGACTTCGGGCTTTGGTTCTGGTGTCGTCAGGCCCTTGTCTTCTTCCACCTCCCACCTTTCGTTGCTATCGGCGGCGCGGTCGGCTGCGGCGTCGGCTTGCAGAACAAATCCGGCTCGATCGCTGATTTGCGCGTACGCCGCTCTTACACCGAAACCCCACACCGTCGCGGCCAACGTGTTTCTTCCGGCATGTAAGTAGGGAGCCAGATCGTAGGTTTCGAATCTCCAGTGAGCCAGATCGCCGCGCGCAGGTCCGGTGCCGACGCGCTGCTGATTTACGTGCAGCAGAAACTGGCTATCGGCGCTGACGTGTACCAGAAAGTGCGCGGGGGCTTGGGGAAGATCCAGAACTTTGCGGAAGTGGAATACGAAGGGGTCACGTTGGGGCTCGCCGGGGCCGGTGATCCATTGCGAGGGCCAGGGTTTACCCAGAAGATCGGGGGCGACTTGGGCAGACAGGAGCGCGCCGATCGGAAAAAAGAGCAGGGTTAGTGAAACCAGGACGGCACGTGGAAATCGCATTCATTTTTTCCGTGGGTGCATAAGATCTGAGAAGCGTCTCGGGACTGGTCGCAGCGCCAGATTGGGAGTTTGTATGGGGATGGACAAGTCGGCGGTATTCTACCACTCTGGAGACCGTCCCTGGGGGTGTGGCATGGCGAACGATACCGCAAGGATGGAACACCCGCGTTCCGTTACAGGAAAGAAAAACTAACCCCATTAAAAGGGCTGCACCCCCCCGGCCCAGCGTGCGATAATTCTGTCGGCTATCTTATGGTTTCTCAAAGTGCGGCACGGATCGCAGTTACTTGTTTCATCGGAACTCTGTTTCTCCTCCATCTTCTGGTCGGGCCTGCCTCGGGGCAGGCCCCCGGCGGGATCCCCCAGGGGATGCAGACAATGGATCAAATGTCACGGCCAGATTCCGGACTCAACGGGTACGAACTCCACCCCGGCGAGTCGCTGGTGCGGGTTACGGTGTACGCGGAGGACGGCAAGACTCATCTTGATCGGCAGTCGGTCTTAAAGATCACGAACCAGTCCAATCACACTGTTAGCTGGCTAACCACCGACGCACAAAAACAATCGGAAGCCGGATTCGGCCTGCTTCCCGGCAAGTACGAAATGGATATAAGCGCTGTCGGATATTTGAGCGAGCACAAGGAATTCGAGATTGTCATAGCGGGAGACTTAGCGGCAGACACGAATCGGATAGAGGTTGCGCTGCATCGCGATCCAGAGGCACCGGACTTCAACATAGCCGAGACGGCAATGCCCCCCAAGGCGCGCAAAGAATTCAAGCATGGCGTTTCTGCCCTCAAGTCCGGGAATCTGAAGGACGCGCGCAAAAGATTGGATGCGGCTTATAAGCTGGCGCCGTCGAATTCGGATCTGAATTATCTTTTGGGATACCTGTTCTATCGGCAAAACGACCTCGGCCAGGCGCACAGTTATCTGGAGGCCGCTTCCAGTCTCGATGCGCGCAACGTGCAAGCGTTGACGTTGCTCGGCCGCGTAGATCTCATTCAAAAAGACTATCTCGGGGCGACGGCAACGCTGGAAAAAGCCATCAGGGCCCAATCCGGCTATTGGATGGCGCACAACTTACTTGCCGATGCTTACCTCAAACAAAAGAAGTATGAGGAGGCTCGACAACAGGCGGAGTTGGCCATCGCATATGGGAAAGCCGGGGCGCGCACGGCGAATCTGGTTCTAGGAGAGGCCCTGGTCAATCTGGGAAAGAGGGAAGAGGGTATCCAGGCGCTCAAAACCTTCGTGCGGGATTTACCCAAGAACCCTGTCATTCCCCAAGTGCGCGACCTGATCGCCAAGCTCGAAGTATCCGGCGCCGCTTCTGTCCGTGATGCCGATACGACGCGGAACAACGCGACGCCTTCGTCCGGCGTCGACTCTCTGCTCGCCACACCTGAACTCGGGCTCTCGGTCAAGCCGTGGCGCCCCGAGGGAATCGATGAAACTAAGCCGCCGGTCGCGGCTGGGGTTAATTGTCCGTACGAGAATGTGATGGAGATGTCAGGCGGGCGCGTGAAAGAACTGGCGGACAATGTCTCGCGGATTGCGGCCAACGAGCACCTGCTGCACAAGCGGGTGGATGAAATGGGGAATCCCGCCACGACGAAAACTCAAGACTACGACTATGTGGCTGCTCTTTCGGAGGAGAAACTAGGGTTGGTTAGGGTGGACGAACAGAGGTTTCAGCGCCAGTCGAGCGATGACACTTCCGACGAGATCGGAGACACCAGCGGGTTTGCCGGGTTGGCTCTGGTATTTCACCCCGCCAAGCGGCAGGATTTCGAGATGACATGCGAAGGGCTGGGGCGCTGGCATGAGCAAGCGGCGTGGCTGGTTCACTTTAAGGAGCGCGAAGACCGGCCCGATGCATTCCAACTTTTCTTCGTGGGTGGCCAGAAATTTCCGTTGCGGTTGAAAGGCCGCGCTTGGATTACGGCGGATAATTTTCAGATCGTGCGGATCGAATCAGAACTGGTAAGTCCGGTGCCGGCGATCCAGTTGGTGAGCGAGCAACAGGTCGTGGAGTACGGCCCAGTTCCGTTTCCCAAAAAAAATCTGGAGTTGTGGCTTCCGAAGAGCGCGGAAATCTATCTCGACTATCACAAGCACCACTATTACCGCAGACACAGCTACGATCATTACCTGCTGTTTTCAGTGGATTCGGAGGAAAAGCGGAAAGAGCCCAAAGTGCCGCAGTCCCCTCGCACCGAATAGGTGGGTGGCCACGACCGACCGCCGCCTGTGGTTTGTCGCCGAACCTTCACAATCCGGCTTTCGCCCTTTTTCGGTAAACACGCGTCAACACCCTCTGTGAACAAGGCAACACGATAGGCAGTGGCCCCCCCCCGCAGCTGAGCGGCGATCCGGGGAACTGGCCGGGCGAGGACGCCCGGCTCTCCACAGGCAAACTCTCAAGCCATGACTGGTCTCGCCGCAGGCACGGGATCGACTCGCAGCGTGAGTCCATCGACTTGGCGAACGACGATGCGTTCTCCGGCGGGAACGGGAACTGCAGAGATGGCGTCCCAGGTCTCGCCGTGCACGAATACTTTTCCGGACGGTCCCAGCATGGTTTGCGCGATTCCGATTTCGCCGATCAATCCTTGTTCGCCGGTAACCACCTTGTTGCGGCGGGCGCGCACGGCGATGCTCATCAGGAAAGCCGTGATCAGTCCGAGCGGGATGCTGACGGCGAGCGCGGTTGCGAGGTGAACGCGCATTTCGGGAATCGGCGCATCGACCAGGAACAGGCCGCCCAGCGTCAACAGGACAATCCCTCCGGTGGTGAGCACACCGTGGCTCGCGAACTTGGCTTCGGCGGCGAACAGGGCAAAGGCTCCGACGATCATGGCAATGGCCGCGAAGCGCACGGGCAGCAGGTTCAAGGCGAACGCCGCCAGAAGAATGAAGACCACACCGACGGTTCCGGGAATGACCGCGCCGGGATGGTTGAATTCGGCATACAGCGCTAGCGCTCCGATGGCCAGCAGGATGAAGGCTACGTTCGGATCCATGAGGTAGGTAAGGAGGCGCTGCTTGAGCGTCATGCGGTAGTCGCGCACAGGTTGGTCGGACAAGCTTAGCGTGACGGTCACGCCGTTGAAACGCTTGAAGCTTTTCCCGTTCAATTGACGGAACAGGTCTTGCTCGCTGGGCGCGATGTACTCGATCAGCTTCTTGTCGAGCGCCTCTTGGTCGGTAAACGACTTCGACTCGCGCACGGCGCTCTCCGCCAATTCGACGTTGCGGCCGCGCTTGGAGGCAATGGAGCGCATGAATGCCGCGGTGTCGTTTTCAATCTTTCGGTTCATCTCGTCATCCGGCTTGGCCGCGATTGGGCCAAAAAGTAAGACCGGATGCGCCGCCCCGGCGTTGGTGCCTGGCGCCATCGCGGCCACGTCAGCCGCCTCGAGGATGAAGATCCCTGCGGACCCGGCACGGCTTCCAGTCGGAGCCACATAGACGATAACCGGCACAGGGGAAGACTCGATCTTCTTAATGATTTCGCGCGTGGAATCGAGCAGACCGCCAGGTGTATTCATCTCGATCAACACGGCTTGGTCGTGGTTGGCGGCTGCCATTTCGAAAGCGCGGCCTATGTATTCGACGGTGACGGGCTGGATGACGTCATTGATTGCGATCTTCAGGACGTCGGCAGAGCAGAAGGTGGTGAACAGAAGGAGTAGCGCGATGCAGTTGGCCGTATGGCGAACCCAGAGTTGCTCTGACCGCAGCGAACTGCCGACCTGCGCTCCGCATGGACGGCCGAAAGCGCCCGTCCCCACACGAGCTCCCCTGAGAACTAAGAACCGAGAACTGAGAACTGGTTTGGATGGCTTCATGGCTGTGGCTGCGCTTTCTCCGCGAGCTTGGCTGCTAGGGCGTGCTTCAGATCCTGGACTGCGGGGTTGCCGGGCTCCAATTGCAGCGCCCGATTGATGTCCTGAGCGGCTGCCTCCATTCTATTCTCTCGCAAATTGAGCCGCCCCAGAACCAGGTAGGCGTCGGCCGACTCGCGAATGTGGAGAGCGGCCTCGGCCTGGGCGCGGGCTTGGCTCGCGTCGCCGCGCGCGTCGTAATCTTCAGCAAGGGCCAGGAGCGGCGCGCTGCTTGACGGATCGACTGCGGCGGCGTGATGGAATTCAGCCTCGGCTTCGGTGGTAAATCCGTGGACCAGAAGTTCCTTGCCGAGTTCGAGGTGAAAGCGGGCGTGGGCGCGGGGATCGGATCGGGCAAATCGCTGCTCAGCCCATCCTCCCATTTGCGTGGTCAACTGGCGGAAGGCGTCTTCCTCGTAGTTGCGCTTGATGCGCTCGAGTGGGGCCTTCGAGTTCGCGCTGCTGGGCACGATACCGCCAGTCGGCGGCGTCATGGAGTCGAGCAACATTTTCGCCTCGGCGTCGCTGGGGCGATGATCGAGCGCCGCGTGCAGTTCGCGGGCCGCGCCGACGCGGTCGCCAGCTTGGGTAAGAGTTACCCCGAGGTTGAAGTGATAGTCAGCGTCGCTGGGATCGTTCTCAATCGCTTTCTCGAAATACTCGACGGCCTTCTTCTGGCCACGTCGCGCGGCGACCACTCCGAGGTCGTTGTACACCTCGGCAAGCGGCAAGCGCGCCGCAACAAACTCGAAAGCGCTTTCGGACTTCGCGAAGTCTCCGTGCGCGTAAGCGGCTAGACCGAGATAGAAATTGGCCTCGCGGGCAACTGCGCCAGACATCAATGAAGATGGCTGTACTTGGCTTAAGGCGGTGATCGCTGGTTCGTATGCGCGCTGCGCATAGTAGGTTTCACCGAGTTCCAGCCAGGCTTGAGCGTAATCCGGATTGAGGCGCACCGCTTCGCGATAGCACTGTACTTTTTCGTCGGCAGTAGTGGCCAGTATGCCGCGTGTGTAATTCTCCAGGGCGTCCAGGCGTGCGGGGGCAGCGCTCGCGATGTACCTGTCCTTGGGCACGGAGAAGTCGGTGCGGATCTGGCGCAGCAAATCCCAGGCCAGCGCGGATTGCAGCGTGCCGAGATCGGCGAGGGGTCCGGACTCTTTAACCTCAGGCAGGAGTTTCTGAGCGCGCATATCGAGTAATTGGGCGATGGCTGTGAGGCGCGCGCCGTCGTACTGATAAGAGCCGAGCACAACGTAATCGACATCCATTTGCTCGGCTAGGCGGTAGAGAGTGGCACGCGACGCGTGAACCCCGGCAGGAATGCCCTGGCGATCGTAGGCTCGGAGCCGGTCGCCACGGCTGGCTACGTATAGAACCGGAGAATTGAGTTGCTCGTGGAAGGTCTCGGGAAAGGACTCGCCTAGCCACTCCAGTCCTGGAGTCGGAGAATCGTTCTCGAAGGGAATCACGACCATGGTTTGTCCGGCAACGATCTGTCCTGCGACGATCTGTCCGGCAACGGTTCCGCCAGAGGCAGGAGTGTCCTGGGCGCGAAGCAAAGGGCAGAGAAGCAGCGAGAACAGAAAGACGAAAACAGCGGTGCGTTTCACGACAAGTTGATTATATCGGCAGGGGAGATGGCGCATCACGCCCGACGCTGCCCTGCGGCAACAGTTGGGTCAGTGTCTTTGCTATTCTCGGCGTGGAGCTGAGACTGGGTCCAGCCCGTCAGTTCGTTACTGCCAGTGATCAGGCGGGCGCCCCGCTCGTACGTGAGATAGGACCATGCCCACTGGATCATCACGATGAGACGATTGCGGAACCCGATCAGGAAAAAAATGTGGATGAACAGCCACGCCAGCCAGGCGAAATATCCAGACAGTTCGAACTTGCCCAACTGGGCGACGGCGGCGGCGCGGCCGATCGTGGCCAGGCTGCCTTTGTCGTGATAGTGAAAATTGCGTCGCGGCTGATGCTCCAGGTCGCGAGCGATGGTTTCTGCGATCCAGTCCCCTTGCTGGATGGCGACCGGCGCGACTCCGGGGAGCATCTTGCCGTTTTCGTCCGCGAGTGCGGCCAGGTCGCCGAGAACAAATACTTCCCGGTGCCCGGGAATGCTGAGATCGGGTTGGACGAACACGCGGCCAGCGCGGTCGACGGGCACACCCAACTTTCGGCCGAGTGGCGAAGCGGCCACACCCGCTGCCCACAACACCACCGGGGATGGAATCTTTTCGTCGCCCACCCAAACCGCGCCGGGCTCAACGCGCGTGACCATGTGAGAAGTGCGGACCTCGACTCCCAAGCGTCGCAATTGGTCTTCGGCTTTGCGGGAGAGCTCTTCGGAATATGCAGCCAGAACACGGGGTCCGCCCTCGATGAGCAGGATGCGGCTTTGCCGCGGATCGATACTGCGAAACTCGTGGTTCATGGCGTGGTGCGCGATTTCAGCCAGGGTTCCTGCAAGTTCGACGCCGGTGGGGCCAGCTCCGACCACCACAAACTGCAGCAGAAGCGCTGTTGGACCATCGGCGGTCTTTTCTGTGGTCTGGTCATTAGTTTGGCCAGTAGCAGTCTGGTCAGCAGCCTGGCGCTCGGCCAGTTCGAAGGCCAGCAGAACGCGGCGGCGGATTTCGAGAGCGTCTTCGATGGTCTTCAGACCGGGTGCCAGAGGCTCCCATTCCGGGTGGCCAAAGTAAGCATGGGTGGCGCCGGAGGCGATGATCAGGAAGTTGTAATCGAGTGATTGCTGACTCGTAATAACCTTCTTCTGCTCCAGATTGAAATCAAGCACTTCTTCAAGCAACACTTCAACATTGGAGTAGGCCCTAAGTATCCACCGGATGGGCGCTGCGATTTCGCCGGGAGACAGGCCGGCGGTAGCGACCTGATAGAGCAGCGGCTGGAAAGTATGGTGATTTCTCCGGTCAACGACCGTGACCTGAACCGGGAGGCGGGCGATCCGGCGGGCCGCGGTCAGGCCCGCGAAACCAGCCCCCACGATCACTACCTTCGGTCTGGGCTTGCTCTCCATTTGTCCTTCTTATTGCCCTGCCTGTTGCCCCACTTATCACCTACTATAGAGATTCGCAGAATGGCCATTACGTCGAAAATTATTGCTGACTCGGTTGCCCCGGTTTCGGCGCCGAATCTCTGGCTGCGAGCGCTGGAGGTCCCGTTCGCCTACCGGCGTTATTTCACCTGGTTCCAGGTGATTGTTGCCTACGTGTTCATCGAGCGCGCGTTGTGGTCGTCGCGGCTGGTATTCCGCAACACGTGGGGTGTTATCGCGGTCATCACGGTTTTTGTGTTTGCAGTGGTGGACCGGCCCTCGCTGCGCCGGATGGGTTTGAGCCTGCCGACCAGCTTTGGCTCCGGCCTGGTGCTCGCGGTTAGTTTGGCGGCGGCGCTTTTCTTGGTGTTCGCAGTGCGTTGGGCGGGCGGCCAGATACCGGCGAATCCGACGTGGCCGAACCTTCATGCGACCTGGGAGTACCTGGCGTGGGCGCTGATCCAGGAATTCATGCTGCAATCGTTTTTCTTCACGCGTTGCGAAGAACTGTTCGGGAGTTCGGCGGCGGTTTGGATCGCGGCAACATTGTTTGCCGCCGCTCACGTGCCCAGTCCCATCCTGACGACGTTCACCCTGGTTGGAGGGCTGTTTTTCTGCGAGATGTTCCGGCGCTACCGCAGCATCTATGCCATCGGCATCGTCCATGCGGTGCTGGGGTTGACAGTTGCGGTGACCATGCCGGATAGCGTCCTGCACAGCATGCGCGTGGGGATTGGCTATTTGCGATATTGATAAGAGCATCGGGTGATCGGATCATCTGGCCATCGGGTGATCTGAAAAGCGAACAGCTGCTAGATGACCCGATGTTGTTGAAGTTAGATGGCTCGATGACCCGATGACCCGATCACCCGATCACCCGCCCAGTTCGTCAGCCCTGCGTTTTCTCCTGCCTTCCGTCCGCGACATCATTTTCATTTTTCTTTTCTGGTCGGTGCTGGCCGGGCCTTTGTCGAACCGGCCGCTGGCGGATCCCGATATCGGATGGCATATCCGGAGCGGCGAGCAGATTCTGGCGACCCACTCGCTTCCTCGCACCGATCCGTTTTCTTCCACCATGCAAGGTCAGCCCTGGTTTTCCTGGGAGTGGTTGTACGACGTAGCCCTCGGGATTCTGCACCAGGCTTGCGGACTGAACGGAGTCGTTTGGCTGTGCGCCTTGCTGGTAGCCGCGACGTTCGCGTTGCTGCTTTGGCTATTGCTGCAGCGCGGGACCGGTCTGCTGCTGGCGATCGTGCTGATGCTGTTGGCGGAGGCGGCTTCGACCATTCATCTCTACGCGCGCCCGCACATTGTGAGCTGGCTTTTCTCTCTGCTCTGGTTTGCCGTGCTGGAAGACTGGGAGCGACGGGGGCGTTGCGAGCGCGGAAAACTGCCACCGTTGATCCCGTGGTTCTTTCCCGCCTCGATGTTGTTGTGGGTGAATCTGCATGGCGGATGGCTCTTCGGAATGGCGCTGCTGGGAATCTACACGCTCGCCGCGCTGGTCGAAAGTTTGCGGGTGAAGGATGCGTTTGCCGCGATTCGCGCTGCGCATCGGACTCGTGCCATGGCGTGGGCTTGGGTGGCCTCGGCGGTGGCGACGCTCGCGAATCCGTATGGCTGGCGGCTGCACGCGCACATTTATCGCTATCTCGGCGATCGCTACCTGATGAACCGGATCGACGAGTTCCGCTCTCCGGATTTCCACGGCTGGGCCGAGCGCTGTTTTGCGGCCATCCTGATGCTTGTGCTGATCGCGTTCGCTAGCCATCGTCGGGGCAACGGAAAGCTGCGGCTTAGCCGCGTGCTGGTCGTGCTGCTGGCGGCGTATGCGGGATTCTATTCGTCGCGCAATCTTCCGGTTTCGTCGATGCTGCTGGTGCTGGTGGCCGGACCGCTGCTGTGGGAAAACTTCACTGCACTGGCGAATAAGCCCGGCGCCTGGCGATGGATGCGCAAGCGCACGGCGCGAATTTCAGAGTTCTCCGATCGGATGGGCGCGCAGGAAATGCAGCTTCGCGGACACCTATGGCCAGTTGTCTCGGTGGCCTTTGCGTTCGCAATTTGTCTTCAAGGCGGATGGCTGGGTTCGCGGCATCTGATTCATGCGCAGTTTGATCCCAAAAAAGTGCCGGTCGAGGCCGTGAGCTTTCTGCAGAAAGAATCGCCAGCGAAGCAGCCGAGCATGGAGCCGGTTTTCTCGACCGATGCCTGGGGAGGCTATCTCATCTACAGGATGTATCCCGAGCGCAAGGTCGTCGTCGATGACCGTCACGATCTCTATGGATCGGGCCGGATTCGCCAGTACCTGATCCTGACCCAGGCCGCGCCAGGATGGCAGAACGTGTTGCAGGAGTGGAAAATTCGGACGGCGCTGTTGCCCACCGGATCGACTCTAGCCAATCTGCTCCGCGAACTTCCGCAGGACTGGCGTGTGGCCTACGAAGACAAGGTCGCGGTCGTGTTTGAGAGACGTTAAGGCGGGGATGAGTCCGTTCCCCCGCCTCTGTATCTCGAAATTCCCGGAAAAGATCTATGGCTTCTCCATGTTCCTAGAAGGTCACTTTCAATGCCAATTGACATTGCCGGGGGCCGACTGCCAGATAATTGATCGCCCCGAAATCGGGATCGCCAGCGTAGGTGTCGGGCGTGCCGAAGACGGGATGATTGAAAGCATTCTCGGCTTCGAGGCGCAACTCCAAATGCACCCCCTCGCGCGCGCTGGAGATCAGGAACTGCTTGGCGATTGACAAGTCGCTGGTGAACGACGTCGGCGTCCGGATCGAGCTCGTCGTCCTCCCGGCGTTGCCTAGAGTGTATGCGTCGGGAACTTGGATAACCTGGGGATTGGAGAAATAGTTATTTATCCAATAACTATCGCTGCCGTGGCTGCGCTTCGGCGTGCCCACCAGATTCGGCAACTGCGGGCCATAAGTGGGCAGTGAGGTACCACCATTAGCAGTAAAGAAGCTCAACGGACGGCCGGAGTGAATTTCCCAAATGCCGTTGGTCTTCCAGCCGCCGACGATGGCGTCCAGCACGCGCGGCATGTTGCCGAGGAGCGCCTTGCCGTGCCCGATGGGCAGGTCGTAGCTGTAGCTGAATTTCAACATTTGTGGCACGTCGAAGGTCGAGAGACCCCGTTCCAGATACGGCTTGTTAGGATCCGAAAGGGCGTAGCCGGAATTGGAGCCATAATTCCCCAGCCAGGCGACGTTGGTGTCATACGTGGAGGAACTGTCGATCGATTTTGACCAGGTATAGCTCACTAGAAGCTCTAGGCCGTTGCTGTAGTGCTTGGATGCCGTGAGCTGAAGCGCGTTATAGATGGCACTGGCGGTGGGTGGAACATCGGTGGTGACGCCACCCGGATACTGAGGATAAGGAAGCTCGAGTTCAACCGCTTGGACCGTTGGGCTGGAAAGGGTACTGTTCGGGTCGCTTATGGGTCCACCGTTGACCGAGGCGAAGGGATTGGTGACGTAGCTCGTAAGGCAGGGTATGTTTGGCGTTGGCGTCGGGCACGGGTTGTTTGGATCAACGACAGGGTTGGGCAGGCTTTCCACCGAAGCGCCCAGAATATCGTAATTGTTGCCGCCCGCGAGGTAGAGGTGGGTCCCCTTCTTTCCGATGTAGCTCGCACCAAGAACGACATTCCAGGGCAATTGGTGCTCGAAACCAAACGTAAAGGTCTGCTCGTACGGCGTTCGCGCCGCGGCGCTAGTACGCAGCGGGCCAATCGCTCCGTAGCCCACGTCATTCAGGGGGCCGAGGGAACTCGGGGAGGGCGGCTGGATCAGCCCATTGGGGAATGGATTGCTCAGGTGCAAATAGGGAGTGGCGCCGTCATTCTGATAGGTGGAAATGATGCCCGTGGATTGATTGAAGCCTTGAGAACCGTAGCTCAACAAGCCATTGGCGCCCGAGCGAGTTTGGCCATAGTAGATCCCGTACCCCCCTCTCATCACCGTCTTAGGCGTGATCTGATAGGCGAAGCCGAATCGTGGCTGTAGGTCCTTCCAGTCGGTGAGCCAGTTGGTGCGCACACTGGAACTGTTAAAGACCTCGCCGCCGAGCAGTGGACGGGTGACGTTCGCTCCGGTGAGCGGATCGGAGTACGAAATCGTGCCGCCGTTGAGCGGATTGGTCATCGTTGGATCGAACCAATTCATACGGTTGTGGCGCTCGGTTCTGGGCAGCGAGACGTCGTAACGCAGTCCAATGTTTAACGTAAGCTTGCTCGTCGCTTTCCAGTTGTCTTGCGCATACCACGCGTATTGGTAGTTTTCGGTCGCAGGCCTGAACTGGATTTCGTATCCTCCCCCCATCTGGCCCATCAGAAAGCTGGCCATCCCATCTCCGCTGGGATCGGTCGGCGCCGACAAACCTTGAGGATATTGTGAACTGCCCGTGTCGTTAAAACCAAAGGTGCCCAGCGGGGCGTTCGTCTGGATGTAATTCTGCTGGTGCAATCGGCCCTCGAACCCGAACTTTAGCTCGTGAGCACCATGGATCTTGCTCAGCAGGGCAGAAAGCTGCCCGGTATCCTGGCCCTCCCTGTAATTTCCGTAGGGATCGCCCCCGGCGCTGGTGTAGCCAGCGGAATAGTATCCGCCGCCGATGAACATGGCAGGAACACCGTTAAAACCGTTCGATTCCAGGTAGGATGGAAAACCCAGCGTACTGAGAGGAGTGGGGTTCCGGCTCGAGTCGTAGGCGTCGATCAGTTCCGTACCGCGGGAGAAACCTAAGGTGGTGGTCAGCAGCAAGGTGGGATTAATGGTATAGGTGTCGCTGAGCGCGAACAGGTGGGCATTGCCTTGGTTGATTCCGCCGCCACAGGGGTCGATGAAGCTCTGGAAGCACTTGTAGGCGGTGTAGTGATTCCAGTCTTGCGAATACTTCGCGCTCAATAAATTCTTTTCGCTGAAGCGATGGTCAATTTTCACATCGAACTGCTCGTTATCGCTAGGGGATGCCCCCGAGGCGATCCAGTTGTCATAAATCGTTGGGTTGGCCATGTTAGCGGTCGGCATGGGGAACAAATTCATCATATTCTGCGCGACAGTATCAATCAGGTTGCCGGGTACGCCGGGCGCCGGCTGGAGACTGCTCGGTAGGTTGGGATTCGGACTCCCCGGACTGACGTAGGTGCCGACGTTGTTGAAAGGAATGGCGGTGTTCCTTATTGCCCCCGCTGCCCCTCCGGGAGCAACGCCATAGACCCCGCTATAAGGATCGTAGATCTGCCCGCTTGTGACGGAGCAGATCCCGCTGGAATTGAACGAGCCGCCGTAGAACCCGCACAGTTCGCCAAAATCACCGGTGCGCTCGGCAGCGCTGGGGACGCCGGCCTGGTAGGTGCCCATACTGCTGGCCTTCGTGCCGTCCCAGTCGAAGAAGAAGAAGGTCTTGTTCTTGATGATAGGCCCGCCAAAGGTGCCGCCAAAGTTGTGCCGGTGCACCGGAGGAATCGGAACTCCACTCTGGTTGTTAAACCAGTTATTCGCGTCGGTCATGGTGTTGCGGATGAAATCGTAGGCTTCTCCATGAAAGCTGTTGGTGCCGGAACGGGTGATCATGTTGACGACCGAGGCGCCGGAAAAACCGTACTCCGCGCTGAAGTTCGACTGCTGCACTTTGAATTCTTCGATCGCCTCCGGCGATGGAGTATAGGTGACCTGTGTGATACCCCCGTTGGGTTCGTAGTTGGTAATGGAGGTGCCATCCATCAGAATGTCGGCGCTGGCGCCGCGGCTGCCGTTGGAAACAAAATTCGTCCCCGTATCCGCGACGCCGTTCGCGTCACTCATATCGGTCACTCCGGGTGTGAGGTACACCAAGTCAAGCGCATACCGGCCCACCAGAGGCAGGTCGTTGATGGCCCTGCGGTCGATCACCGAGCCGGTCACGGCATCCTCGGTGGCGATGGTTTGGGTCTGGGCTTTGACGTCAATGCTTTGCGTCGCGCTGGCAATCTTCAGCGTAAGGTCGGCGGTCGCATTCTCGGTGACGTTCAATCTGACGCGAGTGCGGATGGTTTTCTCAAACCCTTCCATCTCCGCCGTCACGGAATAGAGTCCCGGCGGAATCGAAACAAAAAGATAGCGCCCAGCGTTGTCTGACTTCGCATTGAACTTGTATCCTTTGTCAAGATCGAGGAGGGTAACCGTTGCCCCCTGGATTACCGCTCCGGTTGGGTCGGTCAATACCCCACTCACAGTCCCAAAGTAAGCCTGGCCGAAAAGCACTGCGGGTATGAGAACAAGTAGGATTGCGGCTAGCACAAGGAAAAATACCCTTCGGCAATTGGATACCACTTCTGAAGTAAAGACACTCATAACGGCCTCCTTGGTCGCGGGCGGAACGTATGCCGCGTTGACTCCTCTTCGATGGTTCTTCCCTAGACACCGCAGCCTGGGCCTCTGAACGAGCCTGCGCTCTGTTCCGGGGCCCGCAGAAAAGCGGGCCGCGTATTGAAACGTTTTAATCTCACAACAGACCGCTCCTCACTGTCAAGCGGAATACGTCCTATGGGGCGGAACGATTCGTTCTCACAGTTGTGTCGTCACTGCAACGATCAACGCTTACATGAACGATCCGCCTCACTTAGAGTACTCGCGCGAGGCAACCGAACCACTGTGATTACCGTCACCACGGCGAGTGACTAAGGGCACTTTCGCGTGGTAAGCACGGCGCTAGTGTAAAGGCGATCTTGCTGATCTGATCGCCTCTGGAGTTACTGGTATGGAACAACCCATTCGCTGGGATTTCAGCTACAGCGTCAAGATCGCTGAGCTGGATCATCAGCACCAACGACTTTTCCGAACGGTTGCCGAACTGGAATACGCGGTCCGCATGGGGCGCGCGGACTACGTCATCGATGAAGTCCTGGAGAAGGTCATCGAGCACACCATTAGCCACTTTGCCGCCGAGGAAAACCTGATGGAGCAGTACGGGTTCCCCGGCTTGGCCGCCCATCGCCGGGACCACCAGATGCTCGCCCAAAAACTCACGAAGTTCAACCTGTCGAACCTGGCGGGCAGGCCCGACGTTCCCGCCGCCCTTTTGGATTTCCTGCAAGACTGGTTGCGGGAGCACATCCTCAAAACCGACAGAGAATACAGCGAATACCTCAACGCCCGAGGCGTGCGCTGAAGCGGAAGGGAAATGCGCTAATCGGCAACATCCTGGTGGATGTGTGAGGCCCTAAAACACTGCGGGTGACGCTGCGATCTCTGCGACGATTGGCCGCATCATTTTGTTGTCGCTCGTCTTTGTCTTCTAGCCTTCCCCGAATTCCTCCTCCACTCTTCTGCAACCTGCGCCTTTCCGCATCATCTGATGTAGTTGAGTTTGGCGCTAGCCGCCTGGGAAGTGTTACTTTTGAATGCGCGGGCACGCCTGCGCCCTGGCTTGCCAGAGACTGAGAAGACATGCGGATCGCAAAAATACGCCAGTGTATCGAGAGATGTCGGGAGAACTGCCGATGAAGTCGCAGTGTTTGCCCTTCCAGCATATTCCGCACTCTACCCGCCTCTTCCTCGATTATCTTTCCTACACTCCATCGGTTCGCGGTATGTATCCACGGTCGCCGATTTTTTCCGAGTGGGTGAAGGACGAATCCTCGCGCGTGGTTTATGACACCGCGCGCCGCCGTCAGGTGAGCGAGATTCTCGAGCGGCAGAATCGCGCCTGGGACGCCTCTCCGAAGACGCTGGCGAATATTGAGCGGCTTCGGCGAGGCGCGCTGACGGCGGTTACGGGACAGCAAGTCGGTCTCTTTGGCGGCCCGCTGTTTTCAATTTTCAAAGCGCTCACGGCGGTCAAACTTGCGGAAGCGGCGACGGCAGCGGGAGTGGATTGCGTCCCGGTCTTCTGGCTGGCGACCGAGGATCANNCCGAGGATCACGACCTGGCCGAGGTCAACCATGCGGCGTTGCTTTCCGAGCACGGCCTTCCGGAACGATTGGCGGCGGAGGGCCATGCGTTTGAAAACGCGGTGCCCGATGCGCCGGTTGGGACCGTCAGGTTCGGGCCGGAGGTTGAGCCGGTGATTGAGCGCGCCGCCGCGCTCTTGGGAGATTCCGAAGTCACGGCTTGGCTCCGTCAGGCATATCGTCCGGGTGAAACCCTGGGTAGCGCGTTTGCCCTGCTGTTTGCNNTGGGGCGTCATCCTGCTCGATCCAGCCGACAAGGATTTCCACGATCTCGCAAAGCCGCTGTTGCGTGCGGCGATCGAACAGGCCTCCGAACTCGATGAGGCGCTGTTGGCGCGGGGCAAGGCGCTCGAAGCGGCGGGATATCACCAGCAGGTCAAAGTGACTTCGGCGAGCACGCTGCTTTTTGAAGTAAAGAATGGAGCGCGCACGGTGGTGCGGCGCCGAAGTAATGGCGGCAACGCTGGCGAGTACGCTGTTGGCGAGGAACGGATTTCTCACAGAGAGTTGCTGGATCACATTGACGAGGCTCCGGAGAAATTCAATCCGAATGTGCTGCTTCGTCCCGTGGTGCAGGATTTCCTGCTGCCGACGCTCGTTTATACCGGCGGAGCGGCGGAAGTCGCATACTTCGCGCAGGCCGCCGTCGTCTACGAGAANNACCAACTCGGCTTGCCCGATTTGTTCCCCGGCCCGGAAAAAGTCCGAGAAGCCATCGCCGCGCGCTCGCTGCCCGCGGATTTGCAGACCCGCTTTACGGAGGCTTACGCGAGTGCTGAGCAATCGATGACGGCGGTTCGCGAATCGATTGGCAGGCTGGATTCCACGCTCATCAAAGCGGCGGACCGCGCCCGGATTAGCATGTGGCATCAAATCAACCGGCTGCATCGGCGGGCGTCCAGCGCGGAATTGCTGCGGAATGAGGTCATCACCCGGCACGCGGATACCTTGAGCGACGCGCTATTTCCGCATAAGGCGCTGCAGGAGCGCGAGGTTGCGGGAGTGAGCTTTGTGGCACGGTATGGGACGGTGCTGCTCGCGGACCTGTATCAGAAGATCCATCCCGATTGCCACGATCACCAGGTGATTGAGGTGCAGGGGTAGAGACGCGGGAAGCCGCGTCTCTACGGGAGATCGAGGAGGGCGGTCTGCAACTCCTGGAGCGATTCCACTCGCGGCGCTCCCTGGTCGCGGTAGGCGCCCGGCACGTCCATCAACACTGCTTGCAGGCCTGCACCGGTGGCGCCTAGGTAGTCCACGGAATAGACGTCGCCCACATAGAGGCTCTCTTCCGGCGCGGCGCTCATGCTCTTCAGTGCCTGGCGGAAGATTTCCGGGTGCGGCTTTTCGTAGCCGACGAGCCCGGAGTCGGTGATGGTGCGGAAGCAATGGGCGATTCCGCACCTCCGCAGCACGTCTTCGATTTTGCCATCCGCATTGGAGATGACCGCGATCTGGTAGCGCTCGCCGATCTGTTGCAGTTGTGCAGCAGTGCCCGGGCGAATCGTGTCCCAGTTGCCGGAATCGCGGATGCTGGCGACGAGTTGATCGCGGATGGCATCGTCCTTAAGCCCAATCTCGGAGAGCAACTGGGTGTAGAACATCCACCAGAAGCCGTGGTCGGTGCTGCCGGTCTTTGTAATCACCCCAGTCATCATCCCGTCGAACTGATTCTTGGTCCGACATTCCAGATCGCGCAGATGCTCGCCATTGGGCGCGAAGCCGCGCTTGACGAGCGGTGCGTGGATGCGCTCGCGATTGGGAAAGAGCAGCGTGTTGCCAACATCGAAGAAGATGACTTTAACTTTCGAATTCATGAGAGCTTTCGCGGTGCATCCGCCGGCGGATTTATGTTCCATAGCCTTCCGGGAATAGAGTAGCGGAAAACAACGGTCGGCGTCCCGCAGTGCCATTTGGTCGGACGAGTGCGGGCTGCGCCGGGGAATCTCACTCTGAAAAATTGCGGAATGAATTAAACTGAAAAATCGCCGATGTAATAGGTGGAACCTGAGTCATGGCCCAACTGCGAGTTGTCGTTTTGTGGCACCAGCACCAGCCGTTCTACAAAGATCTGGTGACAGGGCAGTATCGCCTGCCCTGGACGCGTCTTCATGCGTTGAAAGACTACTACGGGATGGTGAAGTTGCTGTACGAGTTCCCACAGGTACATCAGACCTTCAATCTGGTGCCTTCGCTGATCACGCAGATTCAGGATTATGTCTCGGGCGACGCGCAGGATCCTTTCCTCCAGGTTGCGAGCAAGCCCGCGAAAGACCTGACGACGCTGGAGCGGCGGTTTGCGCTGCAATACTTATTTCAAGCGAATACGGAGAACGTAATCGGGCGCTATCCGCGGTACCGCGAGCTGTGGGAGAAATTCCATGAGACGGGAGACTCACCCGAGCGGGCGGAGAAGTATTTTCAGACTCAGGATTTCACCGATTTGCAGGTGCTTTCGCAGATTGGATGGTTCGACGAATATTTTCTAGCGGAGAAAGGCGTTGCGGAACTGGTCCGCAAAGGCCGGGACTATACGCTCGAAGACCAGCGCTTTGTGATGACGCTGGAGCGCGAACTGATCGGGCGGGTTCTGCCGATTCATGCGGAGGCGGCAAAGAAGGGCCTGATCGAGCTTTCGACTTCGCCTTTTTATCATCCCATTTTGCCGCTGGTGTGCGACACCCAGATTGGCGCGGTTTCCTCGCCCGGTCTGCCTTTGCCGCAAAATCGGTTTCTGCATCCTGAGGACGCTCGCGAGCAATTGCTGCGCGGACTCGATCTGCACGAAAAAGTGTTTGGCCTGCGGCCGCAAGGGGTGTGGCCGTCGGAGGGCAGCGTTTCCGAAGAGGTGTTGGCGATTGCTCACAAGCTCAAAGTGCAGTGGATGGCGACCGACGAAGGCGTGCTGGGGCGGAGTCTGGGGATCAACTTCTCACGCGACGCTTACGGCAATCTGGATGCGGATGGGGCGCGGCGCCTGTACACGATTTATCGCTACGAGAATGCCGACACGAAAATGAATCTGCTGTTCCGCGACCACACGCTCTCCGACCTGATCGGATTCGTGTATTCGGGAATGCCGCCGCAAGACGCCGCCAATAATCTCATCCACAAAATCAAGGAATCGGCGAAGTCGGTGATTGCGAGCGGGCAGGATGCGGTGGTCCCGATCATTCTGGACGGCGAGAATGCCTGGGAGTACTACCCGCGCTCGGGGCGGGAATTCTTGCGGAGATTCTACGACGCTTTGCAGAAAGAGCCGGGGATGGAAGCGGTGACGGTGACGGAAGCGATCGCGCGCCACAAGAACGTCAGTCCTCTGAAATCGCTGACGCCGGGGTCGTGGATCAGCGCGAACTTCAATGTATGGATTGGAGCGCCCGAGGACAACAAGGCCTGGGATTATCTCTATCACGCGCGCAACTTCTATGCCCAGGCGGCGCCGGACGCANNGACGAACTCTACCGCAAACATCTATCGAATGTGTACCAGGCGTTGAACGGCAATCCGCCCGATTATCTGGCGCAGGCGATCACGGCGGGAGTGGCGCGGCCCTGGTTCACGCCGCAGACCGCCTACATTCACCCCCAGGTATCCGGCGACCGGGTTCGCTACTTCGAATGGATGGGGGCGGCGCGCTACACGGCCGATCAGCGGTCGGGCGCCATGCACGGCAAGCAGTTTCTGCTGGATGAAGTGTTCGCTGGGATCGACGAGGAGTATGTGTACGGCCGGCTGGAGTTCTGCGGCAAAGTGCCGGAAGACGCAATCGAAGTGGTGGTGAATCTTGAGTCGTGGGCCAACCGCGCGGCCAAGCCCCGGCGCGAACTACGGCTGAATGCGGCGGTGGATCGAGGCCGTATACAGTCGTGGAAAGTGACGCAGGGGAAAGACAAGGCGGTGGCGGATTCGACGCAGGCGAAGGATATTGCGCGGGTGGCGCTGGTCCGGAATTTTGAGTTTCGCATTCCGCTGACGTGGCTGCTCGCGGCTCCGCTTCCGATCGACAAACTGCGCGGACCGAAAAGTTCGGATCTGCTGACTGTCCGCCTGCGCTTGCGCTTCAGCGTGTGGCAGAATCATCTGCCCGTCGACGCCTTGCCGGTGGAAGGATGGATCGA
>PMMJ01000058.1 GCA_003162255.1 Acidobacteriaceae bacterium | reverse complement strand
AGGTAGTTGGCGGCGCGCCAGTAGGCGTTGATCTTGCGCAGCTCTTCGGGAGCAAGTGGCTGAGCAGAAATGCCATGCGGCGCAGAGTTTACCGAGGCTGGGGGAGTCATCGAATCCTGCCTTTCTCCTGCTGTCTGCTATCTTAAATTTCCGGGCATGACCTGCGCTAGCGCACGAGAAGGAAATCTATTTCGCGGTTTTGATTTCGCTGGAGATTTTTTGAACGTCCGTAGCAGCAGATAATTATCCAGCTGCCGTGCGTGCGCGCTCTGCTTCGCGGGCGACGACGGCCTGAAACTTTCGCAGCACGTCTTCCGGAAGAGACGGCTTCCGATACTTGCTCACCAGTTCGTCGACGCGGGTACGGGCTCGCTTGAATATGTCGCTCGGCGGCTCCGAGCCGCGCGCGCTGCGATCGATGACGGGGCAGGGTATGTGCTGCTCCTGCCGAAAAAGCTCGCGCGTCTCGTTCAGCTTGAGAAACTCTCCAGAGAGGCCGGTCTGCGCGAACATGGCGGTGGCTAGAGTTTCTCCTCGAACTTCAATACCTCGCACCAGTCGCTGCGCCGAGGCGATCGACTCGGCGTCGATGACCAGCTTTTCGACGCTGAAACAAGCGAGAGATTCGAGCATGCCCGCTCCCGAGATCATGTTGATGCTCGTTAGCGCTCCCAGCATCGCGGAGCGGGCGCTCTCCGCGCCGGCTTGAGCATCCACAAACTTGGAATCGGTCGCGACCAGATAGCCGTGGGTCGGCAGGCTGAGATGCTTGCCAACTTCGGCGCACGCCATGTTCAGCATGGCCGTTTCCACCGCACCCATGGGCGCGCCTCCGGTACGCATGTCGAAGATGGCAGGGGCGCCTCCCCAGACTATCGGCGAGCCCGGGCCAGCGAGTTGATGCAGAGTGATGCCTGCCAGGGTTTCGGCGGCATGTTGCGTTACCGAACCAGCCAGCGTCACCGGAGCCGTACCGCCGGCCAGCGGCATGGAGACGATTTCCGCGGGCACGCCGGCGCGGGCCAGGTCGAGCAGATTGTGCGAGCCGAACTCCGACCAGTTCAACGGCGGCGAGGAACACACGTCAAAAACTGCGCGCGGCTGCAGGCGCAAGTTCTCGAGACTGCCACTATCGGCGGCGAGTAATTCGATCATTCCCTGCAGTCCGGCAGCGGAGAACGATCCGGTCACCACGGGCTTGTCGGAATGCTGCAGAACTACGAAGAGGCGATAGAGATCGCCGATCGCGCTGGGCGCGTCGTTATGGCTGCCAACGATATCGTTGCCGACCACGGCATCGTTGCACACGACGGCCGTCGATTGCGCGGCGAACTGCGGCAACGTTTCTGTTACTTGAACGATGCGCACCAAGTCGCGAGTCTCGGATGACCGCGCTTCCAGCGTGTCGGGATCGAGCATTTGCACGCAGCACGAGCCCGGATCGAAGTGCACGTCGTCGCCGCCGTAATGAACGGCTTTCTCTCCCTGACGGTTGTACAGGTAGAAGTCTCGTGGGACCGATGCCAGGCACCGACGGACTAGCGACTCAGGTATGCGCGCTACTCCGTTATGCACTTCAACTCCCGCCGACTGCAGTTGCTCGATTACTGCCGAGCCCACGCGAACTCCAGGGTTCATCAGCAGTTCGAACGCTTCGCGCAGAATGCGTCCGATGAGTTCGGGACTAAGTAGTTGAATTCTGGGTCTCATGCCTGTGCCGTTCCTTTACTCATCAGACTTTTTGCCAATTCGAGGGCATCGATGGCGTTGCGGGAGTAGCCGTCGGCGCCGATTTCAGCCGCCCACTTCGANNCGATCGAGCGCTTCGATCACGGCTTTCTGGCCGGCCATGGTCGTGGTCAGCAAAGCGGAGACACCGACGATGTCGGCATCAACCTCTTTGGCCTTGGCGACGAACTGCTCGGGAGTCACGCTGGTGCCCAAATCGAAAATCTGGAATCCGCTGGCGGAAAGGATGGTAGCAACCAGGTTCTTGCCAATGTCGTGAATGTCGCCGCGGGCGGTGCCGAGGACGACCTTGCCCAGAGCTTCGCGCTGCGAGCCGCGCTTCAGCATCTCCGGTTCAAGGACATTGATGGCAGCCTTCATCGCCTCGGCCGACGCGAGCAGATCGGGCAGGAACATCTGGCCGCAGCCGAATTGATCGCCGGCGAAGGTGATGCCGACGGCAAATCCACGGTTCACGGCCTCGAGAGGATCGACGCCGTCGGCCAGAGCCTGCCGCGCCAATTCCGCAGCTTTATCGGGCGCGCCGTCGATGATGCTTTGGAGCATGGCTCCGAAGAGTTGATCTGACACAGAACCTCCCGCTGAGATCGGCCTTGGGATCAGGCAGATTCAAAGGCGCGATTGTACTCCGGNNGGCGCGGAGCTAGAAGACTGTGATTTGAAGCACGTCTCTGCCCGGAGATGGTTAGATGTCGGTCTTCGGCTCGGCATGCCGGGTTAGAAACCAGCAGGGAGGATCGCCGGAGTGCGGGAAGAGGCTGTGCACGCAGGTTTTCTGCACCGGCGGATCAAAAATAAGCTCGGCTTTCCCGTCTTTGTGAGCCACCTCGTAATAGTGTTCGACAGTTACAGTGCCAAAGGGCTGGCGCCTTGCGGCCAGACGATATCGAAACACGCAAAAGTCGGCACCGTATGCGATTCCCAGCAGGGCCAACGCCGCCAACAATATCCTCAGAATGATTCGACGGAGCCAAGGGCTGGTTCCATTGCCGGATTTACTAACTTCGAACGGGATCACTCGCTGAATTATACCCGTCGGCAAACCCGCCCGGACGCTGGCGCGTTGACAATTCTTCACAAAAAAACTCGGCACGATTTGCTCTCTCGCGCGTCGAAAAGGGGTAGTGTAATAGATGATAAGATTCACCAGAACGCTACTAATAGAGAGCTGTTGTTCCTTGTCAATTGAGGAGAGCGAGTGACGGAACAAGTATCTGACGGAGTTGTTTCGAAGGAATCTGAGCACGATCCAACCGAGAATGTAACCCCAGCCAAGAGCCGTTGGTGGATCTGGCTGATCGTCGCAGTCGTTATCGTTGGCGGCGTGGTGCTGTGGCAGCGGTCCGGGGCTGCCCCCGAAGCGAAAGCGGGCGGCGACGCAGCCTCCCGGCCAGTTATAGTAACGACGGCGGTGGCGCACCAGGGCGACATCGGGATTTACTTGAACGCCTTGGGCACGGTGACGCCGGTTTACACGGTGACGGTAACCAGCCGGGTGCAAGGCGAGATTACGCAGGTCTACTATCACGAAGGGCAAATGGTGCGGAAGGGCGATCCGCTGGTTGAAATCGATCCGCGCCCTTATCAAGCGGCGTTAACTCAAGTCGAAGGACAACTGGCGCACGATCAGGCAGTCTTGACGGAAGCCAAGATCGATTTGGAACGGTACCGGCAAGCCCTCAATCGTAACGCCATCGCCAAGCAGCAAGTTGACGATCAAGAGCAGGTCGTGCTGCAAGACGAAGGCACGGTGAAAAACGACGAGGGCATGCTCGCGAATGCCAAGGTCAATCTGGTCTACACGCATATCACCGCGCCCATAGAGGGGCGCGTGGGACTGCGGCTGGTCGATCCGGGAAATATCTTGCAGGCCAACAGCACCACTGCCCTGGTGGTAATCACGCAGCTTCAGCCCATTACAGTTATTTTCAGCATCGCGGAAGATCATCTCTCCCAGATTCAACAGCAGTTGCTCAAGGGAAAGAAACTGACGGTGGACGCTTTCGACCGTGAAGGAAGCACGAAGCTGGCATCGGGCGTGCTACTGACTCTCGACAATGTCATCGACCCAACCACGGGAACCTTGAAACTCAAAGCCATCTTTGACAACTGGGACAACGCTCTGTTTCCCAGCCAGTTCGTCAATATCAAACTACTCGTCGACACGCTGCACAATGCGACTTTGATTCCTACTCCTGCGATTCAGCGCAACGCCCAAGGCGCTTATGTCTACGTGATTAAAAGCGATCAGACGGCCGCCATGCG
>PMMJ01000495.1 GCA_003162255.1 Acidobacteriaceae bacterium | reverse complement strand
ACCACGCCCGGTGAATACCGCAAGTCAATCGAAAAAGATCGGTCGCTCGAGCGACGCTTCCAGGCCGTGAAAGTTCCGCCGCCCAACGAAGCCGACGCGGTCAAGATTCTTTTCGGGATCAAAGAACGCTACGAAAAATTCCACGCCGTCACCTATACCGACGACGCCATCAATTTTTCGGTCTCGCATTCGAACCGCTACATCCCGGACCGTTTCTTGCCGGATAAAGCCATCGACCTGATCGACGAAGCGGGCGCCCGCGTGAAACTGCGCCAGACCTCGCTGCCGGAAGAATTGACCGAAGTCCAGAAGCGCATCAAGTTCATCGTCCATCGCATGGAGAACGCTATCGCGAACCACGAGTTCGAGAAGGCGCGCTTCTACTCGGACGAGGAACGCAAGGAGCGCGAGAACCTGCGCGCCCTTCGCGAAAAATACCACCTCGATGAATCCTCCACCGGCGTAGTCGGTCGGGAGGACATCGAGGATGTGGTAAGCCGCTGGACCGGCGTTCCCATTACCTCGATCAAGGAAGAAGAAACGCAGAAGCTGTTGCGCATTGAAGAAGAACTGCACAAGCGCATCATCTCGCAAGACAAAGCCATCAGCGCCCTGGCCCGCGCCATCCGCCGCTCCCGCGCTGGGTTGAAGAGCCCGAACCGCCCGATCGGATCGTTCCTGTTCTTGGGACCGACCGGCGTAGGCAAAACCGAAGTGGCTCGCACCCTAGCCAGTTTCATGTTTGGCAGCGACAAAGCTCTCGTCCGTTTCGATATGTCGGAGTTCATGGAGAAGCACTCCGTCTCGAAGCTGATCGGATCGCCTCCAGGATACGTAGGCTACGAAGAGGGCGGCCAGCTGACAGAACGAGTCAAGCGCGCTCCCTATTCGGTCGTCCTGCTGGACGAAATCGAAAAGGCGCACCCCGATGTCTTCAACATCCTGCTGCANNTCATCATCATGACCTCGAACATCGGGGCAAGGCACCTGATGAAGCGCGAGGGCCTGGGCTTCCAGTCGTCGAAAGACGAGATGGTTTCCGAGAAGGTCGAAGACCTGGTGAAGAGCGAGGTCAAGCGCACCTTCAATCCAGAATTCCTGAACCGCGTGGATGAAATCATCCTGTTCATGGCGCTAAGCGAAGCCGACCTGATCCAGATTCTCGAACTAATGGTCAGCCAATTGAACCAGAACCTGGCCCAGCGCTCGATTACAGTAACGGTAGCCGACGAAGCCAAGAAGTGGATCCTGAACCAGACCCTAACCGACCGCAGCTACGGAGCGCGTCCGCTGCGCCGAGCCTTGCAGAAGTACATCGAAGACCCGCTATCGGAGGCCCTGATCCAAGGCACAATCACCACCCGGCCAGCGTTCATCGAGGTCTTCCTGGAGTCCAACAAGCTGTACTATCGTCCGGTAGACGCAGAGAAAGCCGAAGGCGTGCTGCTCTACGAAAGCTAGACACCAGCTTTCAGCCATCAGCTATCAGCCGTCAGTGAAAACTGGCGGCTTTTGTTGTTTGTGCTTATATAGACCTCCGAGCTTATAACTGCAGAGTAGAAACCAGATGACCGACTCGAAGGAATCAGAACCCGCGCGCACCATTACGTCCCTAAGTGCTGGCTCTCAGGTTTCACAGACACGGGAGAGAAAGACGGTCGACTGTGGGTTCCCTATCCGGCGACAATGAATGGTACATACAGCAAGGAATTGAAAGCGCAACCATGATCGTTCCCTCGCTCTTAGCAAGGCACTGGCGGGCGCATGTCAGTCAAAAAGGGAGTTTTATTGCTTCTGACAATCCAGTTGTGCTTGAGGGAGAGAAAAGAGAAATGGTCGGCTTTGCGAATGCTGAAGTAATCATCTATCCGTTGAGCCGTCACGTCTTGCTTTACGGAACGAGGCTACAAACTTCCGTCGCCCCTTTAAATGAGATGTTGATTGCCCGGTTGAATACCCTAATGATGCTCAAGGCCAACGAGCAAGTGTTCTCTTGGAAACCGGATTTCTGCTGGCTGGACCATTTTGAACACTATCAAACGGACTGGAGACTGTTCGCGAATGATGGATTCGCTTTAGATGCATCATAGATCAGTGCCTAAATTTGCTAATCGCCCGCAGCAATTTCTTTCCGCCGAGGCCGCCCACCCTTCAACCCATTCACCCGAGCCGCCCTCTTCTTNNAAGCCGGGAACATAAAAGTCGGCGTCGAGGTCTGGCCAATGCAGGCCGGCTCCTCCGCCGAGAATCTCTACCCGCGCAAGCTGCTCGCTTGTCGCCGACTGCATCCCCTGCAACTCTTCGCGCGGAATAACATATCGGCGGCCATCGGTCAACTTGAGAATGAACAGGTCCAATCCCGTTCCCGGCCGATATTCCACCTGGGTCACCAGCGGCTCCATCCTCAACTGCCGGGCACGCTCGATGGCGCGATCAATCTCGGCGTCAGTGGTGAGGATCTTGTGTGTGGCGACTTTCTGCCGGGCAAGCTTAGCCGTTGCCATGGATTTTCTCCCATAATTCCGCAAGTTCTTCAAAGTGCCAAGCCGCGACGTTCAAGATTTTCTTCACTTCGGATCGCTTAGCACCGGCGGGCCGAACTGGGTCTTTCCGCTTCGCCAGCGCGACGTTTCCGTCGGGACGAATATCCACGATCGCTTCCGTCTCCCCGGCGAAACCGTGAACATGACGCGGCGGATGATCGTTCGAATGCACGACGAAGCGGACGCCGTCAAACGTAAGCGATCCCACGGGAGAATTATAACCTAAGCGATGCTTGGGTTAATGAATTATTTACTGAATTATCTGGAATCGATTTGACGCTCCACACTGTTGCAAAAAAACCACACTCTGCCCCCGAAAGTCCGATTGACCACAACACAGAAATTGTGTTTAACTGCTCTCAATCGGGGCTGGCTCAAAGCGGTTGCTTGGGAATACGTACCAAAAATTCCAGGGGGCGTGAGACCGAGGTGACGTNNATGAAGTCCAGCTCGTATGCAGTCCTAGCAGTGTCTCTTCTGGGCTTAGTCATTCTGAGCCTGACCCTAAGTGCCAGTGCGCGGGAGATGGTCCTGCCCGCCGGTACTCTTCTGCATTGCACCATGAATGAACCAAACTTTTCCTCCGCGACTGTCGCCGTCGGCGATCCTGTGCTCTGTCATCTGAAGTCGGTAACGGAATTCGGCCAGCAGACGTTTCCGCGCGGAAGCTACCTGGTCGGCCATCTGGAATCGGCCCAGGACCCAGGACATTTCTGGGGCAAGGGCTACATGAAGCTGATGTTCGATCGCATCGGCCTGCCGAACGGAGATATGCCACTCGACGCCAAAGTCATCGCGACCCGTGGCTACAAAGTCGATAAACAAGGCGACATCGACGGCAAAGGACACGCCAAGCGCGACGTCGTCGAATGGATGCTGCCGCCGCTCTGGCCNNCTGCGCCTGATGGATGATGTACAGATCCCGCAGGTTCAAGCGACCAACGGCCCCGACTGGCATTTCTTTGGCGGTCCGCGCCCGCAGAACGATTCTTATTATCAGGGCTCCGCCTACAATTCGGGAGGCAACAACGCCACTCCTCAACTGGCAGTGCGCCAGGTTAGACCGGCAGCAAGCGAGCCGATGGCGGAGGAAATTCCGCAAGTCGCCTACGCCAGCTACATTACCAAGGATGCCGTGGGCGGCGGAGGTGGCGCAGCGCCGGGAGTGCCTGTATTCGTGCTGAAGTCAGGCATGGTTCTGGAGGTGGGCAATTACACCTATCAGGAAGGGCGCATCAGCTACGAACTCGTCAGTGGCGGAAGCGGAGTAATCAGCACGGATGAAGTCGACTGGAGCACAACCACCCGCGTGAATACAAAACGCGGCGTACGGACGATGCTGCGAGGCGGACACCCAAGCGTCGGGTCGACGGGCTTCTAGACAGCCGTCAGCAATCAGCATTCAGCCGTCAGNNTCCAAGCCGAGCGAAGCTCGGCAGGGTTTTGACTCGTTCGCCAACAATTCATGCGACCCGCGCGCGTGCTGCGCTATCCATTGGAGGGGCAGCAGCGCGAATCAGCCTTAGAGGATTCCATGTCCAAAATTAACATCGCCGAGAAATTCGCGAGGATCACCGAATACTACAAGCCCCGGATCGCCGCCGAGCTCAACGGACAGCACGTCAAGTTCGTCAAGCTGAATAGCGAGTTCGTCTTTCACCATCATGAGAACGAGGACGAGATGTTCCTGGTGGTCAAAGGCCGCTTCCGCATGGAGTTTCGCGACCGCCACGAATGGATTGAGGAGGGCGAGTTCATCGTGGTGCCACGCGGCGTGGAGCATCGTCCCGTGGCGGACGAAGATTGTTGGCTCGTTCTGTTTGAGCCAGCCACTACGCTGAACACCGGCAATGTGGAGAACGAACGGACGGTGCACGAACTGGAGCGGGTTTGACACGAAACTCCTAACCATGGAAACTCTAAGTATCGAATGGAAATCACCGTCTACTCCGTCCCCGGGTGTCCGGACTGCCGCGAGGCCAAGCGCTTCCTCGACCAGCACAATCTTCCCTACACCGACATCAACATCGCCGCCACGCCGGGAGCCGCCGACGAGGTCGTGAAACACGCCGGCAAGCGCGCGGTCCCGCAGTTTGTGATTGATGGAGAATGGATCCAGCCCTATCGTCCAGGCGAGGGCTTCCTCTACGAAGAGATGGCCAAGCGGCTGGGGATCGAGTAGAAACCCGGCTAGCCCCCTCTCCGCCAGCGCGGCAGTGCCGAGACGCAAGAACCGCGTCTCTCTACGAGTCTGTGCCCTAGCTTGGAGTCAGTGCCGTAATTGAGGCCGAGCGAAACAGTGGCTCTACGGTACCTCTAGCCGCGAAGCGGCAGAACAGGAAAGCCCGACACGTAAGTGCCGGGAGGGCGGAAGTAGACAGATCAAGTCCCGCAAGGGACGGCACCGCACTCCCTTCAGTTACCTTTGGTCGCGTTCCACCAGACTTCTGTACCCTACACGCCTTGACCCGAATGCGTCACGATAGTGGCTACCCGGACATCTCCCTCCGTGCCGGGCCTGGCGGCGCATGTTCAATTCTGATAGTCCGGAAGGCGAACTGGTTGAAACCTGGCAGCGGTTTGTCCAGGGTGTGCTGGGCGTGCTGGCGCTGGCGGGCGCCGGCGTCATGGCGCACTACTACGCTCCTCCGGAAACCTCCGGTCTGGAGCGGCAGGTGCACCAACTCACCAGCCAGGTGGCCGATCTGGAACGCCAGCAATCGTTTTCGCCGGCGGCATTGGACAATGCGCGAGAGTCGGTAGCTTATGTCTACGGGATCTATCACCTGTCTGGCCATGCCGAGAGTTTTCGCGCTCGCGTCTCGGGAACGGGCTTTGTAGTAGCGCCCGGACTGCTCGCCACCAATCGCCATGTCGCCGAACCCTGGTATGGAGACCGCAAAGTCGCGGCGGCCCTCCGGCATGGCGGATCGCCAGTATTGGAAGAGCTGGTGGCATATTTTCCCGGCTCACCGCTTCCGGTAAAGCTGGAGACGGCGGTGGTGGCTGAGCATGCAGATTTGGCGGTGCTGCGCCTCGAAGCAACCGTCTTCACGAAGAAACTGCGCCCTTTGGTTCTGTCACAAACGCTGCCGCATGTGGGCGAGTCGGTGAGCGTGCTGGCGTATCCGATGGGAGTCACGGGGATGGTGGCGAAGTCGCCGGCGGTCGTGTATGAGCGGCTTTCGTCGCATTTCGACGATGCCGACACGGCGGGCGAACTGGCGGCGTTATCGCTGATCCGGCCTTCGGCGACGTTCGGGCACATCGGCGATGTCACCAGCGACAAGCTGATCTATGACGCACCCACGGCGCGGGGCGGCAGCGGCGGCCCAGTGCTGAACCAGAGCGGCGAAGTCGTGGGCATCAACTCCGCCTACATTGACGGCTTCTCCGGGGGGACGCTGGGCATCACTGCGGCTCAGTTGCGTCCGTTGCTGGAAACGGCAAAGCGGGAATGAGGTCTCGGTGTCAGGACCGTATAGACTCCCTGGGAAATGAGACCTAAGACCCGGGACCTGATGTTGCAATTCCTTGCGCAGGCCGTTCTGCTGCCGCCCGCGTTCATTCCCTTCTCACACAGACAAAGTACCTTGGATTCAGGTACATTTGTAACCTGCTGATTTGAATAACAATTTGGCCTTATGGCTGCTCGTGAACTGGGATTAGTCCCAGGTACACGCCGTCTTTTCCATCGGGCAACGCATTCCCTGCGGGCGGGTTCAAAAAGACTGCTGGTTCAACGAAAAGGGCTCGAAGAGACTTGGTTCAAAGAGATTTGATTATGACAAAGAATCTGATGTTTGCGGTGGTTTTGTTCAGTCTTGCGCTGGCCGGCGGTTGCGCGAAGGGCGGCAACGGCGAGGGCAGCGGCGTTGCCGTCAGCGTGACCGATGCCGGGAGCTTGAACGTTTTCTACGTAACGCAAGTCGAGCAGTTCACCGCAACGGTAACCGGGACCAGCAACACAGCCGTCACCTGGACCCTGACCCAGGGCGGCACCGACTGCACTAATAATGCGGCTCTTTGCGGAAGCATCGACAGCACTGGCAAGTACACGGCTCCCTCGACCGCCCCGGCGACGCCGAAGATCACGGTCACGGCGACCTCGCAAGCTGACACTACCAAGTCGGACGCTGTCACGATCAGCGTTCTGGCTATTTCGGTGCAGCTTACGCCCAGCCCAGTCAATGTTGGCGTCGGATTCACCCAACAGTTCACGGCCGTCGCCATCCCCGACGACGCGCCTCAGAATTTCACCTGGTCAATCGCCAGCTGTACGTCCGCCTGCGGGACCATCGATACCAACGGTCTGTACACGGCTCCCCCTTCTGTTCCTAGCGGAAAGTTCACCGTCCAGGCGACTTCGACGCTCGACCCTGCCGACGGCGTGGCCAATGCCAAGGTGACGGTCGTCGGTTCCCGGCTTCCTTCCGGCACCTACGCATTCCGCTCCGCGGGCTTTGACGCCACCGGAGCAATCGCGGTAACGGGCTCGTTCGTGTCCAATGGCGACGGCACGCTCCAATCCGGAGTTGAGGATGAGTTGACGACTGCGGGCCCGGTTCACCGGGTCATTAACGCCTCAACCAGTTCGTACACAGTGAAATCTAATAATCAAGGGACGCTCACTCTGAATGCCTCCGGCCCGGCATCGCACACCTACACCATGGTGCTCGATGCCGGCGGCGACATCGGTATCATCGAGTCCACTCAGGACGGAACCGACTCCCACGGCTCGGGCGTGATCGAACCGGTAACCTTGACCGCGTTCAAAGACTTAACCGCGCTGAATGGCGCGTTTGTTTTCGGATTTTCTGGTGTCGATCTTAGCGGCAAGCGAGTCGGATATGCCGGTCTTTTGCCCATGGACGGGAATGGCGGTATAGCGGGTGGCCTGCTCGATACCAACGACAATGCCGGTGGCACGAACGGAACGCCGCTCGCCGTTACCGGCAGCTATACCATGTCGAACGGGGTCGGAACTCTGAGTCTGACCGCGAACAACCAGACTTACACGTTCGCGCTGTACGGAGTCTCCGGGACGAAGAGCGCCGCCACTCCGCTAACCCTGTATGCGATCGCTACGACATTCGATGCCGCTCACCCGGCTCTGTCGGGAACCGTTATCCTTCAGGATTCCACGCAGACTTACAGCAACGCTGCCCTCAAAGGCAACACCGTGGTGAATCTGACAGGTGTGGACGGCACCACGGGCACAAACAGCAACGTCGCGCTGACTCTCGCCACCACCGACGGCGCGGGCAACATTAGCGGAACACACGATCAGAATGATGCCGGCACAATTACAGGCCCCGCGCAATCCTTTGGAACCGGGTACACGTACTCTGCCGCCGGCTGCAGCAACTGCGGACGTTACTCCGTGAATCTTTTGGGAAATCCGGCCGCAAATCCGCCGACTCCAATGCAGTTCATCCTTTATGCGAGCGGCGCCAACCGTGGTTTTCTGCTCGAACAATCCGGTACGTCCAGTATGTCGGTGATGACGGGAACCATGCTGCCCCAGAAGAACGAGCCAGGGGGCCTTTACACTCCCTCGATGATCACAGGTACGTATGCTGCCACCACTGCTTCCAGCGCTACTACACACGTCGATCCGATTGCGGACAATCTGCTGCTCACCTGGGTAAACACGGGTACCTGCACCGCCCAGTGCATCAACGGCTTGCAGTACGATGCTGCCAATCCCGCGGGAGTAACGCTGACCGGGGCATACACGCTTTTGGGTACGGGCGATGGCACGGTCACTCTGACTGCGCCGGTGGCCAGCTATGTCATCTATGCGACCGATCCGTCCCACTTCGAAATGATTGACGTGGATAAGGCGGTTACAAATCCGTCGGTGATATTCGCCCAGCAGTAAGAGACTAGGAGAGCGGTCTCGGCCAAACTGTCGGCAGCCCGGCCAACGCAGCGGCACCCTCTTTAGTGCACTGCCTGTTCAAAACCGTCCTAAGCATTGAAGTTACATCCACTTAGTCCACCCCGAGCATGTGGCAACTGGTGTGCCCTCTCTTGCGTTTGGCGCATTCCGCTTCCCCGGCGGAAGACTCAGCCAGCCAAGTCATGTCGAGCAAGAGGAGTTTGCCATGGGTGGGCCCCGCCGTTTCGCGATTCCCAGCGACTGTCTAACCTGCCAGCTGAAACGGACCTGCGA